>NZ_OZ386212.1:647786-971679 GCF_977968315.1 Kushneria sp. EE4
TTTCCGCGGCTGCCGAGCAGGTTGCCTGATCGGCACGCCATGCCGGTAGTCACTGACGCCCTGTCTTCGGACGGGGCGTTTTTTTATGCGCGACAACGGATGGCGAATCAGGCGCTATCCGTCGAGTGCGAACCTGCCGGATGGCCTGAAGCCAGCAGGGCGCCATAAAGCAGTGAGGGATACAAAGAGGGGGCGTGCAGGATAAGGACGCATGGCGTCCTTAGCGGGAGCGGTAGACGATACGACCCTTGGACAGATCATAGGGCGTCAGCTCTACCTTGACCTTGTCACCGGTCAGAATGCGGATGTAGTTCTTGCGCATCTTGCCGGAAATATGTGCCGTCACGACGTGGCCGTTTTCAAGCTCGACGCGAAACATGGTGTTGGGAAGCGTATCGACAATCACGCCTTCCATTTCAATATGATCTTCTCTTGCCATATGATGTATTCCCCGATAATCGTAATATAAGCGCGCCATCAGGGCATTCTTGCTGGCCACAGGGCCGGTCAATGCAGGTGATGGCGGACTGAACGTGCGATATTTTGCCTGATACCTGTCTGAAGCGCAAAGCCGCTGGACGCCTGCCCCGCTTTAATGATGCATCTGTTCGATTGGAATGCTCCGGCGCCAGCGATGTCCCTGCAGATATTCCAGCGGTTTGAAGCGCTGCTTGTAATCCATTTTCTGACTTTCGTTGATCCAGTAGCCCAGATAAACGTGCTCAAGCCCCAGTGACTGCGCCCGGCGAATCTGCCAGATAACCGCCCAGCTTCCCAGTGACCTTGATCGGTAGGCCTCATCCGGGTCGAAAAAGGTGTAGATGGCCGAAAGCCCATGGGTCAGAAAATCCACTGCCGCCACGGCCAGAAGATGGCCGTTCAGCCGGAACTCGACCAGCCGTGAAAAGTCATGGGCGGTGCTCAAAAAGGCGCGGTACTGCTCGATGGCCGGCGGATACATCTCGCCATCACTGTGACGTACAGTGATATAGCGCTCGTAAAGCGCATAGTGCTCTTCATCAAAGAGGGCGGGGCGCTCGATGACGACCAGATCCTGATTGTCGCGCTCGGTACGCCTGAGCGAACGGTCGGGCGCATAGTCATTGACGGGTACACGCACGGACACACAGGCGTTGCACTCCTGACAGTGCGGACGGTAGAGGTGCGTGCCGCTGCGCCTGAACCCCATCAGGGTCAGGGCGCTGTACATTTCGTGGTCCACCGGAATATGAGGATCCATGAACAGCGTTGTGGCCTCATGAGCTCCCAGATAACTGCAGTCATGAGGCTCTGTCAGGAAAAACCGTAAATCCTGGAGGGGGGAGTGCATGCTTGAGTTGTTCAACGGGCGCAATGTCCAAAAAAGTGGTCCGGGGCTTGCGACATTAATGATTCGGTAGTGACTATCGGCGCATTACCAGGGATTCTTGAAAATGACCGGGTATGTGCTGCTCAAGCAGGGCATTGAACCGATCACGTGATATATCGCGAGCGCCCATGCGAGCCAGATGTGCCGTGTGCATCTGGCAGTCGACCAGTGCCAGATCGTGATGCTCGCCCAGCCATTCCATCAGTCGTACCAGCGCAATCTTGGAGCTGTCGGGGCGTATCGAGAACATCGACTCACCAAAAAATACGCGCCCCATCAGGATGCCGTAAAGCCCGCCTACCAGCGTGTCACCTTCCCATATCTCAACGCTGTGCCCGTGACCCAGCTGATGCAGGGTCACGTAGGCCCGGATAATGTCGGATGAAATCCAGGTGCCTTCCTGCGCCTGTCGCTGCTCGGCGCACTGTGTGATCACCGCCTCGAAGGCCTGATCAAACGTCGCCGTCATGCCCGAATTGCGAAGCCGCTTGGCCAGGCTGCGACGTATGCGAAGCTCGTCGGGGAACAGCACCATTCTGGGGTCGGGTGACCACCAGAGAATGGGGTCATCTTCATTGAACCATGGAAAAATGCCGCGCCGATAGGCCGCCAGCAGCCACTCCGGCGTGAGATCGCCCCCTGCCGCCAGCAACCCGTTGGGCGTTTCAAGGGCCCTGTCCGAAGGGGGGAAACCAACAGGGTAGGGAGCAAGCCAGTCAATCATGGCCACCCTCCGAGATCTGACCACATGACACGCCATTTCCGGATGCCCGATAAACCATTAAAAACCTCTTAAGTTTTGTTTGTTGCAGCCGACATTGGTTCTCGGAAGGGTTTGCCAGGTTCTGGCCGCCAGAAAAGACATAACACATTATCGGATGTTGACCATGAGAAACTTTTTTCGGCGCATGAGCATCGGCTCGCGTCTGGCGCTGATTATCGGTCTGGCGGCCATTGCGGCCTTTGTTGCCCTGAGCTGGGGGCTGTCGTCTTCCAGTGCCCGGGCGCTTCGTGAACAGGGCGCCAACAGCATGCAGCAGCAGACCCGACAGTTTACCGATTCGGTTACGCTTTTCGATCAGAGCCTGCAGCAGCAAAGCGCGCGTTTTCTAAAGCTGTTTCAGACCGATGCTCTGGCCCCGCCCTTTGTCCTTGATCCGACCCAGACCGTAAATGTCAGGTCCACCCGAACGCCACTGCTGATGGACCAGCGCGGTGCGCTCAACATGGACACCCAGCGCGTGGATGACTTTACCCGGCGCACCGGCACACCGGTCACGCTTTTTGCCCGTACCGGCGACGATTTTGTGCGTATCAATACCTCACTCAAGGACGCTCAGGGAGAGCGCGCCGTGGGTACCCTGCTTGATCGCAGCGGGGCAAGCTATCGCGCCCTGATGGAAGACCGTGTCTATTCAGGTATCGCCACATTGTTCGGGACCCCCTATATCACCCGCTATGAGCCCATTCATGATGCCGGGGGGCGCGTTATCGGTGCCAGCTTTATCGGTGTGGACATTACAGCCGATCTGGAAAACTTCAAGGAACGTGTACGCTCGCTGGGGGTCGGCGAAAACGGCTACTTCATGATTGTTGATGCCGATACTGGCAGCATCCTGGCCGGCGGTGAGCACGAGGGGACGTCGCTGAACAACGTGCTTGATGCTGACGGCAATCCGGCCTTTGCGCCGATCTTTCAGGGGCAGCGCGGGCTGTTTGAATATCGACTGCCCAACACTGAACACGCTCGTCGTACGACCTATTTCATGCAGTATCCTGACTGGCACTGGGTCGTGGCTGCCACGGCGGTCAATGCCGATATCGATGATCAGATTGCCGCGGCCCGTAACCGGTTTCTGCTGATCGCGCTGGGGCTGGCGCTTGCAGCGGCGCTGGCGGTTTATTTCATGATGCGCCGCAGCCTGAGCCATCCTCTGGCCAGCGTGCAGGGCATGGCCGGCCACCTTGCCAATGGGGATCTCAGGCAGCATCTGGACAGCCACCGCAAGGATGAAATCGGCTCGCTGGTCGGGGCCATGAACGGTATCAGCGATGGTCTGCGCGATATCGTCAGTCGCGTTCGTCAGTCGGTAGAAGGGATTGGCCACGCCTCAAGCGAAATTGCCAGTGGCAACATGGACCTGTCACGCCGTACCGAAAGCCAGGCGGCAAGTCTTGAGCAGACAGCGGCCAGTATCGAGGAATTGACAGCCACCGTGCGCCAGAACACCGAGCGTGCCCGCCAGGGGGACAGCATGGCAGAGGAGGTGGTGGCCTCGGCCAGAGAAGGTCAGCAGCGCCTGGGTCGTGCCATGACCACCCTCAGGGACCTGGATGCCACGGCCTCGAAAATGTCCGATATCATTGCCACCATCGACGGCATTGCTTTCCAGACCAATCTTCTGGCGCTCAATGCCTCGGTCGAGGCAGCGCGTGCCGGTGCCCACGGTCGCGGTTTTACCGTGGTGGCCGATGAAGTGCGGCGTCTGGCGGTGCGCTGTAGTGAAGCGTCTGCCGATATCGGCCAGTTGATTCGACATACCATCGAGGAAGTCACGACCGGCAACGCCCATATCCAGCAAAGCGGCGAGCAGATCGAGGAGATCACCGCGCGAATGGAAAGTCTGGGCGTCATTGTCAACGAGATCAGTCGCGCCAGCGAAGAGCAGCTTGAAGGCATCGAGCAGGTCAGCAGTGCACTGGCCTCGCTGGATGAAACCACTCAGCATAACGCCGCACTGGTCGAGCAGTCGGCCGCCGCGTCCGGGCATCTGGATGAACAGGCGCGCAAGCTCAGTGAGGTCGTGCGGGTCTTTCATTTGCCGGCCTGATATTTCCCTGATTTCACGGCTGCAATTGCCGGGTCTGTGCCGTACCATCATCTCCAGGTATGATACCTGCCTCTGGCAGGGTGTGACCCGAGGTCATTACCCTGCCAATATGCCTTTATCAGGCCTTCGAATGCTTCATCAGAGTACAGCCATAACACTCGCATGAGTGCAGGGGGGATGGCCGTTGAGCGCCAGCAAGACCAGACAATCGCAGTCACAGGCAAAGACACGTCGCAGCAAAAGCGGCGCCAGCCCGCGAACAACGCGTAAAAGCGCCACCATGCAGCGCTCTCGACAGCGTGTGACAAAAGCCCGGGATAACGCCCGCCATTTCAGTGCCAGACTCCAGGGCGCTGCCAAGGAAGGGGTTGCCATCGTCATGCTGGCGCTTTGCGCCTTCCTGCTGCTGGCGCTTTTCAGCTACATGCCGGCAGACCCCAGCTGGTCCCATAGCGGACCGGATCAGGCAGTGACCAACTGGATGGGGCCTGTCGGGGCGTGGCTTTCTGATGTTCTTTATTCGCTGTTCGGTGCCAGCGCGCTCTGGGCGCCCGGCATGCTCGGGCTGGGGGCCTGGCGGCTGATCCGCGCCAAAGAGGCCCACATTGTCTGGGACCCCATGGCGCTGGCCGTACGGGGTGGCGGGCTGCTGCTGGTCATGGTGGCCACCTGCACCGTCGGCGCGCTTCATTTTCAGGATGCCAGCAACGATCTGCCCTATGGATCGGGCGGCATCGTGGGCGAGGGTGTGTCGGCGGCACTGTCTGCACTGGTCGGCAGGCATGGCACCACGCTGTTGTCGCTGGCGGCCTTCCTTTGCGGTATGCCGCTTTTGACCGGCATGTCCTGGTTTTCCATCATTGATGAAGTGGGCAACGGCATCTGGCGTGGTGTGCGCTGGTGTGCACGCCGTGTGGGCATGGCCGGCGCAAGCATCGGCAGTGCCGGTTCAAGGCTTCAGGAGCGTCGTCGCGAAATGGCCCAGGAGCGTCGCGAGGCGTACCTTACCGCTCAGGAAGAGGATGAGTTCGATTTCGGCCATGACGACGAGGACGACGATACCGCTCTGAGAGCAGATGCCGAGGACGCACGCCCCCACCGCGAACGCCCCGGGCTGTTGGCGCGTCTGGTGCCCGGACGTCGGACAAAAGCGCATGAAGACGATGACGCGTTTTTTGAAGCCCCCGATGAGCCGGCCGTTTCGATGCGAAAATCGCATGATGACGAAACCGATGCGCTTAACGAGCCGGTGGCCGGAATGCGCACCGATGAGGATGACATTCCCTGGGAACAGCCCTACGAAAAAACCGCCGTAACGCGTGAGACGCAGAGTACTTCTGCGCCCGCCACCCCGGCGCCCGTCGATCCGGCGCCTGCCGCCAGCGATCGCTGGAGCGATGAAGGCGCTCGGCAGGCCCGGACATCGGCGGTCGAGTCCGAACGCCATGAGCCGCGACACGATGTGGCATCGACCCCTTCGCCGGCTCACGATGATGATTCGTTGACCTCCATGCCGGCATCGGCGATCGATGAGCCGCTGGTTCGTGCCCCCGAAGATGATCAGGATGTTCCTGCCACCCCGGTGCGCGATGAGGGTCAATCCCGCGTGGACAGTGCACCGGTGCCTGGCGAGGTGCCGCAGCAGCCGATGGAAACGCCTCGTGGCGATACTTCGGCCAGCGACGTGACCCGCCGGCGAATTCCGGAGGTCATCCCCGAGCCCCGGCTGGCCGAAGATGATGAAGACGAGCCTGCCTTGCCCAGTGCACCTGCGCCTGAACAGCGCGAGCCGCAGGCACGTACCGATCAGGCGCCGCTGGTCGATACCCCTTCGGCGCATGATGTGCCGGCACCTGCGGCACCCGTCGAGCCGACGCCGGATGACATGACGCTGGAAGAGCCGCAATCCCTGCGTGAGCGTGAAATGCCGCTTGTTGATGACATGCAGGCGCAGGAGCCTCCGGTACTAAGCTGGGAAGACGACGAGCCCGAACTCTCGACGCCGTTGAGCGCGCGTGAAGACACGCCATCGCCGGCTCGTGACGCGTCTGCTTCAACGCTTACCTTTGAAGACGATGATGCTCGGGATGCCACCTTCAATGAGTCGGTATCGGAAGCGGCCCCCGTATCGTCGTATCAGGAGACCTCAGCACCGAGCGCGCCACCGGTTCGGGACGACGAAAGCGATGAGGTTCGCGCTGATGAGCGTGCCAGCCCCGCTCCCGCTCCGAATCACGACGCGCCAGCGCCGCGTCCGGAGCCCGAAGCCAATGGCGAAGACGGCGCCAGCCCGACACTCTGGACCGTGCAGCAGATGCAGACCCAGCGTCCCGTGCACGAGTCTGACGGTGAGCCGCTGGGCGAGCTGCCCTCGCTGTCGCTTCTGACGCCGCCGTCGTCTCACGAGCCGACCTACACGGCCGAACAGCTTCAGGACATGGCAGAGCTTCTGGAAGTTCGCCTGCGTGAATATGGCGTCAAGGCCGAGGTGGTTGATACCTGGCCCGGCCCTGTCATCACGCGCTTTGAGATCAAGCCGGCACCCGGTGTGAAAGTCTCCAAGATCAGCAACCTGGCCAAGGATCTGGCGCGCTCGCTGATGGTGAAAAGTGTGCGTGTGGTCGAGATCATCCCCGGGCGGCCAACGGTCGGCATCGAAATCCCCAATCCCAATCGGGCCATGATCCGGCTGCGGGAAATCTTTGACTCCGATGTCTATCAGGACGCCAGTTCACCGGTCACGGTGGCGCTGGGTCAGGACATCGGCGGCAACCCGGTCGTGGCCAATCTGAACAAGATGCCACACCTTCTGGTAGCGGGTACCACGGGCTCGGGCAAGTCGGTCGGCGTCAATGCCATGCTGATCTCGATGCTTTTGAAGGCCACGCCCGATGAAGTGCGCATGATCATGGTCGATCCCAAGATGCTGGAGCTGTCGGTGTACGACGGCATTCCGCATCTTCTGGCCCCGGTGGTGACCGACATGAAGGAGGCCGCCAACGCGCTGCGCTGGTGCGTGGCCGAAATGGAGCGTCGTTACAAGCTGATGGCAGCCATGGGCGTGCGTAATCTGGCCGGTTTCAACGCGCGTATCGATGAAGCCTCTGCGGCCGGCGCCCAGATTGCCGATCCGCTGTGGGAACCGCAGCCCTGGGAGATGCATGAGCAGCCGCCGGTGCTCGAGAGACTGCCCTATATCGTGGTGGTGATCGACGAGTTCGCCGACATGTTCATGATCGTGGGCAAAAAGGTCGAAGAGCTGATCGCCCGTATCGCGCAGAAGGCGCGTGCTGCCGGCATCCACCTGATTCTGGCCACCCAGCGCCCGTCGGTGGATGTGGTGACCGGTCTGATCAAGGCCAACATCCCGACCCGCATGGCCTTTCAGGTCTCCTCGCGGATCGATTCGCGCACGATTCTTGATCAGGGCGGTGCCGAACATCTGCTCGGGCATGGCGACATGCTGTATCTGCCGGCCGGCGCGGGCATTCCGATGCGCGTGCATGGCGCCTTCGTGGACGATGACGAAGTGCATCGTGTGGTCGATGACTGGAAGCGTCGTGGTGAGCCCGAGTACATCGATGAGATCCTGTCCGGCGGTGTCTCGGCCGATGCGCTGACAGGGCTTGAAGCCGAAGGCGATGGCAATGACGACCCGGAACAGGACGCGCTCTATGATGAGGCCGTGGCCTATGTGACCGAATCACGTCGGGCATCGATTTCTTCGGTCCAGCGTCGCTTCAAGATTGGCTACAATCGCGCGGCGCGTCTGGTCGAGGCGATGGAGATGGCCGGCGTGGTGTCGTCCATGGGCAGCAACGGAGCCAGGGAAGTGCTGGCATCGCCCCCGTCGAACTGATGGCATCACCGGATAACCCGATGATGGGGCTGAACAATCTTAAGTTTCAGCAGGGGCCTTTACAGAACCTGTCACCCGGTGACAGGTCAAAGGGGCACCACGGCATGCTCTCTGCCAACCAGAACAGGATGTTTTAATGACACTGATGACTCATGGCCGTAACGGCCTGGCCCGTAAATCGGGGCTGGCAGGTGCCACCCTGATGGCGGCGTGCATGACACTGCCGGCGCAGGCGGCGCCTCAGGATGCCGAGCGACTGACCTCGCTGCTCGAGCCGCTCAAGACCTACTCTGCCGATTTCAATCAGCAGGTGGCCAGCGGGGGCGGTAATCTTCAAAACGCCAGCGGCCACATGTGGCTCTCGCGTCCCGGACGCTTCAACTGGGAAGTCTCTGACCCCTATCGCCAGACCGTGGTTTCCGACGGACAGCAGGTCTATCTCTATGACCCTGACCTCGAACAGGTCAGCATTCGCCCGCTTGATCAGCGCGTCACGCACACCCCGGCACTCTTGCTCTCCGGGCAGGCCAGCGAGCTGACCGAGAACTACAACGTGTCGCGTCGCCAGCAGGGGACCACCGAGTTCTTCGCACTGTCGCCGCGCTCCAACGACACGCTGTTTGAATCCCTGGAGCTGGTGTTCAACAACGAACGTCTCTCCGGGATCGATCTCACCGACGGTACCGGCCAGCGCACGGAAATATCGTTTCGCAATATCGAGGTCAACCCTGATATCAGCGCCTCGCAGTTCCAGTTCGAGATCCCCGACGGGGCGGATGTGATGCGCGAAGGCAACTGATTGATACTGCGTTATCTGCCATGATGGAGGCATGATCCGCACAAGGGTGCCTTTTTCATGAGTGATTTGTTTGATCGTGACGCGCCGCCCGGGCAACCCCTGGCGGCGCGCTTGCGTCCGGCCCGACTGGAAGACTATATCGGTCAGTCCCATCTTCTGGGGCCGGACCGTCCTCTCACGCGTGCCCTGGCGCGCGATCAGCTTTATTCGATGATCCTCTGGGGGCCGCCCGGCGTTGGCAAGACCACCCTGGCACGCCTGATCGCCGGCTATACCCGTTCGCACTTTGCTACGCTCTCGGCCGTCTCGGCGGGCGTCAAGGAGATTCGTGCTGCAGCCTTCGAGGCGCAGCAACGAGGCCAGACCGGACAGCGCACGCTGTTATTCGTCGATGAGGTGCATCGCTTCAACAAGGCACAGCAGGACGCTTTCCTGCCCTGGGTCGAGGAAGGCGTGTTCACCTTTGTCGGCGCCACCACCGAAAATCCTTCCTTCGAGCTCAACAATGCGCTGCTGTCGCGGGCGCGGGTTCATGTGCTCAAGCCACTGAGCACCGAGGAGCTTCGTCAGGTCATCGACCGCGCCCTGCTGGAGCCGGCCGGTCTCGGCGAGGCCGGTATCGAGGCACCAGACAGCGTCCGTGATCTTCTGGCGCAGGCGGCTGACGGTGACGCGCGTCGGGCGCTCAATCTGCTGGAGATTGCCGCCGACATGGCCGAAGCCGGCCGCGAGGGGGAGGCGCCGAGACTGTCGCAGGCGGTCATCGAAGAGGTGCTGGGCGAGAGTACGCGCCGGCTCGACCGCGGCGGCGATCTCTTTTATGACCAGATTTCGGCGCTGCACAAGTCGATTCGCGGCAGTGCCCCTGATGCTGCGCTCTACTGGTACTGTCGCATGCTCGACGGCGGGGCAAACCCGCTCTACATCGCTCGTCGGGTGGTTCGCATGGCAAGCGAAGAGATCGGCAACGCCGACCCCAGAGCGCTGCGCCTGGCGCTGGACGGCTGGGAGGTGCAGGAGCGTCTGGGCAGTCCGGAAGGCGAGCTTGCCGTCGCCCAGGCCATCCTTTATATCGCCAGTGCCCCGAAAAGCAATGCCGCCTACGTGGCCTACAATCAGGCGCGCGCGCACGTGGCTTCAAGTCCCGGGCACGAGGTGCCGGTGCACCTGCGCAATGCGCCCACGTCCCTGATGAAGTCTCTGGGGCATGGTCATGACTACCGCTATGCCCATGATGAACCCCATGCCTATGCCGCCGGTGAAACCTATTTTCCCGAGGCGCTGGTGGGTACTCGCTACTATCAACCGGTTGACCGCGGCCTTGAAAAGCGCATTGCCGAAAAGCTGGAGTGGCTGGAAGGACTGGATCAGGCTGCGACGCATCGACGCGGCGTCGAGCCATCATGAGAAAGTATGACAACGTCGCGTCTGTTGTCTCATGCCCGCCATGACGCGATCGAGACCATGATGGCCGCCGGTGCGCCTGGCGTGGCTTTGGCAGGTATTAAATTTAATGAGCGCTGTATGCGACCAAAGTAAGTGGCGATCAGATGCAAAACGCACAAGACTGGTAGCTCGTCAAATTTGCCGGAGACGCCGCCATGCTCAAGTTGACTCAGCTTCGCCAGGATCATGCCCATATGGCTCGCCTGCTTCATGTGCTAACGCTGCAGCATCGTTATCTTGTGACCGGAGAGCGCCCGAGCTTTCGACTCATGCGTGAGGCGTGTGACTACATCATGGACTATATGGACGACTACATCGTCCCGCTGGAAACTCTCTGCGGCAATCGGCTGACCGAGCGCGGGGCGCATACCGGGCAGGAAATCTGTGAGCTGGCCGGTGAGTATCGTGAGCTCAAACAGCGTCTGAGGCATCTGGGCGATGATCTCGATAACATCCTGATGGATGCCATCATGCCCATGACGCTTTTTGGCGAGCGCCTCAAGGCCTATCTGGACGCGCACCGTCATGTGCTGCGCATGGAGCGTGAACACCTGTTTCCGCTGCTGGACGCCAGTCTGGATGAAGACGAATATGTCGAGCTGCGCGATACGCTGCCGCTTCAGGCTCGTACGCAGCTGGCACGCCTTCAGCAGGAATATCCGGACCTCTACGCCGAATTTCGTGAAATCCGACCGGCGGTGGCCTGAGTGCCGGCCCTTCGGGCGCGACTCCGGCATCCCGGGCAGGCAAGGGTGCAAACATGAGCGGGGCGGCATTCACATGCCGCCCCGCTTTTTCATGTCTGCTGCGACAGGGGGTTACAGCCGCTCGTAGGCGTAACCTTCGTTGCCGTAGATTGCCAGTGTGCTCAGCGCCGAAGGCGTGATCCCGATCTCGTCGTTGACGTCGGCATCAGCAATCTTCCAGTGGTTGAGCACCTGACCGCATACTCGTACGCGAACGCCTGCTTCCGTCAGGGCATGGACCAGTGCGACGTTGGGGTTGTCGAATCCGAACCACTTGTTGTACACCCCGGAGTTGACCACGCTGCGCGTCGCATCGCCATGAATGATGGCCACAAAATCCAGGTTCTCAAGCGGCACACCGGCTTCGGCAAAGACATTGACGGCACGCGCCACGCGCATCAGACCGGGGTTGATCGTGCGGGGGTCGTCGCTTCCGCTGACCACGTCAAAGATGACCTGATAATGCTTGTTGGGGTCGGGAACATCTATCGTGTCATGACGCTCGGCAATGCCGCCGAACTTCTCGATCGCCGGATAATGTGCCTGTTCAAGGCCCGCTGCCGGCTTGCGGGGGACGACCGCGGCAAAAAACACCATGAAAAGGGCAGCGAATACCAGTGCCGCCAGCATCCAGTGCCGCTTGAGAAGAGTCAGCATGTCGAGTTCCTGAAAGCGAAAGAAGTGATGGTTGTCATGACAAGGCGTTCCCCGATGGGCAACGATCGAGATATAGCCAATAAGGCGTCGGGAGTCTACAGCATTTGTCACAGTGACGCCGTATCACAGGTCACCGGCGGGCAATGGGCGGCGTCAGTACTTGAGCTGCGATGGGCAGGCGCTACACTGGCGGCCTCTTTCATCATGACCGTTATCATGACGGCCGGATCAGGTATTTCACATTGAGCGTACCCGTCGTTGACCCCGACCAGTACTCTGCGCTGCTTGACGCCAAGCGCCAGCGCATTATCGATCAGTTTGCCCGTTTCAAGGCGCCGCCGCTTGAGGTATTTGCCTCTCCGGCAAGCCATTACCGCATGCGCTGCGAGTTTCGCATCTGGCATGAAGGCGATGATCTCTTTCATGCCATGTTCGAGGCCGATGCCGACGGTGTTAAACAAACCGTGCGCATGGATCAGTATGACGTGGCAAGTCGGCGCATCAATGCGTTGATGACGCAGCTGATTGACGCCATCCGCGACGCCCCAGCGCTGCGCCATCGCCTTTTTCAGGTGGAGTATCTGACGACCCGTCAGGGCGAGGCGCTGGTGACGCTGGTCTACCACCGAAAGCTTGATGACGAGTGGGAACAGGCCGCCCGCGAGCTCGAAACGACGCTGGACGCCGCCATTATCGGCCGGGCACGCAAGCAGCGTCGGGTGCTGACGCGTGAATCGGTGACCGAGCATCTCGATGTGGCCGGGCGGGTGTTCAGCTATCAGCAGGTCGAAAACAGCTTTACCCAGCCCAACGCCGACATCGCTGAAAGCATGCTCAACTGGGCCCGGGAAGTCACACAGGGTAATGATGGCCGGCGCCGTGACACCGACCTGGTCGAGCTTTACTGCGGCAACGGTAATTTCACCATCGCTCTGGCAGACAATTTCCGGCGCGTGGTGGCCACCGAAATATCGCGTACGTCAGTGGCTTCGGCCCAGCACAATCTGGCGCTCAACGGTATCGACAATGCTCACGTGGCGCGCATGTCGAGCGAGGAGTTCGCCCAGGCACTGTCGGGAGAAAAAACGGGCCGGCGTGTCAGCGATATGCAGCTTGAAGCGCATGATTTTTCGACCGTACTGGTCGACCCGCCGCGGGCGGGGCTTGACGCCGACAGCTGCGAACAGATCGCCCGCTTTGATGACATCGTTTATATCTCCTGCAACCCCGATACCCTGGAAGCCAATCTGGAGCAGCTCGGGCGTACTCACGAGATTCATCGTCTGGCGCTTTTTGATCAGTTTCCCTACACCGACCACTGTGAGTGTGGTGTGCTGCTCAAGCGGCGCTGATCGATTGCGATGCCGTGCTTTCCCGGCCCCGCCACGGCGGGGCCGGGGCGTTTTCATGACTGCCATGCCGATAGCGTCATTACCGGGGCGTGCCCATGCCGCTTGCTCATGGGCCATGATAAAAATGGGTATACAGTAGGGATAAAGCGTTTGCTGAACTAGGATGTCACCGTGGTCATCCCATCAGGATGCGTAGGCATTTGCGGTACGCGAGGAGAATCGATGCAGAGTACAGTGCCGGACAACAAGGAAGACTTTTTCAAAGCGCTCGAGACGCTGCTTGACGAGCGTCTGGCGCCCGAGCAGGCGCGCAACATCAGCGCCTTTGCACGCCACTATTATGCCGGTGCCAGCCACGAGGACCTGCGAGAGCGTCATTTCGAGGACCTCTATGGCGCCACGCTTTCGACCTGGTTTTTTCTGCAGCAGCGAGAGCAGAACGGACGTCCAAAGGTGCGCGTTTTCAACCCCGAATACGAAGAGTATGGCTGGCAGTCGACCCATACGGTAGTGGAAGTCGTCAGCCCGGACATGTCCTTTCTGGTGGATTCGGTGCGCATCGAGCTCAATCGCTGCGGCTTCACCGTTCATGCCATTCTGAACACGGTCATCGCCAGCGAGCGCGACGAACAGCAGCGTCTGGTGCGCTTTACGCCGCCTCGCGCCGCGGATGCCCCTGCCGCGCGGGAATCGGTCATCTACATCGAGATCGATCGTCACTCCGATACGGCCATGCTCAATGAGCTCAGGGACAACATTCAGGATGTGCTGACCGATGTGCGGGCTGCCGTCTCCGATTTTGACGCCATGCGCGACCAGGCGCGTGCCGCACTCAAGGAGATGGACACGCATCCGCCCCGGGTTGTTGAAAAGCGTGATATCGACGAGGCACGCGACTTTCTGGCATGGCTGCTGGATGACCACTTTACCTTTCTGGGCTTTGAGGATTACGAGCTTCAAAGCCAGGACGGGCATTCCCGGCTGGTACGCACCAGCGGCAGCGAACTGGGAGTGCTGAAGCTGGACAGCCCGCGCTACTGCGAGGAGCCCCAGCAGTTCAGCGACAATGAGGCAGAGCAGGGGGAGTATGTCCTGATCCCCGAGCTGATCTCCTTTGCCAAGAGCGCCTGGCCGTCACGCATTCATCGGCCGAGCTATCCGGATTACATCATCGTTGAGCGTCACAACGAGCAGGGTGACGTCATCGGCGAGCGCCACTTTCTCGGGCTTTATACGCTGTCGGTCTACAACGAGCGCCCGGTCAATATTCCCGTACTGCGTCGCAAGATCGATGCCGTGCTCAGCGATTCCAACATTGACCCGGCCGGGCACAACGGCAAGCAGCTTCAGCAGATTCTGGAAGTCTATCCCCGTGATGAGCTGTTCCAGATGGGCACGGAAGACCTTTGCCGCACGGCCATGGGCATTCTAAGCATTCGCGAACGCCGTCGCGTGCGGCTGTTCATTCGCGAGGACCGCTCCGGGCGCTTCTACTCCTGTCTGGTATATGTCCCGCGTGACGTGTTCTCGACCGATCTGCGCCTGCGCATTCAGAACATGCTGTGTGAAGAGCTCGATGCCAGCTTTGGCGATTTCAATACGTATCTCTCCGAGTCGGTGCTGGCCCGCATTCAGCTGATTTTACGCTTTAACGGCGACAAGCCGGTGGCGTATGACAATCGCGCGCTGGAGAAAAAGGTCATCGCCATCGCGCGGGGCTGGCGTGACGATCTGCACGAAGCGCTGGTGGAAGGCTACGGTGAGGAGCCTGCCAATCGTCTGATGGAGCGCTATCGTGACGCCTTCCCCAGCAGCTACCGGGAAGACTTCACGCCGCGCACCGCCATCTACGACATCGGTCACATGGAAGGGCTCGATAACGAGACCGCCATCGGGCTGAGCCTGTATCGCCAGCTCGAGCATGAAAGCGACGTCAATCTCAAGTTGTTCCATCGCGACCAGCCGGTGCCGCTTTCCGATGTGCTGCCGATGCTTGAGCACATGGGGCTGCGTGTGATCAGCGAGCGCCCCTACGAGATCGAGCGTGCCGACAACGTGGTCTGGATTCATGATTTCAATCTGGAATCCTCGGGCCACGAGCAGGTGGATCTTCACGGCATGCGCCACACCTTCATCGATGCCTTTACGCGCATCTGGTCGGGCGCTGCCGAAAGCGACAGCTTCAACCGCCTGATCATTGCCGTCGGGCTCGACTGGCGCGAGGTGGCGATGCTGCGCGCCTACGCGCGCTATCTCAAACAGATTCGTTTTGGTCTATCGCAGGACTATATCGCCGCGGCCCTGACCCAGCATGCCGGGATTACCCGTGAACTGGTGACGTTGTTTCGCAACCGGTTTGATCCGCAGATTGCGCGTAGCGAAGACGGGCTCAAAACGGTCCGTGAGCGTATCGAGGCCTATCTGGAAGAGGTCACAAGCCTCAACGATGACCGTTTGATCCGCCTTTATATGGAGCTGATCGGCGCCACACTGCGTACCAACTATTTCCAGCTGGGAGAGGATGGCGAGCCCAGGCCCTATATCTCCTTCAAGCTGGCGCCGCGTCAGATCAACGATGTGCCGCGCCCGCGTCCGCTGTATGAAATTTTTGTCTACTCGCCTCGCATGGAAGGGGTGCATCTGCGCACCAGCAACATCGCCCGTGGCGGCATGCGCTGGTCGGACCGCTTCGAGGACTTTCGTACCGAAATCCTCGGACTGGTCAAGGCGCAGCACGTCAAGAACTCGGTTATCGTGCCCAGCGGTGCCAAGGGCGGCTTTATCTGCAAGCAGGCCCCGGCAGGCGGCAGTCGCGAGGCGATCCAGAAGGAAGCCATTGCCTGCTATCAGACCCTGATTCGCGGCATGCTTGATATCACCGATAACCTGATCGACAAGCAGGTGGTGCCGCCCGAGCATGTCGTACGCCATGACGAGGATGACCCCTATCTGGTCGTGGCTGCCGACAAGGGCACGGCCACCTTCTCCGATATCGCCAATGCCCTGGCGCGGGAATACAACTTCTGGCTGGGAGATGCCTTCGCCTCCGGTGGCAAAAACGGCTACGACCACAAGGCCATGGCGATTACGGCCCGCGGTGCCTGGGAAGCGGTCAAGCGCCACTTCCGTGAGCTGGGCGTCAACACCCAGAAGGATCCCTTTACCGTGATCGGGGTCGGCGATATGGCCGGCGACGTGTTCGGCAACGGCATGCTGCTGTCGGAAACGATCCAGCTGGTGGCGGCCTTTAACCATCGCCATATCTTTATCGACCCCGAGCCTGACTGTGCGGCCTCCTTCAAGGAGCGCAAGCGTCTATTCGAACTGGCCACCTCAAGCTGGGAGGACTACGACACCTCCCTGATCAGCGAGGGCGGCGGGGTGTTCTCACGGGACGCCAAGTCCATTGAGATCACTGAGGCCATGAAGTCACGCTTTGGCCTTACCGCGTCGCGGCTATCGCCGGCCGAGCTGATCCATGCGCTGTTGAAATCAAACGTGGATCTGCTCTGGAACGGCGGGATCGGCACTTACGTCAAATCGAGCGAAGAGAGCCACGCCGATGTCGGCGACAAGGCCAACGATACGCTGCGCGTCAACGGCAGCGAGCTGGGCTGTCGCGTGGTCGGTGAGGGCGGCAATCTGGGGGTCACCCAGCTCGGTCGTCGTGAAGCGGCCCAGCAGGGTGTGCGTCTTAATACCGACTTTATCGATAACGCCGGGGGCGTGAACTGCTCGGATCACGAGGTCAACATCAAGATCCTGCTGGATGAAGTGGTCGCGCGTGGCGACATGACCGGCAAGCAGCGCAACGAACTGCTGGCGCAGATGACCGATGAAGTGGCTGATCTGGTGGTAGATGACAATTACCGCCAGACCCAGGCGCTGTCCCTGTCACGACTGCTGTCCGCGGAAAACCTGGGCCCCTACCGGCGCTTCATTCGTGATCTGGAAGGCACCGGTCAGCTTGATCGGGAGCTGGAAGCCCTGCCCGATGACGCGACGCTTGCCGCGCGCGCCGAGCGCGGCGAAGGCCTGACGCATCCGGAACTGTCCTCACTGATCTCGCATGCCAAGATCGATCTCAAGGGCCTGCTGGTGGCCTCTGATGTGCCCAGCGAACCGGGCATCGTCAATCACGCCGAGCGTGCCTTCCCGGCGTCGCTGGTCGAGCGGTATGGCGAAGAAATTACCAATCACCGCCTGCGTCATCAGATCGTGGCGACCAAGATTGCCGGTGACGTCATCGACCACATGGGCATTCCGTTCGTCAGACGGCTGATGGACATTACCGGCACCAGTGCCGGCGAGGTGGTCAGGGCCTACGTCATGGCGCGCGACAGTTTTGGACTGGCGTCACTGTGGCAGCAGATCGAGGCGCTGGATGCGCAGGTCGATACCGATATCCAGTACGACATGATGCTCTCGCTGGTTCGTCTGTTGCGTCGCGCCACGCGCTACTTCCTGCGCTACCACATGCAGAGCAATGCCGATACCGTGGTCGAGCAGTACGCCCCGGATCTTGAGCGTCTGCGCGATAATATCGGTGAGCGGCTTCGCGGTGAGGCGCAGCGTCAGTGTCTGGCACTGCGGGACCGCTATATCGAATCCGGTGTGGCAGAAGCACTGGCCGAACGCGTGGCCGCAACCGAAAGCCTGTATGCCGGACTTGGCATTATCGATACGGCACGGCTGACCGGGATATCGCTGGAGCGTGTGGCCGACACTTATTACCTCATCGGGGAGAAGCTCTCGCTGCCCTGGATGCTGGAGCAGGTCAATCGCCTCGAGGTGAACGACAGCTGGCAGACCATCGCACGCGAAGCCCTTCGTGACGACCTTGATCGCCAGCAGCTGACGCTGACGGCAAGCGTGTTGCGCAGCGAGGCGTGTGAGGATGTCGACGGCTGCGTCGAGCAGTGGATGAAACAGCACAAGGCGCCGGTCGAGCGCTGGTGTGCTCTGCTCGAAGAGGTGCACTCCACCGACGAACTGGGCTACGCGCTCTTTACGGTGGCCGTGCGTGCCCTTGGAGAACTTTCCGAGCGGCCGCCTTCCGACGCCTAGTCGGACTGGTCAGCGACCGGCTTCTGGTATCTGCATGATCCAACGCCGCCCTCCGGGGCGGCGTTTTTTTTATGTTACATTGCTTTTTATCTATTCAGGCCTTCGGATAAGCGCTCATGACACCGTGTATCAGCTCATTGCATATCTACCCGGTCAAGTCACTGGCCGGTATCGATCTGTCCCGGTCGCTACTGACTGCTGAAGGGCTGATGCATGATCGACGCTGGGTCATTACCGATGACAAGGGTGAGTTCATGACCCAGCGCAGCTGTGCGCGCATGGCCACGCTGGTGCCCGCCATCGATGCGCATCATCTGGTGCTTAAGGCACCCGACCGGCGCCATCTTTTCATCGCGCTCACGCCCCCGGATGTGGCGCCTTCGCGGGTTCGCATTTTCGGTAACGAGTGTCAGGGTCTTGATGAGGGGGACGAAGCGGCCCGGTGGCTGAGCGACTTTTTCGAGCGGCCCGTGAGACTCAAGCGGGTGCCTCGTGACAATCAGCGCCGCGTCAGCCCGGAATGTCTGGGCGAGCATGTGGCGCATACCGGCTTTGCCGATGGCTACCCGCTGCTGGTGGCGTCCACCTCGTCGCTGGCAGCCCTAAATGCCCGTCTTGAGGCGCGCTCGCTGGCGGCGATTCCCATGTCCCGGTTTCGACCCAACATTGTTATTGAAGGGGCACCGGCCTTTGTCGAGCATGGCAGTACCACTCTTGCCGGCGAGAACCTGTCGCTGTGGCTGTGCCAACCCTGCAAGCGCTGTCGGATTACCACCATCAATCAGTGCAGTGGTGACATCGCCGTGCCCGGTGAGCCCTTGAAAACGCTCACAACGATGGATCATGTGGCGGACACAGGGGCCTTTTTCGGCGAAAACGCGGTGGTCATGCAGGGCGAGGGGCAGCTGCTTTATACAGGTATGCCGATACGGATGGGCTAGTCAAAAGCATCGCCAAATACGCAGGCTTTGTTATGCTGTGGCCGTTTTGCCGAGTGTGCGATACACGAGCGCTGTCTGCTTCGGCATCCATGGATCATTCCAACGAGAGATATCATGAAAAATACAATCCTGTATCTGGCACTGGGGATGGGCGTAGGGCTTGGCACTCTCTCGGGGCAGGTACTTGCCGCCAAAAGCCCGGCGCTCGAGCGTGCCGAGCAGGCCGCAAGCCGGGTCGATGTTTCCGGTGCCATCCAGCGCGATACGGATTCCATGAGTCGGTCCATCTATCTGGGCTCGAAGCCGGTGTCGCACGATTTCGATGTCAGCCAGGGCGGTGACTATCTCATCGAAGCGCGCGCCTTTCACGGCACGTCGGGGCTTTATGAAGTCAATGCCGAGCTGCGTGATGACAGCGGTCAAACGCTGGCCACAGCCAGCGGCAACGATCAGACCAATGGGTTGATGATTCGCCATCAGCTCGAGCCGGGCACCTATCATATGGTGATTACCGGTCGAAACCGCAGTCCGGCTCGTGACCAGACCCAGTCCGTGACCGTCTCCGTTCAGCGCGCCGACGCCAGCGTGCGTGGCGAGGGGCTGGCCGATGCCAATCGCATCGAGCGGCTGGGCAGTACAAGCGCGGCGGCCGCCGGGAACAATGCCGACACGCCGGCGCGGCTCGGTCGTGATGGCGCCGTTCAGGGTGATGCCACGGCAGCCGGTACCGGTGCATCGCAGCGCAGCGCCAGTGTAGTGACCGGCCCCGGTGAGACGCGTCCGCAGCCCGGCCCTTCCGGTCGTGCGCTGGAGCAGGCCGCTCGGTCGGAGACGGTGGAAGAGGGCGATGGCCTGACGGCAGGCCAGGGCGACGTCAATGCCACCCGCAACAGCGAACAGGTGTCTACACAAGGCTCAGGCGAGGCGCGTGCGGACCGTTCAGCCGGGGCAGACGAGAACACCTCGCCCATTCGCGAGCGCATCCTGCGTGACGTGCCCATGCGCACCAATGGTGAAGTCCTCAAGTTTGAAGTGGTCTCTGCCGGTGTCGTCACCGTTGACAGCTTTACGATGGACTCCAGCGGTAACTACCGCATCTCCGGAGAGCTTGTCGACAGCAACGATAACGTCGTGGCCAGCGACAGCGGCAGCGGTTTCCAGGGCGATTTCCACATCCGTGAATCCCTGGAGCCCGGCATTTACAGCGTGCGCGTGCGCGGACAGAAGTTCGGTGGCGTACGCGGCGGTGCCAACAACTTCACACTGCGCATCGAACAGCCCGGTAACTGATCTCTCCTGCTTGGCCCGGGGCAGTTCCCGGGCCGGGTCCATTCGCTTTCAAGGACACGTCTTTCATGTACAAGGCCGCTCGTGCGCTGCTGTTTCGTCTCGACCCTGAAACGGCCCATGGCCTGACGCTGTCATCGCTGGATCTGGCACATCGTCTTCATCTACAGCGTGCGCTGGTCTCTTCTCCGATTGAGGACCCGGTCACGTTGATGGGGCTTCGCTTTGCCAATCGGGTCGGGCTTGCCGCCGGGCTGGACAAAAACGCCGAGCATCTCGATGCGCTGGGCGCACTGGGGTTTGGCTTTGTGGAAGTCGGTACGGTGACGCCCCGGGCGCAATCCGGCAATCCCGCGCCGCGGTTGTTTCGTCTGCCCGAGCACGGCGCGATCATCAACCGCATGGGTTTTAACAATCAGGGTGTCGATCAGCTGGTGGCCAATGTGGCCCGCAGCCGCTATGACGGCGTCATCGGCATCAATATCGGCAAGAATCTGACCACCCCGGTCGAGCAGGCAGTAGACGACTACCTGACCTGTCTGCGGGCCGTGCACGGCCACGCCGATTATGTGACCGTCAATATCTCCTCGCCCAACACGCCCGGGCTTCGCAGCCTGCAGTTTGGCGAGCAGCTCAACGCACTCCTGTCGGCACTGCAGCAGGAAAACCGGTCGCTCAATCAGCGTCATGGCCGACAGGTGCCGCTGGCGGTCAAGATTGCGCCCGACATGAGCGAGCCGGAGACGGATCTGGTGGCGGCGTGTTTGAGAGACTGTGAGGTGGAGGCGGTTATTGCGACCAACACGACCGTCAGCCGCGACGCCATTTCAGGCAGTACCCACGCCGATGAGACTGGCGGGCTGTCAGGACGTCCGGTGAGGACGGCCTCCACGACGATCGTCAGGCGCTTGCGCGAAAGGCTTGCGGACATCACCATTGTCGGCGTTGGCGGCATCGATTGTGGCGAGGCGGCCGTGGAAAAGCGTCAGGCCGGTGCCGATCTGGTGCAGCTCTATAGCGGTCTGATCTTTGAGGGCCCGGCGCTTGTCGAGCAGTGCGCCCAGGCGCTGAAGGATATTTCCTGAGCAGAGTTGCCAAAAGTTCGAAGAAGAGCGGGAAGGGGCATGCAAGACCGGGCACGCTGATGACGTACCCGGATGTCATGTCATGCGATGGGCTCAATGGTACCGAGGCGGATCAGGTCGTCGCCATCGGATTGACGTGCAGACCCGAGACCCCTGTCATGCCGGACCATTGCGCTTCACGGCCTTCACGCCAGCCGCTCATCCAGGACTCGCGCATTTCGATACCCTGACTGGGGCAGTCATCTCTGGAACGTCCGGTCACACCGGCCTTGTAACCACTGACATAGGCTTTCTGGAAGGGATCACGTTTCTGTCTTTTCATTGGATAACCTCGCTTCACACAAAATAGTGTTTCGTCCCGTGGCAATGGCCGTACCACTACCGCAGGGGTCGTAGGTTGACAGCGATCGTGCGATCTTTCGTAGCTACCCCTATACCTTTACAGCAGCGGCCGGATGCTGTCGAAAATCGTTTTCATCTAAGCAAATCGCTTATTAATCTTTTCAGGAATATGACACCGCATGATGCCCTCCAGCACTGACCATTTACCGGATACGGCTCATGAGGAGCTCTCCTTTCTTGCCACCTGTCCGCGCAGCATGGAAACCCTGCTCTCCGAGGAGCTGACCGGACTGGGTGCCAACATCGCGCGCACCAGCGTCTCAAGCGTACACGGCAGTGCCACTCGCGATGTGCTTTACCGCCTGTGTCTGTGGTCACGACTGGCCAACCGCATCATCCTTGTGGCCGGTCGTTTCGAGGACGTGGAAGATGGCCCGTCGCTGGTGGCGGCCTCCCACAGCATCGAGTGGCATACCCTGATCGCGCCTGGTGCCAGCCTGCGTGTCGATTTTCACGGTGAAAGCGCCCAGATTCGCCACACCCGCTTCGGGGCGCAGTGCGTCAAGGATGGCGTGGTGGATCGTTTTCAGGATCATGGCCTGGCGCGACCGACCATTGATCCGGGGGCGGCTGATCTGCGTCTTTACGCGCATCTGCATCGTGGCCGGCTGGTGCTGGGCATCGATCTCTCCGGCGACAGCCTGCATCTGCGCGGCTATCGCCTGGAGGGCGCCAACGCGCCACTCAAGGAGAACCTGGCCGCCGCACTGCTGGTCCGCGCCGGCTGGCCGGCACGTGCCACTCGGGGAGAAAGCCTTTTTGACCCGATGTGCGGCTCGGGAACGCTTCTGATCGAGGCGACGCTGATGGCCTGTGACGTGGCGCCCAACCTGGCGCGTCCGCGTTTTGGCTTTCACGGCTGGGCCGGACACGACGACACGCTCTGGCAGGAAGTTCACGGCGAGGCAGCGCATCGGGCGCGCGTCGGCCGGCGCGAATGCCGGTTGACCCTGTGTGGTCGTGACCACAATCAACGGGCTATCGAGGCGGCCCGTGCCAACGCCGGCCGCGCCGGGGTCGAACAGCTTTTACACCTTGAGTATGCCGATGCGTTGTCAGCGCCTCCGACAATGGCGCCCGGGCTGGTGATCACCAATCCGCCCTACGGTGAGCGTCTTGGGGAGCTGCCGGCACTGATCAGTCTCTATCAGGGGCTGGGTGCGCTGCTGCGCGAGCATTTTGTCGGCTGGTCGGTGGCGCTTTTGACCGGGGCCCCGAAACTCGGCCACCGACTGGGCATGAAAGCCCATCGTCAGTACGCCTTCAAAAACGGCAGTCTGGACACCAAGCTGTTGCTGATCGACGTGCACGAGCGGGCGCGTCCGGAAAGGCAGGAGAACGAACAGGAACAGCGGGCGACACAGGAAAGCGACAATGCCGGCGCCGTGACCCACTCGGCCGGGGCGCAGATGTTTGCCAACCGGCTCAGGAAAAACCAGAAGCGTCTGTCGAAATGGCTCAAGCGCTCGGGCGTCGAGTGCTACCGCCTTTATGACGCGGACATGCCCGAATATGCACTCGCCATCGATATCTATGGGGCCTGGGTGCACGTGCAGGAGTACGCCGCGCCGCGCTCGATCGATGCCGGTCAGGCCGAGCGCCGTTTGCTGGAAGCGGTCGGCGTGCTGCCGGAAGTGCTGAACGTTTCGGCGGACTACATCTTTTTGAAACGCCGTGAGCGTCAGTCGGGACGGGCGCAGTACGAGCGCCGCGACAGCACCGGTCAGCGCTTTCAGGTAGGTGAGGGCAGCGCGAAACTCTGGGTCAATCTGCGCGACTATCTGGATACGGGGCTTTTTCTGGATCATCGCCCCGTGCGGCGCTGGCTGTTCGAGAACGCCGCCGGCAAGCGGGTGCTCAATCTCTTTTGCTATACCGCCACGGCCAGCGTTCAGGCCGCGCTGGGTGGGGCAAGCGAAAGCCTGAGCATCGACATGTCCAACACCTACCTGGGCTGGGCCGAAGACAACTTTCGACTCAATCGGTTCGACATGTCACGCCACCGGCTGATGCGTGAAGACTGCATGGCCTGGCTTGAGCGAACGGGGCCGCAGTTTGATCTCATCTTCATGGACCCGCCGACGTTTTCCAATTCCAAGAAAATGGACAACGTGCTGGATATACAGCGTGATCATGCCCACATGATCGACCGTGCCATGGCGCATCTGGCACCGGGCGGCACGCTGTTGTTTTCCAATAACCTGCGCCGTTTCAAAATGGATGAGAGCGTCAGCGAGCGCTTTGAAGTGAAGGCGCTGTCAAAGCAGATGCTGGATCCGGATTTCGAGCGGCGCCCTGATATTCATCACGTCTATCAGATTCGCCATCAAACGGATTAATGGGCGTCCAGCAGGGAGAGCTGGCGCACGGCGTCCCGGGCTTCAGGGGCGTCGTCGCTGGTTTCGAGCACCTTGGTAAACCCGCGCAGACGCTGGATATGGTCCACATCGCTGACCCAGGTCATGGCCTGGGTATAGTCTTCGGCCAGCGCGTGCTGGATGCCGCCGTAGGCGGTGCCGGTCTGTCCCCAGGCGCGGACAAAGATCCAGTCGCCGAACATGTCCTGATGAACGTGTACCAGCACGTAGTCATGGTCGCTTTCCCAGCGGATGATCAAGGCAGCGCTCCTGTGTAGTATTGGATACGAGGAAGATGAAGGCAGTGCTGGCGTTGACGCCGACAGGGCGCCGATTGTAACGGTCACGGGCGTTTCGACAAAGCAGAGCACACCGGCGGTCGTTCAGGGCGGGTGTATTATTCATTCATGGCAGTGCAGGTATCGATTGAATCATGCGTATTGTGGCAGATGAGAATATTCCGCTGGCCGAAGCCTTTTTTGCGGATTACGGCGAGCTGATACGGCTGCCCGGACGTGAGATGAGCCGTGAGCAGGTCCGTGATGCCGATATCCTGCTGGTGCGTTCGGTAACGCGCGTCAACGCCGAGCTGCTGGAAGGCTCGCGCGTGAAGTTTGTGGGCACCGCGACCATCGGGTGCGATCACGTGGATCAGGACTGGCTGGCGGAGCAGGGCATCGGGTTTGCCAGCGCGCCGGGCTGTAACGCTGATTCGGTCGGCGACTATGTGATCTCGACACTGCTGCTGCTCGGCGAGCAGGACGGCGTCGCACTCACCGACCGGCTGGTCGGTGTCGTGGGCGCTGGCAACGTGGGTGGACGACTGGTCGAGCGGCTTCGGTCGCTGGGTATCCGCTGTCTGGTCTGTGATCCGCCGCGCGCCGAGCAGGAGGGCAGTGAGGGCTTCACCAGCCTTGAATCACTGATCGAGCAGGTTGATGTGGTCTCGGTACACACGCCGCTGATTCGCGGGGGAGACCACCCCACGCATCACCTGCTTGGCGAGCAGCATATCGAGGCGCTGCGGACCGATCAGATCCTTATCAGCGCTGGCCGTGGCGACTGCGTGGATGGTCAGGCACTCAAGGCCCGGCTTGAACGCGACCCCGACCTGCGTGCGGTGCTGGATGTGTGGGAAAACGAGCCCGATATCGATGAAGCGCTGTATCGCCTGGCCACCATTGCCACACCGCATGTGGCCGGTTACAGCCTGGATGGCAAGCTGCGGGGCACCGAGATGCTGTATCAGGCCATGAGCCGACATTTTGGTCTACCGGTACGCAAGCGGCTGGGCCAGCTAAAGCCCGAGAACTGGCTGCGCCGCATTGCCATTTCCCGCCGCGCCCCTCCACAGGAAGCGCTGCTGCTGTGTGCGCGTACCTGCTATGACGTGCGCCGCGACGCGCTATTATTCGAGCGCTATCGACGCCAGTACGGCATGGCGAAGGGATTTGATTTGATGCGCCGCGAATACCCGTCGCGTCGCGAGTTCTCAACGCTTCGAGTCGAGCTCAAGCACAGCGCCGGCGCGGTGCGAGACGTGCTGGAAAATGCAGGCTTTGCCATACGCTCACCGCGCAAGTAGGCCTGACGATTGCCGTAATGGCATGCAGGTAAAAGGGGCTCGCCATATGGCGAGCCCCTTTTGTTTGACGCGAGAAGGTATCTCTATGACTTTTTACTGCTGGTAGGCTGCCTTTTTCAGGGCAGCGATGCGGTCGTCCAGCGGCGGGTGGCTGGCAAAAAGCTTTTCCATGATCTTGCGGGTCTGACCGGTAGTGATGGCAAAGGCGGTCAGGGAGTCCGGCATCTGATCGGGCATGTCCTGCTGCGCCTTGAGGCGTGCCAGGGCGTTGATCATGGCGCCACTGCCGGCAAGCCTTGCTCCGGCTTCATCGGCGCGGTATTCACGATAGCGCGAAAACCAGGCAACGATCACCGAGGCCGCCAGACCAAATACGATCTCCAGCACCATGACCACGGCGAAATAGCCCATGAACCCCAGCCCGCCGCCGCTGTCATCACGACGCAGAAAGCTGTCCAGCAGCTGTGCGGCCACACGGGCAAAGAACATCACGAAGGTGTTCAAAACGCCCTGGATCAGTGACAGGGTGACCATGTCGCCGTTGGCCACGTGGCCGATCTCGTGGCCCAGAACGGCGCGAACCTCTTCGGGGCGCATCTGATTAAGAAGTCCGGCCGAGACGCACACCAGCGCGTCGTTCTTGTTCCAGCCGGTGGCAAAGGCGTTGGCCTGCTGTGCCGGGAAGACACCTACTTCAGGCATCTTGATACCGGCATCGCGGGAAAGCTCGGCGACGGTGTCGTAAAGCCACTGCTCGTTGGCATTGCTCGGGCGGTCAATGATCTGGGCCTTCGTGCTCCACTTGGCCATCTTTTTGGACAGCAGTAGCGATACCAGCGAGCCGGCCATGCCGAACACAAAACAAAATATCAGCAGCGAGGTCATGTTGAGCCCGCTGCCGGCAAGATAACTCTCCACGCCAAGAAGGCGCAGCGTGATGCTTGCCACCAGCACTACTGCCAGATTGGTGGCAAGAAAGAGGACGATCCTCATCATGACCGGTGGTCTCCGTTGAAATGATACGTCAATTGGCCGCCCGTCCAGCGGGGGCGCGGCAGGCGCCAGCGACAGCCCTTAGATAAGTGCTGGCGCCGGGAGTTTCAATCACGCCTTAAGCATCGTTTAGGTGATCACGCCTGACGACGGCGGGCGAGGAACCGCCCCAGCCGGTCGATGGCGTCTTCAAGCTGGTCGGCCCAGGGCAGCGTCACGATGCGAAGATGATCGGGCGTGGGCCAGTTGAACGCCGTACCCTGCACCAGCAGCATCTTCTCTTCTAGCAGCAGATCCAGTACCAGCTGCTGATCATCCTTGATATCGTACATGGCCGGGTCGAGCCGCGGGAACATGTAAAGCGCACCGTGGGGCTTCACGCAGCTCACACCGGGGATCTCGTTGAGCTTCTCCCAGGCCGTGTCACGTTGAGCCAGCAGCCGGCCGCCGGGCAGGACCAGATCGTTGATCGACTGATAGCCACCCAGCGCCGTCTGAATGGCGTGCTGTGCCGGCACGTTGGCACACAGTCGCATGGAGGCCAGCATGTCCAGGCCCTGGATGTAGTCCCGGGCATGACGCTTTTCACCCGAGACGATCATCCAGCCGGCGCGAAAACCGGCGCAGCGATAGCTCTTGGACAGCCCGTTCATGGTAATGATCAAAAGATCATCGGCCAGCGACGCCGTCGGGGTATGAAAGGCGCCGTCGTAGAGAATCTTGTCGTAGATCTCGTCGGAGAAGACGATCAGGCCGTGCTCGCGTGCCACCTGCAGCACGTTTTCGATGACCTGCCTTGAGTAGACGGCGCCGGTCGGGTTGTTGGGATTGATCAGCACGAGTGCCCGGGTGCGGGCCGTGACCTTTTGTCGAATATCCTCGATATCCGGCTCCCAGCCCTGACTCTCGTCGCAGAGGTAATGAACGGCCCTGCCGCTGGCGAGATTGGCGGCGGCCGTCCAGAGCGGGTAATCGGGTGCCGGTACCAGTACTTCGTCGCCGTCATCGAGCAGGGCCTGCATGGCCATGACGATCATCTCGGAGACGCCGTTGCCGACATAGATGTCCTCAATGCCCACCCCTTCTACCCGGTTGCGCTGGCACTCCTGCATGATGGCCTTGCGCGCCGAATAGAGGCCTTTTGAATCGCAGTAGCCCTGTGCGGTGGGCAGATTGCGCATGACATCCTGCAGGATCTCTTCGGGCGCCTCAAAACCAAAGGGTGCAGGGTTGCCGATATTGAGCTTCAGGATGCGATGCCCCTCATCCTCGAGCCGTTTGGCGTGCTCAAGTACCGGACCGCGAATGTCGTAGGAGACGTGGTCGAGCTTGTGGGATTTTTTAATCGGCGTGGTCATGCTGCTCAAGGGGTCCGCTGAAATGAAAGGGGACAGCCGTCGGCCGGCAGAGCGGCCTCGGTGGTTCTGCCATAACCATGAAAAATGACAGACATCAAAGGGTGCCTGTCATTCCAGCATACCGCGCCGTCTGCCCGTGATGCCATCGCTGTATCACGGGGCTGACATTACTGTTCGGCAGGGGCGTCATCGTCGAGAAAGTTTTCCCCTTTATTGAAGCGCTCGCGTTCGGCACGCATGGCTTCAATGCCTGCTTCATCGGGGATGTCGGCGGGCGTTTCCAGCGAAATGGGGCCCAGTTTGCCGCCGCGCAGATCCATCAGCAGCACCTCGGCGCCGCGATGCATATCGACTTCGCCACCGGCACGCAGGCCACCGCGACGGGTGGCAATCTCACGCACAATGGATTCACCGGTATCGCCCAGGGCGTCCAGCTTGTAGCGCGATCGAAGGGCGTCGGGATAACGCGCCGCCAGCGCCAGTGCTGCCACGGAGGCCACATCGACGTATTCCAGCGCGGTATCACGAATGGCACCGCTGGCGGCCAGTCGGTAGGCGCTGTTTTGATCTTCGATGCGCGGCCAGAGCACGCCGGGTGTATCGGTCAGGGCAATGCGCTGACCGATGCGGATCTTCTGCTGTCGTTTGGTGACGGCCGGCTCGTTGCCCGTTTTGGCAATTTTCTTGCCGGCGAGCGTGTTGATCAGGGTGGATTTCCCAACGTTGGGGATACCCATCACCATGACGCGAACATCACGGTCTTCACGGATATGGCCGGCCAGCTCATGGCAGAGCTTGTAGAGCGGTTTGAGCGCTCGGGTGTCGGTGGTCACCACGGCCATGGCGCGCACATCGGGCTGGGCGTCAAAGTGCTCGATCCATTCCCGCGTGACGGCCGGGTCGGCCAGGTCGGCGCGCGAGAGCAGCTTGAGCGACGGCTTGTGACGAATCAGATCCCCCAGCATGGGGTTGGCGCTGGAGTAGGGCAGACGCGCGTCCAGCACCTCAATGACCACATCAATTTCGGGCAGGGCTTCGCTGATCTGGCGTCTGGCCTTGTTCATATGCCCGGGGAACCAGCCCAGCATAAATTTCTCCTGTTGCCATGCAGTTGGGCGGGCACACTGCGCGCACCGCGATGATGGCCGCGCAGTGTACCCTGTCAGACGTCGATGCCGAAGCGCTCGACGCGGCCATCACGATATCCCGGGCTATTCGCCCTGATGAAACGTCATGGCCACCGAGTTGATGCAGTAGCGCAGCCCGGTCGTATCACGCGGGCCATCAGGGAAGACGTGGCCCAGGTGGGCATCGCAGCGTCGGCAGGTGACCTCGATGCGGCGCATGCCCATGGTGTCATCGGTGTGCTCTTCCAGCGCGGCATCGGCCAGCGGCCGGTCGAAGCTCGGCCAGCCGCAGTGCGACTCGAACTTGTGCTCGTTTTCAAACAGCGGGGCATTGCAGCAGACGCAGTGATAGATGCCCTGGACGGGCTCGACCTGGTAGTCGCCGGTATAGGGGCGCTCGGTGCCCGCCTGACGGGTCACGCGATACTGCTCGTCGGTGAGCGCCTCGCGCCATTCGCTGTCGCTTTTGTGTACCTTTTCCATGACATTCTCCTCGGTCCTTGTTCATGCCAGCCAGACGGCTGCCCGGACAGGCCGGCATCCTATCAGGATAGAACGGCGCACGCCTGTCCGCGGCAGTGACATGAATCAAACCGTATCACTCATCGCTGTATCGGGTGACAGGATGCCATTTAGACGCTGGCGGCGCCGCCATCGCTTCGCGGGTCGTGGGCACTTTCCAGCAGACCGTCAGGATGGTGCACGATGGCACCGGCGTGGCCCATGGTGTCGGTAAAGGTCTCGGGCAGGACTTCCACGTCGTGGCCGGCCTGTTTGAGCTCGTTGACCAGTGGCGTGTAGACGCGCGACTCCAGCTTTAAATTGGTGCTGCTTTCGCCCCAGGTGCGCCCCAGCAGCCAGCGTGGTGCTGCGATCGCCTGCTGCAGCGGCATGCCGTGCAGGGCGTAGCGCGAGAAAATGGCGGCCTGGGTCTGCGGTTGGCCTTCACCCCCCATGGTGCCATAGACCATGGTGCGCCCATCCTTGAAGCGTGCCAGTGCCGGGTTGAGGGTATGAAACGGTTTACGCCCCGGCGCCAGGGCCCGCAGGTCCTCCGGGTCCAGCGAGAAGCTCACGCCCCGGTTTTGCCACAAAACGCCGCTTTCGGGCAGCACCACGCCGCTGCCGAACTCCCAGTAAAGGCTCTGGATAAAGCTGACCGAGCGGCCTTCGCTGTCGACCGTCCCCATCCAGATGGTGTCCCCGGGCTCGGGCGTGTGTGGCCAGGCCAGCGCCTTTTGCGGATCGATCATCGAGGCTTCACGATCCAGGCGTTCACTGCTTAAAAGCGTCTGGAGACTCGTTGTCATACGCTCGGGGTCGGTAATGTATTGATCCCGCAGTATAAAGGCGCGCTTGGTGGCCTCGACCAGACCGTGCAGATGGGCGAAGCCTTCGCCGCTGTCGATGTTGAGCCGCTCGTAGAGGCCCAGAATCATCAGCGAGGCCATGCCCTGGGTCGGTGCAGGTAGATTGTAGAGCGTGGCATTGTTGAGCTCGACTTCCAGCGGGGTGACCACCTGTGCCTGGTAGTCGTGAAAGTCCTGCAGGCGAAGCGGGCTGCCCAGCGACTCGAGATCCTTTGCCATGCTGCGGGCCAGCTCGCCGCGATAAAAATCATCGAGCCCGGCATCGGCAAGGCGTTGCAGCGTGGCGGCCAGACGTGGCTGGCGCAGACGCTGACCTTCACGAGGTATTTCACCGTTAATCAAAAAGGATTCGTTGAAGCCGGGGCTTTGTGACAGGCGCTCAAAATGTTTGCGTGCCAGCGCTTCCTGGCTTCTGGAGACAGCGATGCCCTGTTCGGCGTAACGAATGGCATCTCCCATGATGGTGCCCAGTGGCAAGGGTGTGCCCCAGTCTGCACCAATATCGAGCGCCTTTTGCCAGCCGCTGATGGTCCCTGCCATGGTCAGGGCAGCTTTGGGCCCCCGTTCCGGAATGCCTGGCTGCCCAGCGTAAAAGTCGGTGCTGGCAAGTCCGGCCGCGTTGCCACAGGCATCGATGGCCACCGGCGCCTTGCCGGGTTCACTGATCAGCCAGAAGCCGTCGCCACCCAGCGCGTTCATGTGCGGGTAGGCCACCGCGATGGCAGAGGCTGCCGCCACCATGGCCTCGATGGCATTGCCGCCCTGTTTGAGTATGTCGCGCCCGGCATTGGCCGCCAGGTGGTGTGGCGCGACACAGCTGCCGCCCCCGTAGCTTCGCTGTGTGTTGAAGGCCGCGGCGGGCTGGAAGTCGGTGGTGGCCGGCGCCTGTTGGTCGTCTCGGGGCTGCGCACTGCTCATTCGGGGAAATCCCATGGTCAGGCCTGCCGTGGTAGACGCGGCTGTAGCGCTTAAAAATCTTCGACGCGTAAAGGACATCAGGCACCTGCGTTTTGTGAGTGAGTTTCACTTGATGCAAAAAACGCGCCAGATATCAGGTTGGTAGGGACGCTGCCTGACCAGAGAGGGGAGTGCCTTGCCGAAACCGGGCAAATCGATAAAAGTGATTCTGATGTCATGAGACATGCTTGACACATCTACGCTGCATGGGTAATATGCGCGCCACTCGGTGAGGCGAACCGGATACGTCCCATTCGTCTAGTGGTCCAGGACACCGCCCTTTCACGGCGGTAACAGGGGTTCGAACCCCCTATGGGACGCCACTCGCTTCATTGATGACCGGTGCGGGAATAGCTCAGTGGTAGAGCATCGCCTTGCCAAGGCGAGGGTCGGGAGTTCGAATCTCCTTTCCCGCTCCAATTTTGGTAGCGTAAAGCAGCAGAATCGTAAGCTGGAATGCCAGCCCGATCGATTTCCTTTTTCGCGCCAGATGCGTCCCGTTCGTCTAGTGGTCCAGGACACCGCCCTTTCACGGCGGTAACAGGGGTTCGAACCCCCTACGGGACGCCACTTCTTGTTTCAAGCGGGAATAGCTCAGTGGTAGAGCATCGCCTTGCCAAGGCGAGGGTCGGGAGTTCGAATCTCCTTTCCCGCTCCATTTTCGATTAAAGATCAAATAATCCGTATCATTGCCTGACAGACAGGTCTGATCGGTTTTTCTGATCGAGCCAATACGTCCCATTCGTCTAGTGGTCCAGGACACCGCCCTTTCACGGCGGTAACAGGGGTTCGAACCCCCTATGGGACGCCACCCGGCTTTCTTGTTTCCCCTTGCATATCGCTTTGATGTATCGCCCCTTGCACATTCATGCAGGGCAGGGTTTGTTGTCTGCTTTTTTGTAGCTGAACAGTGCTGACCGCTGCGGGTTCGACTATTATTGCTGCCTGGCAAGACGCATCCCTGTCAGCGCCGGACCATGGCGTTTCAGCAAGGGATGCTTTCATTTCACCCCCTTTCGGGGCGTTTCTCTATCGCCGCCTTTTCTGCCCTGTCCTGACGGGGTGAGGTAGCACACCTTCTGGTACGTGCATTTGCGGCGATATTTTCGATCGTCATGGAGTTCTGACTGTGCCTGCTGCCCTCTCCATAAGAGGCCTTACCAAGGTTTACGACAATAGTTTTCACGCCCTCAAGGGTATCGATCTGGAAGTGCCCCAGGGCGATTTCTTCGCGCTTTTGGGTCCCAACGGCGCCGGCAAGTCCACAACGCTTGGGGTGGTCAGTTCGCTGGTGCGCAAAACCGCAGGCGAGGTGTCGATCTATGGCATCGACGTTGACCGTGATTTTGCCCGTGCCCGCTATCATCTCGGTGTCGTACCCCAGGAATTCAACTTCAACCAGTTTGAAAAGGTTGAAGATATCGTGCTGACCCAGGCCGGCTATTACGGCATTCCGCGCCGTCAGGCCGAGGAGCGCGCTCATCAGCTGCTGGAGGATCTCGGGCTGTGGGACAAGCGCCACGACGCAGCGCGAATGCTCTCCGGCGGGATGAAGCGACGTCTGATGATCGCGCGTGCCCTGATTCATCGGCCGAAACTGTTGATTCTCGATGAGCCCACAGCCGGTGTGGATATCGAGCTGCGCCGCAGCATGTGGGAGTACATGAAGCGCATCAACGAGCAGGAAGGCACCACCATCATCCTGACGACGCACTATCTGGAAGAGGCGGAAAGCCTGTGTCGCAATATCGCCATCATCAATCACGGCGAAATCGTGCATAACACCAGTATGCGAGAGCTTCTGGGACAGCTTAGTCGCGAGACCTTCGTGCTGGATCTGGCCTCACCGGTAGCGCAGTGTCCGGTCATCGAAGGCTTTGACGTGGAACGCCTTGATGACTCTCAGCTGACGCTGTCGGTCGACAAGGGGCAGCGCATCAACGACGCCTTTGCGCGGCTGAGCGAGCAGAATATCGAGGTGGTCTCGATGCGCAATCGTGCCAACCGGCTCGAGGAGCTTTTTGTGCGCATGGTGGAAGGCAGCAACAGGACAGAAGGGCAGCAGGGAGGCATTCGCTGATGAACGCTCGACAAAAGCTGGTGGCGCTATGGACCATCGTGCGCAGCGAGATTCGCCGTTTCATGCGGATCTGGCCGCAGACGCTGCTGCCGCCCTCCATCACGATGACGATGTATTTCATCATCTTCGGCAATCTGATCGGTTCACGTATCGGCCAGATGGATGGGGTCGATTACATGGATTACATCGTGCCCGGTCTGATCATGATGTCGGTCATTACCAACAGCTACTCCAACGTGGCGTCCTCGTTTTTTGGCAGCAAGTTTCAGCGCAGCGTCGAAGAGATGATCATCTCGCCCATGCCCAACTGGCTGGTGTTGTCGGGATTTGTGATCGGCGGTGCCGCGCGCGGGCTGGCGGTAGGCATTATCGTCACGGCCGTGTCGCTTTTTTTCACCGATCTGCAGATTCAGCATCCGATTCTGACCGTGCTGGTAGTGATCATGACGGCCGTGCTCTTTTCCATCGGCGGCTTTATCAATGCGCTGCTGGGCAAGAAGTTTGACGACATCTCGATCGTGCCCATTTTCGTGCTGACCCCGCTGACCTATCTGGGGGGCGTGTTCTATTCGATTCACACCCTTCCGGAGTTCTGGCAGAACGTTTCTCTGATCAATCCGATTCTGTATATGGTCAACACGTTCCGATACGGTATTCTTGGCGTTTCCGATATCAATGTTGGCGCAGCTGTCGGAGCCATCGCGGTGTTTATCGTGATTTTCTTCTCCGCGGCCATATGGCTGCTGCGCCGTGGCAAGGGGCTGCGTAGCTGATCATGAGCGACGACCTGACAGATGCACCACTGGGGCAGACCAGTGCCTACATCACCGAGTACGACCCGTCACTGCTGTATCCCATCGCGCGCAGTGTCAATCGGGCGTCGCTGGATCTTGACGAGGACGATCTGCCCTTCGAGGGAGAAGACGAGTGGCAGGCCTTTGAGCTCTCCTGGCTGACGCCGACCGGCAAGCCGGTAGTAGCCATTGCCCGCTTTCGAGTGCCTGCCGGCTCGACTCACCTGATCGAGTCCAAGTCCTGGAAGCTCTATCTCAATAGCTTCAACCAGACCCGATTTGCTTCTTCCGTTGAGGTGCGCCGGGTGCTCAGGCAGGACCTGTCGCGAGTAGTGGATGCCGAAGTGGAAGTCACGCTGTTTGGCGTGGATGACATGGCACTGGCCCCCGGGCGCTTGCCCGGTCTCTGCCTGGACGATCTCGAGGTCGAAGTCGATACCTATCAGCCTGATCCCGAGCTGATCATTACCGACAACGAGATTGTCGAAGAGACCGTGCACTCGCACCTGCTCAAGTCCAACTGCCCGGTTACCGGTCAGCCCGACTGGGGCAGCGTGCTGATCCGCTACCGCGGCCCGGCGCTCGATCATCATGCGCTTTTGGCCTATATCATCTCCTTTCGCGAGCATCAGGAGTTTCACGAGCACTGCGTCGAGCGCATGTTCATGGACATTTTGCGCGAGGCCGAGCCGGACCAGCTGTTGGTCATGGCGCGCTACGTGCGCCGCGGCGGACTGGATATCAGCCCCTGGCGGTCACTGCCCGGCGAGACCCCGATCAAGACACTGCGCTTGATGCGTCAGTGAGACAGGAGATGCACATGGATGCCACGGCACTGCTGCTGGACCGTCAGTCCCACGGCAAGCTGAACGGGCCGGCGCCTACCGCCGAGCAGATGTCGATGATCTATCGCGCCGCTTTGCGGGCGCCGGATCACGGTGAGCTGCGTCCGTGGCGCTTTATGGAGTACACAGGCGCCGGGCGTGAGACGCTCGGCGCACTGTTTGCGCGTGCCGAGCAGGCGGATAACCCTGACGTCAGCGACAAAACGCTCGACAAGGCGCGCAGTAAACCTCTGCGAGCGCCGGTGGTCATTGCCGTTGTGGCGGCTGTAAAAGCCAACCACAAGGTGCCGCGCATCGAGCAGGTCATTTCGGCCGGCTGTGCAGCGCATGCCATGCTTTATGCCGCACATGCCCAGGGGCTGGGTGCCATGTGGCGTACGGGAGATTTTGCCCATCATCGGCATGTGCATCAGGCGATGGGGCTTGGTCGGGACGATGAGCTCGTGGGGTTTTTATACCTGGGTCATTGTGTCCGGGGCGATCGATCCCTGAAATCGCTCGATCCTGCCGATTTTGTCGAACGTATCAGCACTTAGGCGCATCCGTGCTTGCAATCACCAAGCCATCATGTCAGGATGTGCGCCGTTCTCGCAGGTAATCCTGCGCGGATGACAATGCGGAGGGGTGTCCGAGTGGTCGAAGGAGCACGCCTGGAAAGTGTGTAAGCCGCAAGGCTTCGAGGGTTCGAATCCCTCCCCCTCCGCCACAAATTCAGAATGAGCCGGCTCCTGTAGCCGGCTTTTTCGTGTCTGGAAGGCTGGACCGGACGACAGGGCGTTTCCGGCGTGCTGAAGAGCAGGGCGTTTCGCCGTTGAGGATTTCGTATTCGAGACACCCTGGCAAAAAAATCAGGCCAATACCTGGTTGTCCTTTTTGTGTCTTCACGGCCAGCGCGACCAGAGTAATAAGGTTGTTACCGGTGGCGTAACGAAAATCCTCCTGTCCGACAGCGCGTTTCCGGTCCATTCTTGAGAAGCAGACAGATGACTCGGGAGAGACCATGCGTTATTTCTTCAACTATCAGTACCTTCCAAAGGGCGCCGAGCAACCGGTTGATACCGGCGACGCCGTTCAGATTACCGACGAGCAAACGGCGAAGCCGCCGACTCTGCCGGCCGTGGGTGATTACGTGCGCATCAACCATGTTGGTGTCGAGGAAAAAAGCTTCGCCGGTCGGGTGAAAAGTCGCCTGTTTGAGTATCAGGTCAGTGATGAACAGTCGGATCTTCATCGCTGCATGATCAATGTCGTTGTGGAAGAAACCGACGATGACTGGGGAAAGCTGATCAAGTAGCAAAGGCAGGGCAAGACTCTGGGGCGCTCGGTGATTCGCCGAGCGCCTTTTTCATGCATCGACCTCTGATCTGTTTCTCGAGTCCTAACGGCTAACGTCGACCACCAGTCGGCCACGGACCCTGCCGGCAAGAAGGTCGTCAGCGGCGCTGATGGCGTTTGAAAGACCGATTTCCCTGGTTGTGGTGTCAAGCATATCGGTATCGATCTCGCTGGCCAGTCGCGACCAGGCCGTTTGGCGCTCTGTCTGGGGTCTTGTAACGCTGTTGATGCCCAAAAGCGTGACGCCCCTTAAAATGAACGGTGCCACGGTGGCCGGAAACTCCATTCCCTGAGCCAGACCGCAGGCAGCGACCAGCCCGTTTTCATGCGTGTGAGCGCAGGCATTGGCCAGCGTATGGCTGCCTGCCGAGTCGATCACGCCTGCCCAGCGTGTCTTGCCCAGAGGTCGACCCGGTGCAGAGAGCTCATCGCGATGAATGATCTCCGAGGCACCCAGCGCCTTGAGGTAGTTTTGCTCTTCGGTGCGCCCGGTGGCGGCAACCACTCGGTAGCCTTGCCCTGCCAGCAGCATGATGGCGAAGGTGCCTACGCCGCCGCTGGCGCCGGTGACAAGCACGTCGCCCTGATCGGGTGTCAGGCCGTGGCGTTCCAGCGCCATGACACTCAGCATGGCCGTGTATCCTGCGGTACCGATCGACATGGCCTGTCTGGCATTCAGGTTGTCAGGGAGGCGTGTCAGCCAGGCAGAGTTTACGCGCGCCTTCTGTGCCAGCCCGCCCCAGTGCTTTTCACCAATGCCCCAACCGTTGACCAGTACGCGATCACCGGGTGACCAGTCAGCGCTGTCGCTGTGCTCTATCACGCCGGCAAGGTCGATGCCGGGCACCATCGGAAATTGACGCACGACTGCGCCCCGGCCCGTCATGGCCAGGGCGTCCTTGTAATTGAGCGTGCTCCAGTCGATACGCACCTGCACGTTCCCTTCAGGTAGCGTCTCAGGGGCGAGCTCGGTCACCGCTGCATTCGTGGATTGATCTTCTGTCCTGGTAATCACGATGGCACGAAACATGACGCTCTCCTTTGTCGGCTAACTCCAAAAGGGTATCACTACCGAAAGCCATGACGGTGATGAGCGTTTGTTGAGGCAGCTATTGCGACCCGGGTTGGCAGCCGGCCCGAAAGGCAGCAAACGGTGTGGATGATGACGGCGTATTCAAACGGTAACGCTTTGTGTGACCTTGACGTGTATCAAATATCGCTAAACAGGATGTCGGATACTTGTCCTCGGGCAGGACGCCTGGACGGTCACGGAAAACCTTCTGCACAGGGATGTGCCCGCTTTTGCATCTTTTCAAGCGGCTTTTGAGACAGAGGCAGACACGCTGTAAATTTCAGGCATAAAAAAAGGCCGGCTGCGAGGGTGCGTGGCCGGCCTGAAAATAACGTCGTGGTTGTTCACCACCAACGTGACTATATTGTTACATAATGTGTTGCTTTTGGTAACTAAAGTTTAGTTAGAGATCCCTGGTCTGTGTGCCTTGATCGATCCCGGTGATCCAGAGTGTTTATCCCGATCAGGCATGACCATGAAACATTCCGGGTCGACCGCGCTTGTTCTTGTTTTTGTCCAAAAGCCGTTCCTGAACGATCGTACGCGCTCTGTTGACCAGCTGTTCCTGGAAAAGCACGCAGACCACCACGACCCCTGCCAGAAAGAATGGATACATCCAGAGCTCCCTCGTTTGTTCGCCAGCCAGACTCAGCAGTGACGATACGGAAACAGGTGCCTGGGTGGTGAACATTTCGATGGCGCCAAGTATCAGCTTCTCGATCTTGGAAGAAATCATGTTGAGCGGGGTGTGCAGGGCGAAGATGGAAAGCGATGCCACGCCCAGCCGTGTAGCCACCTTTGCCTGAGCGGTATTGCTGTCGGGCTGAAACCAGGCGCACATCAGCACCAGCAGCAGCTGTGAGGGCAACAGCAGACCATTGTGAAGCAGGTAGTACCAGCCACCCCTGACTTCGGCATGTATCCAGGCGCTCAAGGCAAAGCAGCCCACAATGAAGCCCAGCGAAATCAGTGTGCCGCGCGCACTGAAAAGCGATGCCATCAGCAGCTTGTGACGCAGATAGATCTGGTGCAGCACAACGCCTGCCAGAAACTCCGGAAGACGAAGCAACGGATTCCGATGCATGATGCCATGTGCCACCACGTTGTCATTGGTCCCCGTCATGAACATGTAAAGCGCCGGCAGAGCGTAGATGAGACCGATGGCAACCAGTGCCAGCAGCGGGCGATGAATGCGCGCCAGAGCGGGCCCGATAAAGGGAAACACCAGATAAAAGAAAAACAGGGCCGAAAGCGACCAGGTTGCAAAGTTGAATGTGGTGTAAAACGGGCTCCACGCATGCATGAGGCTGACATGCAGCAGGATATTGCTTATAAAGCCGCCCATGCCAAGCATATGCGAGGCAATATTGCCGCCTTCTGCCCAGTCATTGGTATTGGGTGTCACCGTGATCTGCGTGATGCCACCGGCGTTGGCAACCACCAGCGGCAAAACAATGATCAGCGCCAGAATATGGATAGGGTAAAGCGAGGCGAAGCGTTTGATCCAGAAGCGCTTGTAGTCGAGATTACGGCCCTGGTTTCTGCCAATGTAGACGTGCGCCAACAAAAACCCGGACAGTACGAAGAAGGTGCTCGTGGAATAAAATCCCAGACTCATGCTGCTATAAATCCATTGTATGGCCTTGATGTCGCCATACTCCTTGAGGGTATGGAAAAGCACCAGATAGATCGCCAGTGCGAAACGCAACCAGTCAAGAGCAATAAATTTTTCCCGATGCATATAGCGAGCACTCCACTTTTGGGCTTGTGGTGACGGGTATGTCAGCAAGATTGTTACTTAATGATTGTTTAAGTCATACAACGTAACTTGTAGGTTTACGTTAACGGATAGCCTGCGCTTTATGAATGCCCGCTCTGTGCCATGGTGCGCGCCCGCATGGCCGCATTAAGACTCATATAAAAGCTCGAACACATCGGCATAGTGGCAAGGCGTTAAATAGTCGGTAGCTATCAGGATTTGTCTGGCGCAAGTTGTGGCGAGAGGCAGGAAACAGGCGCCTTTGTTAGACTCGTTATCACGACATTGACGTGGTCGGGCCTGACGGTCCGGCTCGCAAAGAGACGGGAGCGCGACAGTGAAACTAGGAATTATTGGTCTGGGCAGAATGGGCGGCAATATTACTCGCCGTCTGATGGACGCCGGTCACGAATGCGCCGTATTCGATACCAGCGATGAAGCACGAAACGCGCTTCAAAAGGATGGGGCCGAAAGTGCGGACTCCCTCAAGGCGCTGGTGGAAAAACTGCCCGCGCCGCGCAGCATCTGGTTGATGTTGCCGGCAGGAGAGATTACCGAGTCCACCATCAGTCAGCTGTCCGACCTGCTTGAGCCGGGTGATACATTGATCGAAGGCGGCAATGCCTTTTTCAAGGACGATGTGCGTCGCGCCCGTGAGCTCGGCGAAAAGGATCTTCACTACGTTGATGTTGGTGTTTCCGGCGGCGTATGGGGTCGTGAGCGCGGCTACTGCCTGATGATCGGTGGCGAAAAGGAGATCGTTGATCGACTTGATCCCATTTTCCAGACCCTGGCGCCGGGCACCGGTGATATCGACAAGACGCCCGGGCGCGAAGGCGAGCGTTTTGACGGCCGTGCCGAAGAAGGTTATCTGCACTGCGGTCCGGTCGGTTCCGGTCACTTTGTCAAAATGGTTCACAACGGTATCGAATACGGCATGATGCAGGCCTATGCCGAAGGCTTTGATATCCTCAAAAACCGTAATCTCGAGACCCTTCCCGAAGGCGAGCGCTATGAGCTTGACCTGGCGGATATCGCCGAGCTCTGGCGTCGCGGCAGCGTTATCTCCTCCTGGCTTCTGGATCTGACCTCGATCGCCCTGTCTGAAGATCATGAGCTGACGCAGTATAGTGGTGAGGTCAACGACTCCGGTGAAGGGCGCTGGACCATCGAGGCGGCCATTGAAGAGGCCGTGCCTGCCAATGTGCTGACCAGCGCCCTCTTTACGCGATTTCGTTCGCGCAGCGATAATACGTATGGCGAGAAGCTGCTGTCTGCCATGCGCCAGCAGTTTGGTGGTCATGTGGAAACACCCGTGCCACCCGCCGACTAGGGCTTTGACAGGTTCAGTGAACAGGGGCCGCTTTTGCGGCCCCTTTCTTTTTGATTGAAAGGCCCATGCAGTGTTTGATGAAGAGATGAAAAGCGAATGAATCACTGGGATGTAGTGGTCATCGGTGCCGGTGCCGCAGGCATGATGTGCGCCCTGCAGGCCGGTTATCGCGGCAAACGGGTCCTGTTGCTCGATCACGTCAAGCGCCCCGGCAAGAAGATCCTGATGTCGGGCGGCGGGCGATGCAATTTCACCAATATGGCGACGGCCCCCGGCCATTTTTTCTCGCGCAACCCGCACTTCACCATTTCGGCATTAAAGCGCTATACGCCGAATGATTTCGTGGAAATGGTCGAGCGTCACGGTATTGAGCCGATCGAAAAGGCGCCGGGTCAGCTTTTTTGTGACGATTCCAGCCAGCCGATCGTGGACATGCTTTTGACCGAATGTCAGTGGGCCGGGGTCGAGCTCAGGGTGTCGACATCCATCAACAGTGTGGATGCCGGAGATGAAGGTGTTGTGCTGTCGACCTCGACCGGCCGAGTGCTGGCGGACAAGCTGGTCATTGCCACCGGTGGACTCTCCATCCCGACGCTGGGCGCGACCGGCTTTGCCTATGACCTTGCTCGTCAGTACGGGCTTGATGTGATCACGCCTCGTCCGGCACTGGTGCCGCTGACGCTGGATATGCCCTGGAAGGAGCGCATGGCGGCGCTATCGGGGGTCTCTGCACCGACCATCGTGCGCTGCGGGGATGGGCGCTATCGTGATGCAACGCTGCTGACGCATCGTGGGCTTTCGGGGCCTGCTATTTTGCAGGCATCGAGTCACTGGCAGGGCGGTGAGACGGTTCACATCAACTGGTTGCCTGATGTGGATGATCTGGCTGCCACGCTCAAGGGGGTGCGTCAGGATGCGCCCAAAAGAACGCTTGGTGGCTGGCTGGGCGAGCATCTGCCAAAACGGCTGGCTCAGGCGCTGGAAGAGTGGCTGGGGCTGTCCGGCGTCATGGCGGACTACAGCAACCGGAAACTCGAAACGCTGTCGCAACAGATTGCGGACTTTACGATCAAACCGGCAGGCACCGAAGGGTGGCGAACGGCAGAAGTTACCATTGGGGGGATCGATACCCGTGCCATTTCATCGAAAAGTTTTGCGGTTCATGACCGGCCAAGACTGCACTTTATCGGTGAAGCTCTGGACGTTACGGGGCAGCTGGGCGGGTTCAACTTTCAGTGGGCGTGGGCATCGGGATATGCCTGTGCGCAGGCACTATAGAACCTGCGCACAGGGAAACGCTGTTGTTGCAACAACATGATCATGTCTAGCGACCGATCATCTTTCTGGCGCGCCGTGCCATCGTATAAACCACGACAGATCGCTTGAACAGTCGGCCGACTCGTCCCTTGTTGCGTGACAACAGGGTAACGAGAAGTCCTGAGCCAAGCAGAATGGGGCCCTTGTGACGAGTAATCTGCTGCCAGCCATGATCGATCGGGGCCGTTGCTTCGCGCCAGTCACGCACGGCGCTTGTGATCTGAAGGCGCTCCTGCATGATGCGCTGTTCAAAACGATGGCGCCGGGCTGCCAGTTCATCTTTCTTCATGGCGTTCTCCCACACGGGTGTGGTCGATACGAGTCTGATCCAGCAGTTCCTTGTCTTCGCTAAAGCGTGCAAGCGTTGAACGCAAAAGGCTTGGCTCACGCGAAATGGAGCGCACACGCAAGGCGACGAGAAGACCTGAAAGGATCAATACGCCGGCTGCAATGCCGATGGCCAGCAGGCGATGGTCCTGCCAGAAGGCCACAATGATCAGCAGCATCAGCATGCCGATGCCAAAGGCAAACAGCATCAGAGCGATGCCCGAGAGCAACAGCAGAGAAAAGAGCCTGGCGCGTTCTTCCTGAAGCTCTATAACGGCAAGACGCAGACGCGTCTCGCCGGTATCCAGAAGATTTCGTAGAAGACGCCGGGCGACCAGAATAATGCGTTCGGCCGGGCCGCTACCGGAAGACATCAGCTGCGACCGAGGATCAGGCCTACCACGACACCCAGTGCTGCGCCATAGCCGACACTTTTCCAGGGGTTGCTGCGCACGTATTCGTCAGCGCATTCCATGCTGTCCTGCGCCTGATGACGAACGCGTTCGCCACTGGCCGACAGTCGCTCACGAGTTTCCACGAGCTTGGCTTCTGCGCGTTCACGAAGGCGGGCCACGTTTTCACGAGAGTCGTCGGCAGTCGCGTGCATCAACTCCTCAATGGTGCTGGACAGTTGACGCAGATCCTCGCGCAGCTGCTCCTGGCTTTCGTTTTCATTACCCTTGATAGGCTTCATGGCCATGCTATGTCCCTCCGTTGACAATAAAGTTGCCTCATCATCATAGCAGCCTGGGCGTTGGCATCAACGTAAACATTATGTGTCGATTAACGCCGTTATATGGTGTCCGGGATACCCAGAAATGAGGTGTTAAGCGAAAAGCCGAGGCCGATCCGGCGATTATAGTGATTATAATCGATAAGACTTTCCCCATAGCCTTCGTAGTACTGTAAAAAGCCGCGAATCTTGCCATGCAACGGGAACGAGTAATCGATCTGATTGCCGTAATTGCCCTTGGCCGGATTGCCACGGGCAAGCCAGCTGATTTCATGCTGATTGCTGAAAAGATAACTTGTCGTAATGTCGGCATAGCCAACGTAATTTTCGATATCCGGATTGTCATCGTCGTTTGCGGATTCGGGAATGCGCCAGAAGGGCGCCACGGAAACGGTCCAGTTGCCCGTTTGCCAGATGCTATCGACATAGATGCGGTTCCAGCTGCGTGACAGCGGATCCGAGCGGCCGTTGGACTGATGGACCAGGCCGACACGATTGGCCGTATTGGTCCAGCTGCCAAGCGTTGTGCTGTTGTCGAAACTCATGAAAAGTTCCGGCTCATAATTGGTTTCGCGAAAAGGTGACGAGGCATCGCCATTGAAGGCCTGCCACCAGGAGCGCTGGGTGTAGGCAAAATAGAGATCGCCGTTATCACCAAAAACGTCGTCGATCAGTCCTACCTTGACGCTGAACTGGAACTTTACCTCGCCACGGTCAATATCGCTGTCTTCGGTAATTTCTCTGAAAGCATCGGCGTTGGGCCGGGCGTTATAGGTGTAGGGCATCAGGTAATTACGCTTGTATACCGTGATCGCGACCGGATTCATCGTCGCTTGGCGCTCGAGCGCTTCTCTTTCCTTGTCCCGTTGCATGGCGACGGTATCGGTATCGTTTTCTGCGGCACCGGCCAGCGCGCTGCCTGTCATGAGTCCCACGAGCAAAGACTTCACTACCAGACGTTGAACACAATGAGTCATATAGATCCATTCCAGAGGTGACAGACGTCGTGATGAGCTTATCATGGCGCCCTGAATTCGACATGTTTGATAACACCAGCGGCCCGGTCGAGATGGCCTTGATTATCGGCAGTGGCGGATAGTGTTTTAGTTATTTCCAGGTAGATCGATATTATGTCTACACCGGAAGTTCTAATCCAGAGATGTTCGTTCATGTGGGGTATGGCCAGCGTGGTAACACCCGTCAAGGCCTCGGCATACCGAGGCGTGTTGATTTTAATGGTATTGATTCTGTGGCTGGCAACGCCCTGGGCGATGGCCGGTGAGCAGGGGATGGCGTCTCGTCAGTCCATTGATGAGCAGATACAACAGCTCGAAGGCAATGACCCGCGCAGCGCGGCGGATCAGCAGGCGCTGGAGACGCTGAACAAAACGCTTGAAGCGCTTGAGGCGTTGGAAAACACGCAAAGGGAGCAGGCAGCCCTCGAAAATCGGGTCAATCAGGCCGACCGACAGCGGCGCCAGTATCAGAATCAGCTTCAGGGGCTGGAAAGTGACCAGTCGCTGGACAGTGAGGCGCTTGGCAACAGCTCGCTGGAACAGCTCGAGCAGCGACTGGGCAACATCTTCGAGGATCTCAAGCGCCAGCAGGAGCAGCTCAGCGAGGTCAACCGCGCCCTGATCAGCGCTCAGACCCTGCCGGAACGGGTGCAGGCCACCATCAGCGATGCCCGCCGCGAGCAGCAAAAGCTCAGCGATTCGATGGATTCCGGCGATGGCGATGCGCCGAGCAGCGAACGGCGCCAGCTCATCAATGTGCGTATGGCGCTGATGGATGCCCGGATCGAGCTGGGCCAGCGCCAGCTCGCCAACAGTACGATTTTGCGTGACGTCAATCAGATGCACCGCGAGCTTCTGGTGCGCCAGATCGATATCAACCAGAACGCGCTGCTGGTGCTGCAGGAAGCCATCAGTCAAAAGCGTCGGGATGCTTCCGAGCAGGCCATCGCCGAAGCTGCCCACATGGGGGATAACGACCGGATCAGCGACCCGGTGGTAGATGAAGCCCGTGCACAGAACCAGGCGCTGGCCCGGGAGCTTTTGCGCACCACGGATCGCGCCAATACGATGATTCGCGATGGCATCAACACCCGGGCCCGTCTTGAGCAGGTGCGTCAGGTCGAGCGCACGCTCAACGAGCAGATTCAGGCCCTGCGTGGCAGTCTTTTGCTGTCACGCGTGCTGCGCCAGCAGCGTGGATCACTGCCGAATGTCGAGAATCAGCGCAGTCTGCAGGAAGAAATCGGCGATCTGCGCCTGCGCCAGTTCGATATCGGCCAGTCGCGCCAGGCGCTGGCCAACCCGTCACGCTATATCGAGGATCAGCTTGAACGCGAAGAGCCTCTGTCGGCTCGAGCACATCAGGCGTTACTGCAGACACTGGAAATGCGCCGTGATCTGCTTGATCAGCTCGACCGGGAATACGGCAATCTGCTGAGCCGGGCGATCGATGTCCAGCTCAACCAGCAGCAGCTTCTGGACATCAGCCGCTCGGTACGTGACACCATCGAAGAGCAGCTGTTCTGGGTCGCCAACGGGCAGCCGCTGGGGCTGTCATGGCTGGCCGATCTCCCGGAGCGCCTCGGGGATCAGCTGCTGGGCGGAGAGTGGCTTCAGACGCTGGGGTCGCTGTGGGTACTGCCCTCGTCGCGGGCGCTGCTGGTGGTGCCGCTGTTGATCGTGGCCGGCCTGATGGCCTTTTTCCGAAGGCGTATCAAGGCCTATCTGCTGGAGCTGCATAACCAGATCGGTCGTCTCAAGCGCGACACGCAGCTGCACACCCCCCGGGCGATCGTGCTCAATCTGGTGCTGTCTTCAACGCTTCCCCTGATGCTTTTGACGGTGGGTCTTGCTCTGTGGCTGGGGGGAGAGGGCTTTGCCGTGTCGCTGGGGCGGGCGCTGCTGCAGCTGGCGCTGGCGCTGCAGGTCTTTGGTCTTATCCGGCGTCTGCTGGTGCCGGATGGCGTGGCGACCCGTCATTTCCACTGGCCGGCGCCCTACGTTGACCGGCTGCGACGCAATATTTTCTGGCTGGGCTGCAGCGTGGCGCCCGTCGTTGTGGTGGCAAGCATCGCCGAGCAGGCCGATAGCCGGCTGGCGGAACAGCCGCTGGCGCTGTTGATCATGCTGGTGGGACTGATGGGCATGAGCGTTTTCATGCTGCGTCTGATTCTTGCCCATGTGCCCTGGATGGGCGTGCGTCTTTTCCGGCTGCTGCTGGGTGTCACGCTTGCCATGGTGCCGCTGGCGCTGATCGGCATGATCCTCTTTGGCTACGAATATACGGCGCTGCGCCTTTGCGGGCGCTTTATTCTGACGCTTTATATTCTGGCGCTGTGGCTTCTGGTCGAGGCCAGTGTGGTCAGGGGACTGGCGGTCGCGGCAAGACGTCTGGCCTATCGACGCGCCGTGACGCGTCGTCGGGCCCAGGGGCGCGACAGCGCTGCAGAAAGCGGTGTGGAGGTGATCGAGGAGCCGCCGCTGGATATGGAGCAGGTCAATCAGCAGTCGCTGCGCCTGTCCAAGCTGATTCTGTTTTTGATCTTTATCAGCGTGTTGTATCTGGTCTGGGCCGATCTTCTGGGCGTGCTTTCCTATCTCGATAACGTCAGCATCGGTCAGATCGAGGAGGGCGATGCGGCCGGTGGCGCCGTCAACGTGGTCACGCTGGCCGATGTGCTGACGGCGCTTTTTATTCTTGGATTGATGATGATCATGGCGCGCAACCTGCCGGGGCTTTTGGAGGTCATGGTGCTCTCCCGGCTCAATCTCAAGCAGGGCAGCGCCTATGCGGTCACCTCGCTTTTGTCCTACACCATCGTCGGCAGCGGCATCGTGGCGGCGCTGGGCACGCTGGGCGTGACCTGGGACAAGCTTCAGTGGCTGGTGGCCGCCCTGTCCCTCGGTCTGGGTTTCGGGTTGCAGGAGATTTTTGCCAACTTCATTTCGGGTCTGATCATTTTGTTCGAACGGCCCATCCGTATTGGCGACACCATTACGCTGGGCAACCTGCACGGCACGGTCAGCCGGATTCGCATTCGTGCCACCACGGTCACGGATTTTGATCGCAAGGAGATCATCATCCCCAACAAGACCTTCGTTATCGATCAGCTGATCAACTGGTCGCTGAGTGACAACATCACGCGCGTGGTACTGACCTTCGGGGTGTCTCACGGCAGCGATCTTGACCTGGCCCATCGGATTTTGCGTCGCATTGCCGATGAGCACCCGAAGGTGCTGACAGATCCCGAGCCGCAGGTGTTCTGCATGGCCTACAGCCAGGACGCCTTCAACTTCGAGCTGCGAGTGTTCGTCAACGAGCTGATCGACCGGCTGGTGGTTACCGACGAGATCAACCGCCGGGTTGATGCCGAGTTTCGAACCAGCGGTCTGCGCGTGGCCTTTCAGCAGATGGATGTGTGGCTGCACAACGAAGAGGGCGAAAAGCGTCTCGTACAGCAGCGAGCAGTGCAGGACGGGCGTCCATCACCGCATGCCAGCAGCGCACACGACGGGGATCCGGGCGATGTTTCGCCCGGTGAGCTGCCCTGAGCGGAATCAGTCGTGGTGACGTATGGCGTGCATCAAAAACTCCCGATTGCCGTCGCCGCCGGTGATCGGGCTCTCGCCCCAGTATTGCAGGGTAAAGCCGGTCTGCTCGCAGCAGGCGCGCAGGCGGGTCTCGACCTGCGCATAGTGGCGCGCATCGCGCACGATGCCGCCGCTGCCGATCTGCTCCGGGGAGAGCTCGAACTGGGGCTTGACCAGACTGAGCAGATGCGCGCCTTCGGGTAACAACCGAGCCAGCTCCGGCACGATCAGCGTCTGGGAAATGAACGAAACGTCCATCACGGCGCCTGCCAGCCCTTCGGGCGCCAGCGCCATGATGTGCTCCATGGGCAGGCGACGCGCGTTGACGCCCTCCAGACACTGCACGCGGCGATCCTCACGCAGCAGCGGGTCCAGCTGGTCGTGACCCACCTCGATACCGATCACGCATGCGGCGCCGTGCTGGAGCAGGCAGTCGGTAAACCCGCCCGTTGACTGGCCCACGTCCAGCAGCGTGCGTCCTTCAAGTGTCACGTTCGTGGCGGCAAGCAGCGCCTCGAGCTTGAGTCCCGCGCGTGAGACGTAGCGCTCTTCGGGGTCTTCCACGACATGAAACCGGCTCTCTTCGGACAGTTTTTCGCCGGGGCGGGTCAGGGTGCGCGGCGGGCCCTCGCCGAGCAGTTGCACCCGGCCGTGGCGAATCAGGCGCTGGGCGCGCGTGCGTGAACGAACCAGCGCCTGGGCGACCAGCAGCTGATCGACACGTAACATCCTGCTCATGGTCATTCCTGCGATACAAGGGGTGGTGGGTCGTGCGCCGATGGCAGACCCTTTCAGACCTTTATTCTACCTCGCCTTCAACGGCCCGCGGGAGCGGAGCATCATTGGGGGCAAAGATTGTCTGCCAGCGATCCAGCAGCGCCTCATGCTTTAGCGGGTCGATCAGCGCCAGAAGCCCCGGCGTCAGTTGAATCGGCTCAAGCGATGTCTCGCCCCTGTCGGTGTTTTCGTGAGTCAGAAGCGGGCTGCCCAGCGGTGTCTGACTGGTCATGATCTGCTGCCCCTCGCTTGATGTGATAAAGGCCAGAAAGCGTCGAGCCGTCTCGGGATGCGGGGCGGTTTTGGGGATCAGTGCCAGTCGCTGCAGTGCCAGCGCGTAATCGGTAGGCACCTGCAGCACCAGCTCGGGGTGAGCCTCAACGGCGCGGCGAGCATAGGAGCCGATCAGGTTGTAGCCGATCAGATAGCGGCCCTCGATCAGGCCCTCAAGCATGTCTGCCGTGGCGTCCAGCAGCCGGGTATCCATCGCGCCCATGGCCTCGAACAGCGTCCACGCTTCCTGCGAGCGCGTGATATCCCGGGCCACCGCCATGAAGCCGGTCGGGCTTCGAGCAGGGTCGTAAGTAGCGACACGGCCTTTCAGGGCCGTGTGTTTCCCATTCAAAAGCGCCAGCAGGCTCGCATGATCCACCGGTGGTGGGGCAATGTCGGCAAGCTCACGGCGATAGACCATCACCAGTGGCTCAAGGGTCAGCCCGACCAGCTCATCGCGCCAGCGTGCATCCTGCGGCCAGTCAGGATTGATAACGCCGTTGCCCAGCGGCAGGGCCAGGCCGGCGTTGGCCAGCTGATACTGTTGCGCCATGGCCGAGGACATCAGCAGATCGACGTCGGCGGGCACCAGAGCAGGATCTCGCCGATCGCCGCGCGAGGCGTCGCGATAGTCCAGCGTGATCTGCGGATAGCGCCGGTGAAAGGCCTCGAGTACCGGTCGCAGAATATCGGTTTCCACCACGCCCTGAATGTTGAGACGCTCGCTGGTGCTGCCCGTCAAGTGAAGATGGCCCGGTGATAAGACCGGTCCGTTGTCGGCGCTGGCAGTTACAGCCAATGCCAGCAGTATCCCGGCCGATACGGCCTGTCGCAGGATGTTAAAAAGCCTCGTCATTGCCAGGGCGCTCCAGGCAGGTGCAGACCGATCATGAAATCACCGTCGACCGGATGATGCATGACGATCTGGCCGCCGTGAGCGCGGGCCACCCCATCGGCAATAGCCAGCCCCAGGCCGCTGCCGCTGCCCTGTTCCTCGCAGCGGTGAAACGGTCGCAGGGCATCCGTCTGAGCGGCAGTGCTGATGCCCGGACCATCGTCTTCGACATACAGCACCTGTGTAGCGGCATTGACCCCGACGGTGACCCGGCTGCGGGCGTAGCGCAGGGCATTGTCGATCAGATTGCCCAGAGCCTCTTCAATCTGCCAGTGGTCGGCCGCCACCGACAGGGCCGGGCAGGGGTCGGCAAGCCCCAGGTCGATGCCGGCGCTGTCGGCGGCGGGCAAAAAGCGGATCAGCGATTCGCGGGCCAGCGTGTCCAGCGCCACCGGTAACCGCGTCACGGGTGCCTGCGGAGAATAAAGACGGGTCAGCGACAGCAGCTGTTCAGCCAGGCGGGTCGCGCGACGTGTGCCGGTCTGTATTTCCTGCAGTGCCTGATGCCAGTGATTGGTGTCATCACTTCGAAGCGCCAGTTCGGCACTGGCTGCAATACCGGCCAGCGGCGTGCGCAGCTGGTGGGAGGCGTCACCGATAAAGCGCTGTTCGTGAGCGCGCACCTGACGCTGCCGGGCCAGCAGGGCGTTGAGGGCCGCGAGGAGTTCTTCCAGCTCGCGCGGCACGGCCACATCGATCGGGGAGAGGTCATGCGCCGAACGGGCCTTGAGCCGTGTGCGCAGCGCGTTCAGCGGGCTCAGGGCCAGACGCAGCGTTATCAACAGCCCGGCCAGTGCCAGCACCACAATGCCGGCCAGTCGCAGGCTGCTGTCGCGGAAAAGCTGCCGGGTCATGGCGCGTCGCGCCTCCAGCGTATGGGCCACCAGCAGGGTATAGGGTTCGCGGTGCTGCCAGCCGGTCAGCCGGGCGCCCAGGGCGCCGACGCGCAGCGACAGGCCATCGAGACTGGCGGGCCCGGCTTCGAAGGTGCCCGGCGGTGGCAGAGGCGCCATCAGCGTCGCAAGATCGGCATTGCCGCTGACGCGGTGACCTGCTTGATCGACAAGGGCATAAAAGACGCGCTCGTCGCCGTGCGGGGCCAGCATGTTCAGTGCCGAGGCGGGCACATCAAACCACAGCCGGTCGTCGCGCCAGCTCACATGATCGCTCATGACCTGTGCTGCCGAGGCAAGCAGGCGATCATTGGCGCGGTCGGCACTGCGCTGTGCGCTGTGCCAGGACTGAAGCAGCAGCAAAACGCAGGTAAACAGCAGCAGCAGGGAGAGCCCGCCCAGCAGACGACGATGAAGACCAGGAGCACAGGGCGTCATGGCTCAGCGTCGTTCCAGACGATAGCCCAGGCCGCGCACGGTACGAATGCGAAGGTCGCTGCCCTCAAGGCGTCGGCGCAGGCGATGTACGTACACCTCCAGGGCGTTGTCACGCAGGGTGTCATCCCCGCCAAAGGCCTCGAGCATCAGATCAGCGCGACTGATGACCCGCTCGCCATGACGCAACAGGCAGGCCAGCAGGCGCTGCTCTCTCGTGGGCAGTGCCAGCGGGGTGCGGCCAAGTTCGAGACGCTGACTCGGCACGTGCAGCGTCAGCGGGCCCAGCTCGATGGTGTCGGCCGCTGCCGGGCGCGCGCGGCGTAAAAGGGCGCGCACCCGAGCTTCGAACTCGCTGAGCGAGAAGGGTTTGGTCAGGTAATCATCGCCACCCAGATCCAACCCCGCTACGCGATCCTCGACCGAGGCGCGGGCGGTGAGAATCAGCACGGGCGTATGCGTATCGTGCCGGCGCAGCGTGGTCAGCACATCAAGGCCGCTGCGATGGGGCAGGTTCAGATCCAGAATCACCAGGTCGAGCTTTCGGGGCGTGGTCAGATAATCGCAGGCGTGATCACCGCGTGTGATGACCTCAAGCCTATCGTCATGGTCACGCAGCAGGGTTTCAAGAGTCTGTGCCAACAGCACGTCATCCTCGATGAGCAGTAGCGCCATGAAGGCTCCGCAGCGACAAAATGCAAAAAAGGGCAGTCTACCCTGGACGGTTGGTATATCACGACTGTGCTGTTTGCGTATCGACATCGCTTGCGATGGGGATGACCCGCTGATACCATGCGCGCTCGGTTGATCGGGGGGCTGGCCAGCGGCCGGCAGACAACATGCCCTGATATCCGGTGATGGTGACCCTCGATGGTCCTCTCGCAACGCGATATCGCGAACCCCGCCAGGCCCGGAAGGGAGCAACGGTAGTGATGGATGCGTGTGCCGGGATGTGGCTGTTGAGGGTCGCCACCCTTTCCTGAAGTGATTCTCCTCGTAGTACCCTTTTCCGATAACGGTCGCCTGACCGGTAAATCGCATCCGTTTGTATCTCACGTCGCGTCCGAACAATATCGTCTCGCAGGGTCCGTGCCCTGATCGGTGGCAGGGATTGATTGGCGCGTGTGCGTCCAGTCGATAGAATGAGCGCTCTGGCCATCCGATCGACGACCCTTTCCATGTGTCGACACTCCACCGCTTTGATTACAGGCTATAGCGCTGCATGAGCTATCAGGTACTGGCCCGCAAATGGCGGCCGCGCACATTTCACGAGCTGATAGGGCAGGAGCATGTCAGCCGGGCGCTGGTCAATGCCCTTGACCAGGGACGACTGCATCATGCCTATCTGTTTACCGGCACGCGGGGAGTGGGCAAGACCACGCTGGCTCGTATCCTGGCCAAGTGCCTGAACTGTGAAACCGGCGTCACCTCACTGCCGTGCGGGCAGTGTCGAACCTGTCAGGACATCGATCAGGGGCGATTCGTCGACCTGATCGAGGTGGATGCGGCCTCGCGTACCCGCGTCGAGGATACCCGCGAGCTGCTTGATAACGTCCAGTATGCGCCCACCCAGGGGCGCTACAAGGTGTACCTCATCGACGAGGTGCACATGCTGTCAACGCACAGCTTCAATGCGCTGTTGAAAACGCTGGAAGAGCCGCCCCCGCACGTACGTTTTCTGCTGGCGACCACCGACCCGCAAAAGCTGCCCGTTACGGTACTGTCGCGCTGTCTGCAGTTCGCCCTCAAGCGCATGACGCCCGAGCGCATTGTTGATCATCTCGATCATGTGCTCACCCAGGAGCAGACTGCCTTTGATACCGCGGCGCTCTGGCTTTTAGGGCGCGCCGCCGATGGTTCCATGCGCGATGCCATGTCGCTGACCGATCAGGCCATTGCCTTTGGGCACGGGGAAGTGCGCGAACACGACGTCATCGCGATGCTCGGCACGCTCGATCATCGCCAGATTCTGGCGCTGGCCGAGTCACTGGCCGGGGGCGACGCCGCCGATGTGCTGGCACGCGTGGCCCAGCTGGCCGAACAGGGGCCGGACTTTGCCGGCGTGCTGGATGCCCTGTGCGGGGTCTTCCACCGTCTGGCCATCGCGCAGATGGTGCCGGCAGCGCTTGATAATGCCCAGGGGGATCGCGAGGCGCTGGTCGCACTCGCCGCACACTTCACCCCCGAAGATGTGCAGCTTTACTACCAGATCGCGCTTAACGGGCGCGGCGACATGGACAACGCGCCGGAGCAGCGAACGGCGCTGGAGATGACGCTGCTGCGCATGCTCGCTTTCCGGCCGCAGGGCGCACCGGCACCGGAGCACAAGCCACTACCGATTCAGGGTGCCGCGTCGTCGACGCCATCACCGGCCGGTCATGAAAGCACATCATCTCCGGCGCCTGCCGATAACGTGTCCGCGTCGGATGGCGCACAGGCGCAGGTGCCGGAACAAGGCGCACAGGCGCCGGAACGAAGCGAACCGGTCGTGGCACCGACCACGGCGGCACCTGCCGAACCGCCACACCCTATGGAGCCTTCGACGGCCCCCGAGCCGGCGCCGCCCTGGAACGACGATGACGCGGCGGTCTCGCTCCCCGATGCGGCAGAGAGCGCCGCCTACAGCGAGGCATTAAGCGAAGAGGCCGGCGACACCGCGCCACCCGATACCGTTCAGCCCACGGTCACCCCGGACGTGCCGGAAGTCACGGACACGCATCAGGCGCTTTTTGATGCCGAGCCCGTCCACAAGGCACCGCCGCCGGACGAACAAGCCGGGGATGATGAACACGACGATGCACTCGACGAGTACATGAATGAGGCGGTCGGCGATCACGCTGGCGGTCAGACCCGGGCGCTGGAGGCCATGGTGGATGGGCTCGCCGGCGAATCCTCACCGGAGGCTTCTTCTCCCGATGCGTCCTTGTCGGAAACGGCGCAGGCACCAACGGCCAGCAATGAAGCGCCGTCAGGCAACGGCCACGCCCTGCCGGTCGAGGCCGATCACACGCCGATTCACAATGCGCGCTGGCTCGAGCTTTTTCCCGGTCTGGGACTTTCCGGCATGACGGGTAACCTGGTGGCCAACTGCGTTGTACACCATGATGACGGTGAGCAACTCGGCATGTGGCTGCATCATTCACAAAGTGCCATGAACGCAGAAGTGCACCGCGAGCGTCTTGAGAAGGCCCTGATGGCGCATGGCCTGCCTCGCCGGGTGTCCATCGAGGTGGGGGAAATCGATGAGCACATCGAAACCCCGGCACGACGCCGCGCCCGGCTCGAGAAGGCGCGATTGCAGCGTGCCATTGAAGCCTTGCGTGATGACCCGCATATTCAGTCCCTGCAGGACGTTTTCGGTGCGCGTCTGCTGGAGCGCAGCGTGACCTCGTTCGAGCAGGACGACGCCAGTGGCGGTAGCTGAGCGCAGCTATCGATAACGCTTTGACTTAACGACTTTCGAGGACGGCAATCATGATGAAAGGCGGCATGGGCAACCTGATGAAGCAGGCTCAGGAAATGCAGGACAAGATGCAAAAGGTGCAGGAAGAAATTGCTGACACCGAAGTGCATGGCGAATCCGGCGCCGGCATGGTCAAGGTCACCATGAACGGTCGTCACGATGTCACATCGATTGAACTCGACCCGGCCATCATGCAGGAAGAGAAGGAATTTCTCGAAGACCTGCTGGCAGCTGCGGTCAACGATGCCGTGCGCAAGGTGGAAGTCAACTCGCGCACCAAAATGGAAGAAGTCACGGAAGGCATGAACCTGCCACCCGGCTTCAAGATGCCGTTCTAGGATACGCGCAATTCATGGCGACATTTTCACCGCTGATCGATCGTTTGCTCGAAACGCTGCGGGTGCTGCCGGGCGTAGGCCCCCGCACGGCGCAGCGCATGGCCTTTCATCTGCTGGAGCGTGACCGCGAAGGCGGACGCCGGCTGGCAGAGGTGCTGGGCGAGGCGCTTGAAAGAGTAGGGTACTGCGAGTGCTGTCGTAACCTGACGGAAAGCCGGCTTTGCAGCATCTGCGAGGACACCCGCCGTGATGATCGCAACCTGTGTGTGGTGGAATCGCCGGCGGATCTTTTGGCCATCGAGGAGGCCGGCGGCTTTCACGGACGCTATTTCGTGCTGCATGGCCATCTCTCGCCCATCGATGGCGTGGGTCCGGGCGATCTGGGACTCGATCAGCTTGAAGCGCTGGTGCATCAGCGACAGACCGAAGAGATGATCCTCGCCACCAATCCTACCGTGGAAGGCGAGGCGACCGCGCACTATATCGCCGAGCAACTGCGGGCGCAGGGGGTGCGCTGTTCGCGTCTGGCCTACGGCGTGCCCATGGGCGGTGAGCTCGAATACGTGGATGGCGGGACGCTGTCGCGTGCGTTCATGGGGCGCCAGCCCTTTGGCGAGCAGGGCTAGCGATCGATGTCATGACAGGCGTTCGTCCGGGAGCGTATCTCATGAATGCGACAAGCCGCTGTGCGGCTTGTTTTACTTTATTCCCTGTCGAACTCCGTGTCGGCAGGCGGCCGTAGACAAAATGACCATGCCCACTGATGTAATCTGGCACTTTATCGATACCGAAGAGGCGCTCGAGCGCGCCTGTGCCGATCTCGCGACCTGCGAGGTGATCGGTGTGGATACCGAGTTCATGCGTGAGACCACCTTCTATCCGGTACCGGCACTGATTCAGCTGGGAAGTGCCGATGTGGTCTACCTGATCGACCCGACCGTGGTGGCGCCTACCGCGTCGCTGCGTGCCCTGCTGGGCGATGACGGACCGCTGAAGATACTGCACGCCTGCAGCGAAGACATGGAGATCTTCACGCTCTGGGTGGGGGACGTCCCCTCGCCGGTCGTGGATACCCAGCTGGCGCATGCGCTGGTGGGGGAGGAGAGCTCCATCAGCTACCAGCGACTGGTGGAGCGCTGGGTAGACCAGCATGTCCCCAAGGGCGAGACCCGCTCCAACTGGCTCCAGCGTCCGCTGAGTGAGGAACAGTGCCGCTATGCAGCGCTGGATGTGGTCTGGCTGCCCCTGATCTGGCAGCGACAGCAGGATCGTCTTCGTGAGCAAAATCGTCTTGAGTGGCTGCTTGAAGACTGTCACGCCCTGGTGGCGGCAGCGCGGGGTGTGCGTGATGACGAGCGCTGGTATCTGCGACATCGCAACGCCTGGCGGCTGACGCCTCGTCAGCTGGCAGCGTTTCAGCGGCTGTGTGTCTGGCGCGAACGCGCCGTGCGCGAGCGCAATCTGCCGCGCAACTGGCTGGCAAGCGATGCCACGCTCATGGAGGTTGCCTCGGCGCTGCCGGCCAATCGCTATGAGCTTTCCCGCGTCGATGGCATCAAGCCCGCCCTGATCAAGCGCGAGGGCGATGCGATGCTGGCCCTGATTCAGGAAGCGACGTTGCTGGAGGAGCAGGCGCTGCCTACCGGTCTGCCTTCTCCTGTCAGTGATGCCTACAAAAAGCGCATGAAGACACTGAAGGCAGCAGTCAACGAGCGCGCCGTCGCGCTGTCACTGCCTTCTGAAGTGCTCGTGACACGCCGTGAGCTGGAGCGCTGGATCAGTGCCGACCTGCAGCGCACTGACTGGCCCCTGATCAAGGGGTGGCGCGGTGAGGTCCTTAACGATGCGCTGATAGCGGCGCTTTCAGGCAATACCCGCGCTCCGGGTTCTACCCGCGATGCGCATTGAAACGTCCACGCGTTTGCGGAGAACACCATGACCCCGACACCGCTTTTGTGTCAGATCTACAAGAGTGCGCGCCACGAAGAGATGTTTCTCTATGTGGATCGCACACGCGGGCTGGATGTGGTGCCTCAGGAGCTGCTGACAGGCTTTGGCCCACCCGTGTCGATCATGATGATGATCATGACGCCGGAGCGAACGCTTGCCCGGGTTGATACGGCGCGGGTCATCGAGGCCCTCAAGGAGAAGGGCTACTATCTGCAGATGCCCCCCGGCGGGGATGCACGGTCACGTGACCTTGCCTTTGACGTCGGCGCCAGCGCTGACGACCAGGGGCAGGTGTCCTGAAAAATATCTCGGGAGTACGGTATGCGTGAGCGCTTTTGGGAGCGATTGTCGCTTGAGGAGCTGACGTCTGATGAATGGGAAGCCCTTTGCGATGGCTGCGGCCAGTGCTGTCTGGTTCGGCTCGAGGACGAAGAAAACCAGGAGATCGTGACGCTGTCGGTCGCCTGCCGCCTTTTCGATACCCGGGCCTGTCGCTGCAGTGACTATGAGCATCGTTTCGACAAGGTGCCTGACTGTCTGCAGCTCACGCCAGCGCGTGCACGTGCGTTTCACTGGCTGCCCGAGACCTGCGGCTATCGACGTCTGGCGCAGGGCAAGCCGCTGCCCGAATGGCATCCGCTGCGCAGCGGTGACCCGGCCGGCGCTCGCCGTGCCGGGGTCAGCATGCACGGTATGGCGGTCAGCGAGGCGAGGGTGCCGGACAGGGACTATGAGGACTACATCATTGCCGTGATGCCCTGCCGGTCGTAACGGCCTGCGAGCACTCTCCAGGCGATAATAAAAGGGGCGCTCTTCATTTTCGAAGAGCGCCCCTTTTGTTTGCAGGTCGCGAGAAGGTCAATGACGATCAGACATCCTGCGATGATGACCCGGATGACGGCTCGACCCTGGAAAGCCCCAGGGCCCACAGGATAAAGGCATCCTGACGGGCCACGTCGCGCCAGGCGTGAAATCGCCCGGACGCGCCGCCATGACCGGCGCTCATGTCGGTGCGTAAAAGGACCGGCCCCCGAGCGCTGTCGAACTCGATCAGGCGCGCATAGAGCTTGGCCGGCTCCCAGTAGGGCACGCGCGAATCGTGCCAGCTGCCCTGAAGATAGACCGCCGGCCAGGGGGCGGGCATCAGATTGTTCAGCGGTGAATAGCCCTTGATGCGTCGATGCGCTTCAGGCTCTTCCGGATTGCCCCACTCGGTATATTCCGCGGTCGTCAGCGGCAGATCGGGGTTTTCCATGGTGCGCAGCACATCAACGAAGGGCACATCCAGTACCGCGGCACAAAAGGCGTGCGGGTCAAGGTTGACGCTGGCTGCCACCAGCAGCCCGCCGGCGCTGGCGCCGTAGGCGGCAATGTGGCGCTCTTCGGCCAGGCCATGCTCTACCAGCACGTTGCGAGCGGCCAAAAAATCGCGAAAGCTGTTTTCCTTGTGCGCCAGCTTGCCGGCCAGATACCAGGGTTCGCCCCGGTCACCGCCGCCGCGAACGTGGGCCACGGCAAAGGCACCGCCGCGCGCCAGAAGCTCAAGGCGCGAAATGGAAAACCACGGATCCAGTGTCTGGCCGTAGGCGCCGTAGCCATACAAAAGGGTGGGCAGCGGGCCACGGTCGATCAGGTCGGCACGCGCCACCACCGACACCGGTACCCGTTCGCCATCGAAGGAGGTGGCCCAGACCCGACGACAGGCCAGATGGCCGGGCTGAATGTCGCCGTAAACCGGCTGTTGGCGCAGCAGCCGTCGCTCGCCGCTGTCGATGTCGACATCGATCCAGCGTGGCGGCGTGGTAAAGGATTCCTCGTGCAGACGAAGACGGCGCGTATCAAAGTGGGGCGTATCGGCAAGGGCGAGACTGCAGGGCGTTTCCGCAATCGGCAGCCACTCATCGCGGATGGCCTCATGATGCTCGTCGAGTTGCATCAATCGCAGATGCACCTGGGCGCTGTCGTGATCCCGCTCGGTCAGCACCAGCCCCCACGAGAAGGCATCCACATCTTCAAGTGTGGTATCGGCGCGATGTTCGATCATTGGCAGCCAGTGCTCAAGCGCATGCTCTTCGGCGCGCTCAAGGCAAAAGTGCACAGCGCCTCTGTTGTGGAGCACATAGAACATGCCTGGGCGGTGATCGATGCCATACTCTACGCCGGCCTGGCGTGGGTGAAAGCATATGGGCGCCGTTGCCGGTGTGGCCGCGGGAACCAGATGGGTCTCGCTGGTGTCCTTGGAGGCGCTATGAATGACCAGCCATTCACGCGAGCGGGTCTTGTCCAGCCCGACCCAGAACTCGACGTCATCTTCTTCAAAAAGACAGACGGCGTCGTCATGGTCACGATGGCGTCGCCAGACCGTGGCCGGGCGCTGGGTGGTGTCATAGCGCGTGAACAAAATCGTGGCGTTGTCTTCTGCCCAGCACAGATCGGGTCCGATACCGCGCTCAAGGCGGATCGTCTCACCATCGGGCAGATGACGCAGATAAAGGTCGAAATACTCGTTGCCCTGGGTATCCAGCGTCCAGGCCATCCACTGCTCGTCTTCGGACAGGGCCAGATCGCCCAGTTCAAGAAAGCTGCTGTGGGTAGAGAGCTCCTGCAGGTCGATCAGGCACTCGTGGCCGCGACGTTCGATATCGAGATGGTCAAAGCCTTCACCGATCGGGTGGCGCCAGAAGACCGGATAGTCGGCATCAAAGGCCGTCTCGCTCCAGTAGACGAAATGATCAAAGGATGTGGCCAGACCCGTGACAGAGAGCTCGCGGCGGGCAAGATGGCTGTCAAACAGGGTCTGCGTGAGTGATTTCAGCGGTTCAAACCACTGATCACTTGCCTGATTGACGGCTTCGAGAAACTCGGCCACCTCTGGCGTATCCCGGTTTTCAAGCCAGTGCCAATGGGGGTCTTCGACTTTCCTGAAGCGCGCAATCGGCGCGGGGGATGGGTGTTCTTTCATAATGTGCAGTGTAACATTGATCGCTGTATTTAACCCGGAGGTATCAAGGGCGTGCTGATTTCAGACTCGATCCCACTATTGTGGCTATGCTGGTTCGTATTATCCGTGGCGGTGCTGGTGTTCGGCTATTTTGCCATCTCGTTTCTGCCACGCCTGCCTCGCTGGCTGATTGCCGGTGGCGTTGCGGGCATGCTCTGGATGCCGGCGTTTTTTTCGGTACCCGGGCCGGAATCCCAGCTTGGCTATTCGGGCTGGGCACCGTCGCTTGTGGTGACGGCGGTCGGCTTTTTACAGCACAACGGCGGTCAGGTCTTTCTGGGCGGCGTGTTGCTGGCAATCGGTGCGCTTCTTGGCATGCTGGTGGCCTTTTTTATCGGCCGCCGTGGCCGGCACGACAATGATGATGACGACCGCTCGGGCGATTCCCGGACAGGCGGCAACAGTGATCAACGTGATCACTCTCGCCGACCTCGGGAAAGTGCCCCGGCGCGTCGGGAACCCTCGCTCGGGAGATAGGCCGTATGCTGTATCGGTGGCTGATGACAGGTGCCTTGCTGCTGCTGGGCCTGATGACACTGCCGGTTCAGGCAGCGCCACAGGACTCGCCTGAACAGGGCGATGTTCGCCTGGCGATCGATGTCTCCGGCAGCATGAAAGGCAATGACCCCGACAATCTGCGTGCCAGCGGCGTGCGTTTGCTGGTCGATCTGTTACCCGACAATGTTCGCGCCGGGCTCTGGACCTTTGGTCAGCAGGTCGCCAATCCGCTGGCCATGGGCACCGTCAACGATCAGTGGCGCACGCGTGCGCTGAATGTGCTGCCTCAAATCACACAATACGAGCAGTTTACCGATCTTGAATCGGCGCTCGACAGGGCCACGCAGGGCGTCACCCGGGACGGTCGCACACATCTGATCGTTTTGACCGATGGCATGGTGGATATTCCTGCGATCACCGACAAGCCCGCCCGGGACCGCGCCTCGCGCGAGCGTATTATCGACACGCTTGCCCCGGATCTGGCCGGACGCAACGTGGTCATCCATACCATTGCCCTGTCCCGCAATGCCGATATCGATCTGATGCGTGCCATTTCGCAGCAGACCGGGGGGCTGGCATCGGTGGCAGAGGACTCCCGAGCGCTTTTGCGCTCCTTTCTGGACGTTTTGAATCAGGTAGCGCCGCGCCAGCAGCTGCCGCTGGAAGACGGCCGGTTTCAGGTCGACGATCAGGTACGTGAATTTACGGCACTGCTTTTTCATGGCCGCGATGACGGCCCGATCACATTGATCAGCCCCGACGGTGAGCGTTTGAGCATCGACGCGCCCGGTGCTGCAAGTCGCTGGCGTCATGACGATCGCTACGAGCTGATTACCGTCCCCGAGCCGGCCGCAGGGCAGTGGCAGATCGAGGGGCCGGTGGGCGCCGGTTCCCGCATTCTGATCGATTCAGGCCTGCAGCTACACAGCGCCACAATCCCGGCCACGCTCTACGAGCATATCGATCTGCCGCTGGAGGTCTGGCTGGAAGGCGTGAACGACGACGATAACGCGTCGGCTCAGGCGGTGTCCGTGGATGCCGCGCTGCGAGGCGCTGACGTTGACATTGCCGGTACGCGTTTGCAGCGTGAGGCGGACGGGCGTTACCGTGGCCGCCTTGATCGCATCGACCGAACAGGTAATGCCGAGCTGACACTCGAGGCGCGCAGCGACCGCTTTGCACGGCTGCTGACCCATAGCGTTAACGTCGTGCCGGTCATCGATGCGGCGCTATCCGATGAGCAGTCCCATATTACGTTGACAGCGGCCTGGCCGCGTCTGACGCGCGACAATACTCGCATTCATGCCGAACTGCTGGGGGAAACACTCGGCGTTGATCCCGTGGGCGATGATCGCTGGCAGGTGACTCTGCCCGATACGCTGCCTGATGAGGCCGTCCCTGTCGCGCTTGCGGCCACGGTGGCACTGGATAACCGGATACTGGAAATCCCCCTGCCGCCGGTGATGCTCAATAGCGATGCCGCGACCGGTCTGGCCGGTGCGCGTCTTGATCGCGATGCGATCAGCGGTGAGCAGATGGCATCGCGTGATGAGCAAAAGGAAGATCAACAGTGGTCGCTGCAGCGTCTGTGGCATCTGGCCCGTGATAACTGGCCTGCGGCAAAAGCGCAGGTCATGCAGTGGATGCAGGACCCGCGTGCGTGGTGGGTGGCCGCCGCGCTGATATTGCTCTGTCTATTGCTTGCCTTCAGACGACGTCGCCTGCGACGTCAGCGTCCCCGACACAGGAGAGACCCGAGTGTGTGAGCTACTGGGCATGAACGCCAACCGGCCGGTCAATACTGGCTTCAGCTGGCGCGGATTCAAGCATCGCGGTGGGGATAACGGCCCCCATCGTGATGGCTTTGGAATCGGTTTTTACCGTCGTGACGGCTACCACGACTTTCATGATCTGCGCCCGGCCACGGAGTCGCCGCTGGCGGACCTGCTCGGGCGTGATGACATTGCCGCCCTGATCATGATGGGCCATCTGCGTCACGCCAATGAAGGCAGCGTTGAAATCCGTAATACCTACCCCTTTACGCAGGAAATGAAGGGGCGGCGCTGGTGCTATACCATGCAGGGGCAGCTGGAGGGGTTCGAGGTGCTGGGCCTCACCGGTCGCTTCACCCCGCTGGGAACCACCGACGGTGAACATGTCTTTTGCTGGCTGCTCGATCAGCTCTCGCAGGAGAACTGCGATGATTCAACCGCCGTATGTGAGCTGGTGCGCCAGTGTGGCGATCGACTGTCAGAAATGGGCGTTTTCAACATGATGCTCAGCGATGGTCGAACGCTTTACACCTACTGCAGCAAAAAGATGTGCTGGCTAACGCGATGCTCGCCCTTTGGCACCGTGACCTCGCTGGACACCGGAGAACATATCGACCTTGCCAGCCGTTGCGACAGCGCCACAATCTATACGCTTCTGGCGACCGCTCCCTTGACCAACGAGTCGGGCTGGCAGGACATGCATCCGGGCGAGGCAATGGCCTTTTGCGACGGCGAGCGGTGCGACATCAGCGCGCCTGAAGCCATCATCGCCTGATCCGGGCGGTATTTGAGACGATGTTCCCGGTCGGCGAGCGACGCCGCAGACACGCAAGTGCCTGCGGCGTTTTTGGGATCAGCTCAACTCTTCTTCGGTGAACATGCCTTCAAAAAGCGCGGTCGAGAGGTAGCGCTCGCCACTGTCAGGCAGGATGACGGCAATGGCCTTGTCCCTGTACGCCGGGTCTTCGGCCAGACGCAGGGCAGCGACCATGGCGGCACCACAGGAGATACCGACGAGCATGCCTTCTTCGCGCATCAGCCGGCGCGCCATGGCCATGGCGTCCTCACTGCTGACCGCTTCCACCTGATCGACGATGTCCAGGTCCAGGTTGGCCGGAATGAAGTTGGCGCCGATGCCCTGAATTTTATGACCGGCAGGCGCCAGGTCTTCGCCGCGCAGACGCTGGCCGATAATGGGTGATTCCAGCGGTTCCACGGCCACGCTGTGAAGCGCCTTGCCCTTCGTTTTTTCGAAATAGCGTGAAATGCCGGTAATGGTGCCGCCGGTGCCGACGCCTGCGACCAGTACATCGAGATCGCCGTCGGTGGCGTCCCACAGTTCCGGCCCGGTCGTTTTCTCATGAATTTCGGGATTGGCGGGGTTTTCGAACTGTGCCGGCATGAAATAGCGCTCGGGTTCGGCATCGCGCAGCTCGGTGGCGCGCTCAACCGCGCCTTTCATGCCGCGCGAGGGCTCGGTCAGCACCAGCTCGGCGCCCAGTGCCTTGAGCACCTTGCGTCGCTCGATGCTCATCGAGGCCGGCATGGTCAGCTTGACCCGGTAGCCGCGCGCGGCGCCCACAAAGGCGAGCGCGATGCCGGTATTGCCGGAGGTGGGTTCGATGATCTCCATGCCGGGCTTCAGGGCGCCGCGCTTTTCGGCGTCCCAGATCATGTTGGCACCGATTCGGCACTTGACCGACAGCGCCGGATTGCGCGACTCGAGCTTGGCATAGACGCGAGGGTGATCGGTCAGGTGTCTGATCCGGACCAGCGGCGTTTGTCCGATGGCCTGAGAGTTGTCTTCCAGAATCCTGCTCATCGCATGCTCCGTGTCAGCAGGCTGCCCGTCAGGGCAGCAATAAGGGGGCGTTTCATTGTGTCGGGGGCTGTGGTGGTCGTCGAGTCCTGAAGCATCCGCTCTGACGCTCGGGCTTTCATGCTATTTTAGAGTCTTTCCATGAAACGGTATTTGGCCGCAAGCGGCATGACGATCGGGAGAAGGCATGAGCGAGACGACAACGGCACCGGCACTGCTTGAAGGGCCCGCGCTCGAAAAGGACGACAATTACCGGTCGATTCTCGACGTGTTCGAAAAGGCCTGTACGCAATATGCTGATCGCCCTGCCTTTACCTGCATGGAAAGTACGCTGACCTATAAGGCCATGAAGGATCTGGTAGACCGGTTTGCGCACTGGATTGTCTCGCAGACCGATATGTCTCCGGGCGATCGTCTGGCGATTGTGCTGCCCAACCTGCTGCAGTACCCGGTGGCCGTGTTCGGTGCCCTCAAGGCCGGGCTGGTCATCGTTAATACCAATCCGCTCTACACCGCCGATGAGATGCATCATCAGTTTGCCGATGCCGGCGTGAGCGGGGTGGTGGTATTTGCGCACATGGCACACAAGCTGGAAGTCGTGCTCAAGCGTTTGCCGATTGCCCATGTCGTTGTTACCGAAGTGGCGGATCTTCACCCCTGGCCATCGCGGCTCAAATATAACCTTGGCGCGCGCTATATTGCCCGTCAGGTGCCGCGCTACCATCTGCCCGATGCCGTCACGATGCGGCAGGTGCTAAAGCAGAAGGGGCAGGTCGATGAAAGCCGCCAGGGGCGTGACGATGATCTGGCCATTTTGCAATACACCGGCGGCACGACCGGCACGCCCAAGGGGGCCATGCTTTCTCATGCCAACCTGGTGGCCAACATGCGCCAGACCGGGGAGGTACTGGGCAGTGCCATCTCTCGCGGATATGAGACCATTATTGCCCCGCTGCCGGTCTATCATATCTACACCTTTACCGTGAACTGCATGTTCGGCTGTGAAACCGGCAATCACAGCATCCTGATCCCTAACCCGAAGGATCTTGACGGCTTCGTCAAAACGCTTGCCAAACAGCCCTTTTCTGCCTTTATCGGACTCAACACGCTCTTTGCCGCCCTGTGCCGGCGTGATGATTTCAAAAAACTGGATTTCAGCCATCTAAAGCTCAGTGTCTCCGGCGGCATGGCACTCAATACCACCACGGCCAACCGCTGGCACGAGGTGACCGGCTCTGCCGTACTGGAAGGGTATGGCATGACCGAAACGTCCCCGGTGGTCTGTGTGAATCCACCCGACAGGATTCAGCCGGGCGCGATCGGGCGGCCGGTGGCCGGTACTCGGCTACAGGTACTGGATGAGAATGACCAGCCGCTGGGCTATGACACGCCCGGTGAGCTATGCGTACAGGGTCCGCAGGTCATGAAGGGCTACTGGAATCTGCCCGAAGAGACTGCCAGAACGCTTTCGGATGAGGGCTGGGTCAGGTCAGGGGATATTGCCGTGCTGCAGCGTGACGGCTTTGTACGCATCGTGGATCGCAAAAAGGACATGATCGTCACCTCGGGCTTTAACGTGTATCCCAACGAGGTGGAGGATGTGCTGCTCAGACATGATGACATCCATGAAGCCGCAGTGGTCGGCGTGCCGGATGAAGACAGCGGCGAAAGCGTGGTGGCGTTTATCGTACCGCGTAACGGCGCCAGCCTTGACCCGCAGGCCCTGAAGCAGTGGTGTCGTCAGGAGCTGACAGGCTACAAGGTGCCAAGGCGGTTCGAGTTTCGCGACCAGCTGCCGCGCAGCAATGTCGGCAAGGTGCTGCGTCGCGCCCTGCGCGATGAGCTGTCCGACCCCGCTCGTTAGGCCCCGGCGTTGCCCTGTCGGCTGATTGGCCGATGGGGCAGGATTGGCGCTACAATAATGCCCCTGTTACCAGTAGTCGAAACACCTTTTCTCCCGGATGGTCATGGCCGTGCCATGCTCATTGTCATTACCGCCTTGGCGGTTTCAATAGTCCAGAGGGTACCTTGAGCGATAACGTGACTTACTCCGGTGAGTCGGCGCAGCAGGCGCTTGCATCTCTGCGTCGCCGCCTTGATGACGTGCTGATCAGCGACGCCATGGCGCAGGGACAGCGGCTGAAACGTCTGACCGGCCGCATTCAGCGCGGCCAGCCCGTGGACAAGGCCCTGAACGATATCGAGGCCCGCCTGACGCGTTCAGAGGGGGTTGTGCAGCGGCGTCGCGACCAGCCTGTGACGCTGGAATACCCGCCTGAGCTGCCGGTCGCCGAGCGTCGCGACGACATACTCGAGGCCATTCGCGATCATCAGGTCGTGGTGGTGGCCGGCGAGACCGGCTCCGGCAAGACGACCCAGTTGCCCAAGATGTGTCTGGAGCTGGGGCTCGGGCTGCGCGGTCTGATCGGCCACACCCAGCCGCGCCGTCTGGCCGCGCGCAGCGTGGCGCAGCGTCTGGCCCAGGAGACCAGTACCTCGCTGGGTGGTGTTATCGGTTATCAGGTGCGCTTTACCGACCAGACCGACCCGACCACTCGGGTCAAGCTGATGACCGACGGGATCCTGCTGGCCGAAACCCAGCATGATCCGCAGCTTTTGCGCTATGACGCGATCATCATCGATGAGGCGCACGAGCGCAGTCTCAACATCGATTTTTTGATGGGCTATCTCAAGCGACTGCTGGCGGACCGCCCCGACCTCAAGGTCATCATCACCTCGGCCACCATCGATGTGGACCGCTTTTCGCGTCACTTCGGTCAGCATCATGACGATGGTACCGTCACGCCGGCGCCGGTGATCGAGGTCTCCGGACGGACGTACCCCGTGGAAACGCACTATCGTCCGTTGGTGCGTGATGAGCGCGAGGAAGAGGATCAGACGCTGCAGGAAGGCATTGTGACGGCTGTCGAGGAGATCGGGCGTATCGAGCGCGAAAAGCGCTGGTATACCGGTCCGCGCGATATTTTGATCTTTTTGCCCGGCGAGCGCGAGATCCGTGAGACGGCCGATACGCTGCGCCGCCTCGAGCTAAGGGATACCGAGGTGCTGCCGCTGTATGCGCGTCTTTCCAACAGCGAACAGAACCGGGTGTTTGCCCCGCATACGGGGCGACGCATCGTATTGTCCACCAACGTGGCGGAAACCTCGCTGACGGTGCCCGGTATTCGCTACGTGATCGACCCGGGGCTGGTGCGTATCAGCCGCTACAGCTATCGCGCCAAGGTGCAGCGCCTGCCGATCGAGTCGATCAGCCAGGCCAGTGCCGACCAGCGCCGCGGTCGCTGCGGGCGTATCGCCGAAGGCGTGTGTATTCGTCTCTACAGCGAAGAGGATTACCTGTCGCGCCCGGCCTATACCGAGCCCGAAATTCAGCGAACCAACCTGGCCTCGGTCATTCTCTCCATGCTGTCGCTGGGGCTCGGCGATATCGGTAAATTCCCCTTTGTGGATGTGCCGGACAGTCGCTTCATCAAGGACGGCTTTCGATTGCTCTTTGAGCTGGGTGCTGTGGATGAGCAACAGCATCTGACCAGAACCGGCCGCCAGCTGGCGCGCTTGCCGATCGACCCGCGACTGGCGCGCATGGTGCTGGCGGCCAGTGAGTTCGGCAGCCTGCGCGAGACGCTGATCGTGGTCAGTGCGCTGTCCATTCAGGACCCGCGGGAGCGCCCGGCCGACAAGCGTGAAGCGGCCGATCAGAAACATCGTCAGTGGTTGGACAAGGACTCCGATTTCACTGCCTGGATCAATCTGTGGCAGGGCTTTGAGGCCAGTCGGGCGGAGCTTTCGGCCAATCAGCTGCGGCGCTGGTGTCGCGACAACTATCTGAGCTATCTGCGTCTGCGCGAATGGCACGACACCTATCGCCAGCTCAAGCAGCTGACTCGAGAGCTGTCACTGGTCGAAAACGAGGGCGAGCCCGACATCGACCGCCTGCATCAGGCGCTTTTGACCGGGCTTTTGTCCAACCTGGGGCTGCACGCCGCCTCGGACAAGGAGCCACGAGAATATCTGGGCGCCCGCAATCGCAAGTTCATGATCCACCCGGGGTCCGGGCTTGCCAAACGCAGGCCCAAATGGATCATGGCCGGCGAAATGGTGGAAACCACGCGATTGTTCGCCCGACAGGTGGCCGGCATCCGTCCGGAGTGGATCGAGCCACTGGCGACGCATCTGACCAAGCGCAGCTACAGCGAGCCACACTGGGAAATGAAGCGTGCCCAGGTGGTGGCGTATGAGCAGGTCACGCTGTTTGGTCTGCCGATCGTTGCCCGACGCAAGGTGCATTACGGCCCCATTGCCCCCGAGGAGTCCCGCGAGCTGTTTATCCGCCATGCTCTGGTGGAAGGGCAGTTCCAGACTCAGGGGGCATTTTTCGAGCACAACCGGGCGCTGATCGAGGAGGTCGAGGACCTCGAGGACCGGGCCCGCCGTCGTGACATCATGGTTGATGAGCAGACGCTGTTTGAATTTTATGATTCCCGCCTGCCGGCCGATATCTACAACGGCAAGAGTTTCGAGCGCTGGCGCCGTCACGCCGAGCAGCATGATGACAGCGTGCTGTTTCTTGACATGGAAACGCTGCTGGCGCGTGAGGCCACTGAGGTCACGGTCGAACAGTATCCCGATACGCTCGAGCTGAGCTATCAGGGCGGCGGCATTCGCTATCCGCTGAGCTATCATTTTGCGCCCAATGAGCCGGATGATGGGGTCACGATTACGGTACCGGCGTCCATGCTCTCTACCCTGCCGGGGGAGCGTCTTGAGTGGCTGGTGCCGGGGCTTCGTCGCGACAAGGTGATTGCGCTGATGAAGTCGCTGCCCAAGCAGTATCGCCGCCAGGTCGTACCGATCCCGGACTGGGCGGATGCCGCGCTGTCGGCCCTGACGCCGGGCAACGTGTCACTGACCTCGGCGCTGGCGGAGTTTTTGCGTCAAAAGACGGGTATCCGGCTCTCATCCGATGAGTGGCGGCCCGAGCAGTTGCCGGTGCATCTGATCATGAATATTCGTGTGGTCAATCATGATGGTCAGGTGCTGGGTGAAGGTCGCGATCTGAACGCCCTGATCGAGCGCTTTGAGCGCGAGGCCGAGGCGGGTACCCGGGCCATGGCGGGTGACGCGCTGTCGCAACAGGGGCTGACGCAGTTTCCGAAAGGCGAGCTGCCGCAATCCCACGTGCGTGATCAGGCCGGCATTCGCGTCGAGGCGTGGCCGGCCCTGGTGGATGAGGGAGAGACGCTGGGGGTGACGCTTTTTGACCATCCCGACAAGGCGTATGAGCAGCATCGTCATGGCATCAAGCGTCTGGCCATGCGCCGTTTGCCGGATCAGGTCCGCTTTCTGGCGCGTGATCTACCCGGCCTTGAGCGCTGCATTCTGCTGTATGCCAACGTGGGGACGCGGCGTGATCTGGTGGATGATTTCATCGAGGCCGTGTTCCTGAAAGTATTCGCCTTCGACCCGCTGCCGCGTGATCAGGCGGCCTTCGAGGCGCGTCTCGAGAGCGAGCGCTCGCGATTGCACGAGACAGCCGAGACGCTGGTGGCACTGTTGGAACGCGTTCTCAAGCGCCATCTTGAGGTCACCAAGGCGCTCAAGGGTCGGGTCGCCTTCAATCTGGCTCTGAGCTGGAGCGATGTTCGCGCCCAGATGCAGCGGCTGGTCTATCCGGGCTTTATCAGCGCGGCAGGCGAGTGGCTGGCGCAGTATCCCCGTTACCTGGAGGCCGCACAGATCCGGCTTGAAAAAGCCCCGCGCGAGGTACGACGCGATCAGCTGGCGATGGAGGAGGTCAACGATTTCCATCGCCGGCTCGAGGAAAGACGCAGCAGAAACGGCGCCACCGCGCTTCAGGATCAGGCGCTGGAAACGTTTGGATGGTGGCTTGAAGAGCTGCGCGTGTCACTGTTTGCCCAGCAGCTGGGAACGCTGGCACCGGTGTCCGGCAAGCGACTGGAGCGCCAGTGGCAGGAGCTTACGGCTTCCTGACTCATGCCTGATGGCCACTGTACTGTACAGTGGCCTGAAATCGGCTGACAATGCGCCGTTTGGGTCCTTTGCGCGCTATCGAAATCGTGCAGCGTCATATGGACGCAACAGGACAGGCGGTTGCCGCAGTAGAATACAATGCAGTCGCCCGGGGCGCTGCAGATGACAAGGGACAGGGTGAATAGATGAAAGCATGGACGAGTATCGCCGCGGCAACCTTTACCTGCGTGACACTTGCAGGCTGTGCCGGCACGCAGACACAGGACGGCAACCCCCAGGACCCCTGGGAGGGGTTCAACCGGGGTGTCTACTCCTTTAACGACACGCTGGATCGCTACGCGCTCAAGCCGGCCGCTCAGGGGTATGACTACGTCACGCCCGAGCCTGTGCAGGAAGGCGTGGGTAATTTCTTCTCCAACCTCGGAGAGATCAGCAACTCGTTTAACAGCCTGCTGCAGGGGAAGCTGACCAACGCGGGCACCTCGCTGGGCCGGCTTTTGATCAACACCACGCTGGGGCTGGGTGGCTTTCTCGATCCGGCATCGCGCATGGGGATCGATCAGCATGACGAAGACTTTGGCCAGACGCTGGCGGTCTGGGGCGTCGGGTCCGGGCCGTACCTGGTTTTGCCTTTCCTGGGGCCGAGCACCGTACGTGATACGGCCGGTCTGCCGGTAGACTGGTATACCCATCCGACCACCTATATTGACGATGACGTTACGCGCTGGAGCATACGCTTCATCGATCTGGTACAGACGCGCGCATCGCTGCTGGATCAGGAACAGCTGATTCGAGGGGATCGCTACTCGTTCATCCGTGACGCCTACCTGCAGCGCCGGGAGTTTCTGATCAACGACGGCCGCTCCGGTGAAGATCCTTTCGCCAGCGACGATATCGAATTCGATGACAGTGATTTTGCGGAATAAATCCTTCGAACGACCATGGCGGAAAAGCGTTCATGCCTGTCAGTAAAGATAGGATTGCGCTCATCGACCAGCCGGGGGCGCGTCGTGACGCGCTTTACCAGGCCCTTTCAGCGTGTGACCGATTCACGTTGCTGGTCCTTGACGATATCGAAGCGCTCCCCGAGGGCCTTGATGGCCTGATCGTGAATGCGGATATCGCACCGGCGTCCTGCTGGGCCTCGCTGGCTGGGTGCGTGCCGACCGTTGTCATCAGTCAGCGCCGCGATAGTCCAGCGCTGCTGGCGGCGGTGGATGCCGGCGTTATTGATTATCTGGTCGACCCTGTTGGGCATGAGGCGCTCTTGATACGGCTCATGCTCAGGGCCATGGAGCACCGGCGTACTCAGGTCGTGGTGCAGCGTGACCGGGACCGTCTGGAGCAGCTCAACGAGCAGCTTCAGACGCATCTGAGCACGCTGCGTACCGATCTTCAGGCCGGGGGGCAGATTCAGCGCCGATTGCAGCCCATGCCCTGTACCCGGCTCAACGGTATCGAAGGCGATTACTGGATGGCGCCGTCGCTCTATCTGTCGGGGGATTTTCTCGACTATCAGGCCCATGGCGAGCGCCACGTTCTATTCTGTTTTGCCGATGTGGCAGGGCATGGCGCCTCGTCTGCCTTTGTGACGGTGCTGCTCAAGGCGCTCTTTCAGCGCTGGCTGTCGCGCTGGAATGCCCGTTTGCCGGAAAATCTACCGGCGAGATGGCTGGCCCGGCTCAATCGGGAGTTGCTGGATACCGGTATCGGCAAGCATGCGGCCATCGTGGTAGGCGTGATCGACTGCCATACGCGCACGCTGCACTATTCTCTGGGCGCTCAGATGCCGATGCCGATTCTGGCGACAAAAGACAGCGTACGACAGCTTGAAGGTGAGGGACCGGCGGTCGGGCTGTTTCCGGACGTTGAATATCCGACCTATCACTGCGAGCTGCCGGATCACTTCCGGCTCTGGCTCTGTTCGGACGGCGTCTTTGACTGTCTGGCAGGCAATAACCTCGAAGAGCGACTTTCTGCACTGTGTGAGCATATCGGCAATGCAGAGAGTATCAGTAATCTGAAATCATCACTGGCTCTGTCCGATGCACTGCCGGATGACATTACCTTTCTTACCCTGAGCGGTTTCAACGATGGATGAAGGACGACTCCAGGCGGCTTTCGAAAAGGGCACCTTTGTGCTCAGACTGACCGGCGATGTGCGCCTGACACTTTGTGCCACCCTGGACCAGCAGGTACAGCCGCTGGCAGAGCTGCCCGGGCTTGAGCGTGTCATCATCGATCTGCGTCAGGTGGTCAACATGGATTCCACGGCGCTGGGGTTTCTGGCCAAGATTGCGCTGGCCGTGCGCCATCGCATTCCCGGCCAGCCGCTGGTGGCCGTTGATCACCCTGACGTCCGGCGCATGCTCGATGTCATGGGATTTCAAAACTATGTGACCATCATCGACATGCCGTGGTCGGAACCTGTCAGCTTCAGCGATATCCCCGCCATGGAAACCAGCGAAGAAGAACTTCGCTCACGTGTCATCGAAGCCCACCGTACGCTGGCGGCCATGAGCGAGCAGAACCGTATCGAGTTCCAGCCGCTCATCGATCTGCTGGAGTCCCAGCGAGAGCACTGATCATGGCAGCCGTGTTCCCGATCGGGAGCAGCACGATGCCCATGGTCTGATCTGGAGAACGACTTGCCTATTATCGGGGCCAGACGTCTGGCATTGCTGGTGGCGGCCAATACGGCGCTGGCACCCTTCGCCATCGATGCCTATCTGCCCGCCATTCCTGCCATTGCCCTGCACATTGACGCCAATATTCATCTGACCGAGCTGTCGATCAGCATTTTTTTGCTGGGGATGGCGCTGGGCCAGCTGATTTTTGGTCCGCTGTCGGATCGAATCGGGCGTAAACCGGTGCTGCTGGGCGGAATTACGACATTCATGCTGTCCAGCCTTCTGCTCACGCAGGTCGATGCGTTCTGGCCGCTCATGGCACTGCGGTTTTTGCAGGCGCTGGGCGGCGGTGCCTGTGTGGTCAATTCACCAGCCATCGTGCGTGACTGCTTTTCGGGTCGAGAAGCGGCGCGTGTCCTTTCAACCATGGTCATGATTTTGATGCTGGCCCCGCTTGTGGCACCCGCCGTTGGCAGCGTGCTGCTGACGCTTGTCGACTGGTGGGCCATATTTCTGTTTCTGGCCCTTTATGCCGTGGCACTGCTGTATCTGATCATGAGGTATCTGCCTGAAACCCGCACGCCGGACCCCGCGGCGCCTCGCGGGGCAGGGCAGGTCCTGCGCAACTACGCACTGGTGCTCAAACATCGCGAGGCGATGGGCTACATTGCGGCCGTATCACTGTCTTTTGCCGGCATGTTCTGCTTTATTACCAGTTCTCCATATGTCTATATGGAATATTACGACGTCTCCAGCCAGCTTTATCCGTTTGTCTTCGGGGCCAATATCATTGTCATGGCACTGTCCAACCGGCTCAACATTCGGCTTCTGGGACGCTATTCGCCACAGCAGTTGCTCAGGCTGGGACTGGGTATTCAGCTGGGGGCCGGCGTTTTGATCGTGGTGTCGGTACTCACCGGGCTGGATGCACTATGGTGGATGGTGCTGCTGATCATGTTTTTTGTCGGCGTGAACGGTCTGATTTCACCCAACGCCGTCTCTTCCATGCTGGATCATTTTCCCGGCATGAGCGCCACGGCCAATGCCGTGCTGGGCAGCCTGCAGTTCACGGCAGGCGGACTGGCAGGTGCGTTGGTCAGCGGGCTTCAGATGGCGAGCATCTGGCCGATGGTACTGGGCATGGTAGGCGCAAGCCTTTGCGCCAATACGCTCTTGCGCGTACTGACACCGTCTGTGCGTACAGCGCAGAGGACGCCGTAAGCAAGCGCCGCCCAAGGTCTGCAGGCCATCGCGGTGTCTTATACTGGTATTCAAGAGGCTGACATGAAAAGCGACCCCGAGCAGGATCAGCATCACTTTCCCTATCATCTGATACTGACCTTTGCCTCACTGGTCATCATCGTGACAGGCCTCAAGCTGGGTGCCGGTCTGTTTATCCCGGTGCTGCTGTCGCTGTTTATTGCGATTTTGTGCTCTCGCCCGGTCAAGTGGCTCCACGGACGTGGTTTCAGCGTTAATCTGTCGATTCTTTGTGTGCTGCTGGTCGTGGCGCTGGCGAGTTCTCTTTTGATCTGGCTGGTAACGGCGCGTCTGGGAGATCTGGTCAATCAGCTCCCGGCGCTGGAGCAGTCCCTGAGCGAGCACTATGCAGGCCTTTTGCAGTGGTTTGATGCGTTGGGGCTGCCGTTTGACGCCCGGGCGCTGCAGGAGGCGCTTGATCCGGGCATGCTCATGGATTCGCTGCCATCGCTTCTGGGCGGTATCGGCAATTTCATTACCCAGCTTGGCATCATCGTCATTTTGATCATCTTTATCCTGTATGAAACGCTGGATTTCCCCTACAAGCTCTCTCAGGCCATCAAGCAGCCCCATGGCAGCCTTGCGCGCTTTACCCAGTTTTCTAGAACGCTACAGCGCTATCTGTTGGTCAAAACGGTCATTAGTGCCATCACCGGCGCGCTTATTGCTGCCTGCTGTCTGATTCTTCAGGTCGAGTTCGCGCTGCTCTGGGGGGTGCTGGGCTTTTTCCTTAATTTCATTCCCAACATTGGCTCGATCATAGCCGCGGTGCCGGCGGTTCTTTTGACGCTGATCATGCCGGATGGTGGTGTCGTGAAAGCGGCCATCCTGAGTGGTGCCTATGTCACAATCAATTTTGTGCTGGGCAATCTTATCGAGCCGCGCATCATGGGTCAGACGCTGGGGATGTCGACGCTGGCGGCTTTCATGTCGCTGGTGTTCTGGGGCTGGCTTTTCGGTCCGGTGGGGCTTTTTCTATCGGTTCCTTTGACCATGTCGCTCAAGATCCTGCTCGACAGCCATCCTGACACGCGATGGCTCTCAATATTGCTGGGGCCCAATCGGGAGCGACGTCGGCGTGCAAAAGAAGGGATGCCCTCGGAAGAGTAGGGGGTTAAGAGAACGGCGACTGTCAGCAGGCAGCAGGCGAAAAAAGAGAAACGTCGGGCATAAAAAAACGCTCCCCATCGGGGAGCGTTTTAGTAGATAGCGCGGGGCAGGATCAGGCGTTTTGATCGATGAACTGCACCAGCTGTGTCTTGGACTGGGCACCGACCAGTGAAGCAACCTTGGTGCCATCCTTGAACATCATGACGGTCGGTACACCACGCACGCCCTGCTCGGCAGCAATGTCCTGGGCATCGTCAACGTTGATGCTGACGACCTTGAGTTCGCCCGACTTCTCTTCTGCCACTTCGTCGACGACCGGGGCCATCATCTTGCAGGGACCGCACCAGGGGGCCCAGAACTTCAGCAGTACAGGCTTGTCAGACTGCATGACTTCCTGGTCGAAATTGGCGCTGGTAACGTCAACATTATTAGCCATGATTTACTCCAGTGATTGCATGTACAGGCTGTATACAACGGATGGTAGCGGGTACCAGGGGGTGAGGCAAATGTGTCTCTGCGATGGTACCCATTGAACGAGGCGATCAGGGTCGCGCTTTCGTTCAGAAAAACGCATACCGGATACCCATGCTCAACAACAGCAGCGTGAGCATAACGCGCAGCAGATTGTCCGGCAGATATTTCGAAAGCCATGCCCCCAGATGGATGGCGGGTACGGAGCCGACCAGCAGGGCGAGCAGCAGCGCAAAGTCGACATTGCCCAGCAATAAATGCCCGCCGCCGGCCACAAGTGTCAGCGGCACGGCGTGGGCGATGTCGGTGCCCACGATGCGACCCGAAGTAAAGAAGGGGTAGAGCAGCATCAAAACGGCCGTGCCAAAGACACCGGCGCCTACCGAGGACAGCGTTACGCACACACCCAGTACCACGCCTGACACCAGCGTCAGAGGGGTCACATGTCGGTTGACCCAGCGATCCCCCTGACCGGTCCAGCGCTGCAGCGGCGTCTTGAAGATCAGCACCACGGCGGTAAGGATCAGCATGATGCCCAGTGTGGTAGTGATCAGCCCGCTGTAGTCGTGCGCGCCGGTAAAGAAGTGGTTGAGCAGGAAAACGGTCAAAATCGCTGCGGGCACACTGCCGGCAGACAGGCGCAGCATCACTTTCCAGTCGATATGCCCCTGTTTCTGGTGACTGAAGATACCGCTGATCTTGGTAAAAGCGGCATACAAAAGATCCGTACCCACGGCGATATGCGGGGGAAACCCGAAGGTCAGGAGAATGGGGGTCATCAGTGAACCGCCGCCAATGCCAGAAAGCCCTACCGCGATGCCGACACCTGCGCCGGCCAGTACATAAAGCAGAAAATCGATCAATGACATGCTGGATCCCGTGGCGTTGGCAAGTGCTTTGCGCTGCAGGAATCTAGGGATATTTTTTTATTCTGAAAAGGAATGATTGTTCATTATTTTAGACCCTGATAGCATTAGCAGGCGATTTCGCGTCCCTTTTTACCCGGTTTCGGGCTCGCTTTGCAGGAGGTTAATGCCTTGAAACTTCAGCAGCTTCGTTATATCTGGGAAGTTTCCCGGCATAATCTGAATGTCTCTGCCACGGCACAGAGCCTTTTTACATCGCAGCCCGGAATTTCCAAACAGATACGCCTGCTGGAAGACGAGCTGGGCGTTGAGATATTTGCACGAAGCGGCAAACACCTGACCCGAATTACACCGGCCGGAAAACCCATCGTGGAGCTTGCCGGTGAGGTGCTTCGCAAGGTGGATGATATCCGCCATGTGGCGCAGGAGTTCAGTGATGATCGTCGTGGCAGCCTATCGATTGCCACTACTCATACCCAGGCGCGTTATGCGTTGCCTGCCGTCATCAGCGGGTTTACCCGGCGCTATCCGGATGTGGCACTGCACATGCAGCAGGGGACGCCGCGTCAGATCGCTCAAATGGTCTGTGAAGGCATGGCGGATTTTGCCATCTGTACGGAATCGCTGGATCTTTTCAATGATCTGGTCCTGCTGCCCTGCTATCGCTGGAACCGGTGTGTGCTGGTACCGAAGGGGCATCCGCTCGAGGGCACGCGCAACCTGACGCTTGAGTCGCTCGGCGAGCATCCGCTGGTGACCTACACCTTTGGCTTTACGGGCCGTTCCCAGCTTGACGATGCCTTCAAGTCCCACGGAATCACGCCCAACGTGGTACTGACAGCGGCTGATTCCGATGTCATCAAGACCTATGTTCGACTGGGGCTGGGCGTGGGCATTGTCGCTCACATGGCCGTCGACCCGGTGGCGGATCACGACCTTGTGGCGATCGATGCCAGCCATCTGTTTGAAAGCTCGGTGACACGAATCGGCATCCGCCGCGGGACGTTCATGCGCAACTACATGTTCGATTTTATCCATGAGTTTGCCGCCCACCTTGATCGCGACACGGTCGAGGCGGCGCTGGAATCAAGCCCGCACGCTGAAAACGCGCTGTTTGAGAATACCGAGCTGCCCGTCAGGTAGCCAAACGGGTTCATGAATATAAAAAAGGCTCGCCATGGTCATTGGCGAGCCTTTTTCATGGCCACATGCCGTGTTCGAGCGCCAACTGCTCAGTGTTGCAGATGGAGCCCGCATTCGCGGGTTTCTTCACCCTTGGTCGGATCAAAGTAATCAAAGTTGTTGGGCAGGTCATGCCTGACCAGATAGTCGTGCATGTCCTTGCTGCTCCAGTGCAGTACGGGAGCGACCTTGATCAAACCGTCCTGATTGATACTGACCGGCTGCATCTGCGCGCGGGTAGCGGTGTCGGAGGCGCGCAGCGCCGTAAACCAGACGCCCGGGCTGGTCTCGCGCAGGGCGCGCTCAAAGGGCTCGAGCTTGACCTCTTTTGTAAACGCTTCGTGGCGAGGATCATCCAGGGCGGGTGTCGGCCCGTCGACGGCTTCGCGATGCGCGCGTGAGCGCAGCGGGACGTAGATGATGCGATTGAGACCGAGCTTTTGGCTCACCTCATCGGCAAACTGATAGGTCGCGGGAGTGTTATAACCGGAGTCCATCCAGACGATGGGGATGTCGGGACGAACCTGCGACACCATATGCAAAATGACGGCTTCGAAAGGACGAAAATTCGTGGTGCAGATGGGGCGCTTGTCGAGCGACAGGGCCCATTCCACCAGCGCTTGAGGATCGTTGCCCAGCCTTGCATTGATCTCATCGATATCCAGCGACATTCGGCATCTCCGTTATCAACAGTAGATGGCCCTTCAAGGGCCGTTTGGCAGGCACGATAGCAAATCCGCCAGACTCATCCCCAATACCGTTTGGTTTGAAGTTTAGAAGTCCTGCCCCGTGCCCTGTACGCCAAGCTGGCGAGTGGCTGCCAGGGGCGTGACACGAGGTGGTTCACCCTCAGGCCATTCAACGTGCGCTTTGATGGCATATACCTCCTTGAGGCGCTCCTCGGTAAGTACCGTCTCGGGCGCGCCAACGGCACGCACGACACCGCCTGCTCCCATCAGCCACATGTGCCGCGAAAAACGCGCCGCCAGGCTCAGATCATGAATGGCGATGATGATGATCATCTGTTGCTCACGCGCCAGAGCGACCAGCCACTCGAGCACCTGTAGCTGATGGTGCAGATCGAGCGCGCTGGTCGGCTCATCAAGCATGAGCACTCTGGGTTCTCTGACCACGGCCTGGGCGATGGCGACACGCTGGCGCTGGCCACCGGAGAGCTGGCCAAGGTCGCGCTCGGCATACTGCTCGAGCTCCAGGGTCTGCAGGGTGTGCTGGACGCGTTTCAGATCCTGTTGCCGGTCGGACTGATGGGTCGTGCGTCGAGCCAGCAACACGGCTTCGAACACGCTGAGCGCAGCCCGAGAGGTAATGTCCTGAGGCAGGTAATAGATCCGCCCGGCCCGCTGGGCGATATCGAGCGTGTTCAGCGCCGTATCATCAAGGCTGATATGCCCGGTCGATTTTTCGATGCCGGCAATGGATTTCAAAAGTGTGGACTTGCCGGCCCCGTTGGGGCCGATCAGGGCGGTCAGCTCGCCCGGCTGCGCTTCCAGACCGCTGACATCATTTAGAATCTGCGTACGTCCGAAACGTACCGACAGTGAGTCAACCCTGAGGCTCATCCCCATACCTCGCGACGGCTTTTAAGAATCAGGGAAACAAAAAACGGCAGACCGATTAGTGCCGTAATGATGCCCACGGGCAACAGCACACCAGGAATCAGTGTCTTGGACACAATGGAGGTCAGCGACATTAAAAGGGCACCGGTGAGCGCTGACATGGGTAGAAAGACGCGCTGATCTTCTCCGACCAGCATACGGGCGATATGCGGCCCCACCAGGCCGATAAAGCCGATGATGCCGACAAAGGCCACGGCCGTGGCAGCCAGCAGCGAACTGCAAAGCAAAACGGTCAGGCGCAGACGGCCGACGTTGACGCCCAGCGCCCGTGCCTGTAGATCGCCCATGCGAAGCGCTGTCAGGCGCCAGCCGGCAACAAAGAAGATGGGTAGCGTGATCAAAAGGGCGGCGGTAACGATGCCGATCTTCGACCAGCTGGCACGGGACAGGGAGCCCAGCGACCAGAACACCAGCTGCTGCAGGGATTCTGCCGAGGCCACATACTGCAAAATGCCCAGAGTGGCGTTGAAAAAGAACATCAGGGCGATGCCCATCAGCACCATGGTCTGCACGCTGACGCCGCGCAGGCGACTGACCAGCCAGATCAAAAGCGAGGCAATCATGGCCATGATAAAGGCGTTGAGTGTGGTCAGGAGTTCGCTGGCGGCCGGGAAAAGCGATACCCCCAGCACGATGGCAAGCGCCGCCCCGAAGCTCGCTGCCGCCGAAATGCCCAGCGTGAAGGGGTCGGCCAGTGGATTGTTGAGAATGGTCTGCATCTCGGCGCCGGCACAGGCCAGCGACATGCCGACCATGATGGCCATCAGCGCCACCGGCAGGCGTATCTCCCAGACAATGACTGCAATGGCGCGAGGGGCGTCGTCCGGTGACACGATGGCACGGAGGATGTCACCGAGTCCGTATTGACCCGGGCCGGTCGCTACGTCAACAACCAGTGAGCAAAGCGTCAGCACCGCCGTAATGGCCAGTAGCCAGTAGTGTCGCCGCCGCCGCTGAAGATATTTATCGATACTGGTGTCTGTAGTAGGGGCGGTGACTGTCATGTAGGGCTACCAGCGCTCATCGGCATTCTCTTGCGGCGGGCAGCAGTGCCCGTGGTGATTGGAATGGTTATCAATCATAAACATCGCCCGCCTGAGCGTACAGGCGTGTTTATGCCAGTGCCTGCATCAGGTGACGAATCTTGTCGAGTGTCTCGATGAATTCGCTTTCTTCATCGGAATCGGCGACCAGGCCGCCGCCGCCCCAGACGTAAAGCGTGTCGTCTTCCCGGTAGAGCGTGCGAATGGCAATCGAGGTGTGCATGTCGCCACGCTGATCGATATAGCCGATGCTGCCGCAGTAGGGGCCACGGCGAGTGCCTTCAAGCTCGTCGATGATGTCCATGGCGCGAATGCGCGGTGCACCGGTGATGGAGCCCCCCGGGAAGGCGGCGGCCAGCGCGTCGATGGCATCAAGACCCGGAGAAAGCTCGCCCGTAATGGTACTGACCAGATGATGCACGTTGCGATAGCTCTCAAGCGCAGCCAGTGCCGGCACGCGTACCGTACCGGCGCGGCAGACCCGACCCAGGTCGTTGCGCAGTAGATCCACGATCATGACGTTCTCGGTGCGATCCTTGAGACTACCCACCAGTTCGTCGGCCAGCTGTCGATCCTTCTGTGGTGTCTCCCCGCGTGGGCGTGTCCCCTTGATGGGGCTGGTAATCAGCTGCCGGTTCTGCAGATGCAGAAAGCGCTCCGGAGAGAGTGACAAAATGGTGCGCTCGTGACCGTCCCTGTCCTGCCAGGAAAGCCAGGCGCCAAAAGGGGCCGGGGTCGCGTGGCGCAGCCTGCAATAGGCTGGCCAGCTGTCCCCTTGGCAGCGCGCCTGAAAGCGCTGCGCCAGATTGACCTGATAGCAGTCGCCGGCATGTAGATAGTCACTGACGCGTTGAAAGCGCGCGCCATAGGTGGCGCGATCGATGTCGGCATCAAAGGGCGTGGTCAGCTCAAAGGCGATGCCTTCACTGTCGTGTGACGACTCAATCCATGTCAGTACCTGATCGCGGCGCTCGGCAGTCGCGACAAGGTAGCTGCGCTTTAGCTGGTGGTCCTGAACCAGGGCCCAGTCATAAAGGCCCAGTCTGGCCAGCGGCAGATTGATGTCGGCAGAAGCAAGGCTTTCAAGCTTTTCAAGCAGGCGGCCAAAGTCGTAGCTCCAGTAGCCCATCAACCCACCGACAAAGGGAATGTCCTCGGCGGCTTCAGGAGGCGTCGTCTCAAGATGCTGCAGGAGTTCGCGCTGAGCTTTCAGCGGCGTGGTGGCGCAAAGCGCTTTCGTACAGTGGCACTGACCCTTGGCATCTACTTCGAGTACGGCAGTCGGGTCGCTGCTGATGATGTCAAAGCGCCCGGTCTGTGTATAAGGACGACCACTATCCAGCAGTATCGCCTCGGGGCGATGACGCAGTCCTTCGAACCAGGCGGCCGGGTCTGCCTGGTAGGGGAGGGGATGAATCAGCAATTGAGAGCAGGGCATGATCACGTATCGCAGGCTTTAACGGGTCGGAAAGTCTAACAGTCTCGAACGTTAACAGGCGCTATCTGTTTGAGTCGTGCGACGGGTCAGGGCCGGAACTTTGGTCTTTATCTGCTCGATGTCGTACTGTGAGGGTATTTCCCTGATTGTTGACAATGCCCATGACTTCAACGACTTCTTCCGGCGAGATCCCTCTTGAGGCGCGAACGCTTGCTGAGCGAGTCTTTCAACAGCTTCAGGATGCCATCGTGCGTGGTGAACTGCCGGCTGGCAGCAAGATTACCGAGCCGGGGCTTGCCCAGACCTACGGCATTTCACGTGGACCGCTGCGAGAAGCCATGCGCCGATTGGAGGCGCATCGTCTTATCGAAAGAGAGCCTCATGTGGGGGCCAGAGTCGTCAAGCTTTCGATGCGTGAGCTGCTTGAGCTTTTCGATATGCGCGAGGCGCTGGAAAGCATGGCGGCCAGGCTTGCGGCGCGTCACATGACGGTCGAGGAAGTTCAGGCGTTGCGTGATGTGCTGATCGCCCATGAAGAACAGGGTGATCTCGATCAGGCCGAAGCCTATTATCAGCGTGAGGGGGATCTCGACTTTCATTATCTGATTGTACGAGGCAGCCACAATCGAATGTTGATGACCACGCTGTGTGATGACCTCTACTATCTGGTACGGCTGTATCGTACTCAATACAGTGCGAGGGGGGGGCGCCCGCAGCGTGCCTTCATCGAGCATCACCGAATCGTGGATGCCATTGCTTCCGGCGATGAAGAGCTGGCCGAGCAGCTGATGCGCCGACATGTGATTGCAGCAAGGCAGACGGTGGCCGAACGCTATGCGATGTCTCTGGACGAAGATCGAGAGCTGCCAAAGGGCGGTAGAAAGGCGCTGTTGCGGCGTACACCCTCTACATGAACTGGCTTTTGCTCATTGATGCCTGTCTCGTCATGACAGAAAGATGAAACTTTTTGGCGAAAGGGGTTGCGTGGTCCCGGTCTGATCTATAAAGTACGCATCCGCTGCCACGGAGCACACGGCGACGAGGCGGCGGGGAAGTTAAGCAGGTGATTGTTTTGACTAAGGTTTTGGTCGCTCAATCAGGGTTTCAAATCCAGCCGCTGACTTCCGGATCGAAAAAAAGAGGTTGACTTTTCGATTCAGGGCTGTAAAATGCCCACTCTCTCGAAGCAGCCGCCACGGCGACTGAGACAACATCTTCGAGACGCTCTTTAACAAGTCGATCAGGCAATTTGTGTGGGCGTCTGGCTCGTGTGACACCAGTCACATAGATAATCGAGCAGACGAACACTCGTCAAGAGTACTAGTTTGACCTCGAGCCCGGATTGATTCACCTCGATGACTGCTTCGGCAGGCTTCGAAACGAATCTCAAAGCTTCAAAATAAACTGAAGAGTTTGATCATGGCTCAGATTGAACGCTGGCGGCAGGCCTAACACATGCAAGTCGAGCGGTAACAGGGGTAGCTTGCTACCCGCTGACGAGCGGCGGACGGGTGAGTAATGCATGGGTATCTGCCCGGTAGTGGGGGATAACTCGGGGAAACCCGAGCTAATACCGCATACGTCCTACGGGAGAAAGCAGGGGATCTTCGGACCTTGCGCTATCGGATGAGCCCATGTCGGATTAGCTTGTTGGTGAGGTAACGGCTCACCAAGGCAACGATCCGTAGCTGGTCTGAGAGGATGATCAGCCACACCGGGACTGAGACACGGCCCGGACTCCTACGGGAGGCAGCAGTGGGGAATATTGGACAATGGGGGAAACCCTGATCCAGCCATGCCGCGTGTGTGAAGAAGGCCTTCGGGTTGTAAAGCACTTTCAGTGGGGAAGAAGGCATGGTGGTTAATAACCACCATGAAGGACATCACCCACAGAAGAAGCACCGGCTAACTCCGTGCCAGCAGCCGCGGTAATACGGAGGGTGCAAGCGTTAATCGGAATTACTGGGCGTAAAGGGCGCGTAGGCGGCTTGCCAAGCCGGATGTGAAAGCCCCGGGCTCAACCCGGGAACGGCATTCGGAACTGGCAGGCTAGAGTGCAGGAGAGGAAGGTGGAATTCCCGGTGTAGCGGTGAAATGCGTAGAGATCGGGAGGAATACCAGTGGCGAAGGCGGCCTTCTGGACTGACACTGACGCTGAGGCGCGAAAGCGTGGGTAGCAAACAGGATTAGATACCCTGGTAGTCCACGCCGTAAACGATGTCGACCAGCCGTTGGACCCCTTGAGGGTTTGGTGGCGCAGTTAACGCAATAAGTCGACCGCCTGGGGAGTACGGCCGCAAGGCTAAAACTCAAATGAATTGACGGGGGCCCGCACAAGCGGTGGAGCATGTGGTTTAATTCGATGCAACGCGAAGAACCTTACCTGCTCTTGACATCCTGCGAATCTCCCAGAGATGGGAGAGTGCCTTCGGGAACGCAGAGACAGGTGCTGCATGGCTGTCGTCAGCTCGTGTTGTGAAATGTTGGGTTAAGTCCCGTAACGAGCGCAACCCCTATCCCTTTTTGCCAGCGGTCCGGCCGGGAACTTCAGGGAGACTGCCGGTGACAAACCGGAGGAAGGTGGGGACGACGTCAAGTCATCATGGCCCTTACGAGCAGGGCTACACACGTGCTACAATGGCCGGTACAAAGGGTTGCGAAGCGGCGACGTGAAGCCAATCCCATAAAGCCGGCCTCAGTCCGGATCGGAGTCTGCAACTCGACTCCGTGAAGTCGGAATCGCTAGTAATCGTGGATCAGAATGCCACGGTGAATACGTTCCCGGGCCTTGTACACACCGCCCGTCACACCATGGGAGTGGACTGCACCAGAAGTGGTTAGCTTAACCTCCGGGAGAGCGATCACCACGGTGTGGTTCATGACTGGGGTGAAGTCGTAACAAGGTAGCCGTAGGGGAACCTGCGGCTGGATCACCTCCTTAAACGACTAAAGTGCTCACGCGAACCAGCGCGTCCACACAAATTGCCTGATCGGATAGAGCGAAGACTGCTTGGGTCTGTAGCTCAGTTGGTTAGAGCGCACCCCTGATAAGGGTGAGGTCGGCAGTTCAAGTCTGCCCAGACCCACCAACCTGTCGGGGCCTTAGCTCAGCTGGGAGAGCGCCTGCCTTGCACGCAGGAGGTCAGCGGTTCGATCCCGCTAGGCTCCACCATACCGGCTCGGTGCATACAAACAGTCTCGCTGATACTGATGAAACCACAGTCAAAAGTCATGATGATGACAGATCATCGACATGATTTCTGACTGTCTTTTTGACAGTACGCTCTTTAACAATGTGGATCATGCTGACCTGTCGGTCGGTGAACACCCCTTCTTCGGAAGGGTGTCGTGACCCGACCGGCAGACAACGTATAAGTTTGCTGTGATACGTAATGTCGTACGTATTCCAGCAAATGTCGTGTGATCGTGAAACCGGACCCCTTGGGGTTATATGGTCAAGCGATTAAGCGCACACGGTGGATGCCTAGGCAGTCAGAGGCGATGAAGGACGTGACAGCCTGCGATAAGCGTCGGTGAGGTGGCAAATGACCTGCGACCCGGCGATTTCCGAATGGGGAAACCCACTTACCATCAGGTAAGTATTCATGAGCCAATACATAACTCATGAAGGCGAACCGGGAGAACTGAAACATCTAAGTACCCCGAGGAAAAGACATCAATTGAGATTCCCCCAGTAGCGGCGAGCGAACGGGGACCAGCCCTTAAGCAGTGCAACCGATAGGCAAACAGTCTGGGAAGTCTGACCATAGCGGGTGATAGTCCCGTAGCCGAAATCCGAGCATTGTGAAATCGAGTAGGTCGGGGCACGTGAAACCCTGACTGAACATGGGGGGACCATCCTCCAAGGCTAAATACTCCTGACTGACCGATAGTGAACCAGTACCGTGAGGGAAAGGCGAAAAGAACCCCGGCGAGGGGAGTGAAATAGATCCTGAAACCGTGTGCGTACAAGCAGTGGGAGCAGACTTGTTCTGTGACTGCGTACCTTTTGTATAATGGGTCAGCGACTTATTTTCAGTAGCGAGCTTAACCGAATAGGGGAGGCGCAGGGAAACCGAGTCTTAAATGGGCGAATTAGTTGCTGGGAATAGACCCGAAACCGGGCGATCTATCCATGGCCAGGATGAAGGTCAGGTAACACTGACTGGAGGTCCGAACTCAAGTATGTTGAAAAATGCTGAGATGAGCTGTGGATCGGAGTGAAAGGCTAATCAAGCTCGGAGATAGCTGGTTCTCCTCGAAAGCTATTTAGGTAGCGCCTCACGTATTACCACCGGGGGTAGAGCACTGTTTCGGCTAGGGGGCCATCCCGGCTTACCAACCCGAGGCAAACTCCGAATACCGGTGAGTACAGCGTGGGAGACACACAGCGGGTGCTAACGTCCGTTGTGAAAAGGGAAACAACCCAGACCGCCAGCCAAGGTCCCAAAATCCCGGTTAAGTGGGAAACGATGTGGGAAGGCACAGACAGCCAGGAGGTTGGCTTAGAAGCAGCCACCCTTTAAAGAAAGCGTAATAGCTCACTGGTCGAGTCGGCCTGCGCGGAAGATGTAACGGGGCTCAAACCGGGTACCGAAGCTGCGGGTGCATCCTTATGGATGCGCGGTAGAGGAGCGTTGTGTAAGCCTGCGAAGGTGGATCGTGAGGTCTGCTGGAGGTATCACAAGTGCGAATGCTGACATGAGTAACGACAAGGGCGGTGAAAACCCGCCCCGCCGGAAGACCAAGGGTTCCTGTTCGACGACAATCGGAGCAGGGTGAGTCGACCCCTAAGGCGAGGCCGAAAGGCGTAGTCGATGGGAAACGGGTCAATATTCCCGTACCGGATGTTATTGCGATGGGGGGACGAAGAAGGCTAGGTGAGCCGGGCGCTGGTTGCCCCGGTGAAAGCGAGTAGGCCTGAGGATCAGGCAAATCCGGTCCTCTACAAGCCGAGACGCGAGACGAACAGACTACGGTCTGGAAGTCACTGATGCCACGCTTCCGGGAAAAGCCTCTAAGCTTCAGATAACATGCGATCGTACCCCAAACCGACACAGGTGGTCAGGTAGAGAATACCAAGGCGTATGAGAGAACTCGGGTGAAGGAACTAGGCAAAATGGCACCGTAACTTCGGGAGAAGGTGCGCCGGCCAGGGTGACGGGACTTGCTCCTTGAGCTCTGACCGGCCGAAGAGACCAGGTGGCTGCAACTGTTTATTAAAAACACAGCACTCTGCCAACGCGTAAGCGGACGTATAGGGTGTGACGCCTGCCCGGTGCCGGAAGGTTAATTGATGGTGTTAGCCGCAAGGCGAAGCTCTTGATCGAAGCCCCGGTAAACGGCGGCCGTAACTATAACGGTCCTAAGGTAGCGAAATTCCTTGTCGGGTAAGTTCCGACCTGCACGAATGGCGTAATGATGGCCACGCTGTCTCCACCCGAGACTCAGTGAAATTGAAATCGCTGTGAAGATGCAGTGTACCCGCGGCTAGACGGAAAGACCCCGTGAACCTTTACTATAGCTTCACACTGGACGCTGATGTTACTTGTGTAGGATAGCTGGGAGGCTTTGAAACCCCGACGCCAGTCGGGGTGGAGCCAACCTTGAAATACCAGCCTGGTATCATCGGCGTTCTAACTCCGCACCGTGATCCGGTGTGAGGACAGTGTGTGGTGGGTAGTTTGACTGGGGCGGTCTCCTCCCAAAGAGTAACGGAGGAGCACTAAGGTACCCTCAGCACGGTTGGAAATCGTGCAATGAGTGCAAGAGCATAAGGGTGCTTGACTGCGAGACGGACATGTCGAGCAGGTGCGAAAGCAGGTTCTAGTGATCCGGTGGTTCTGTATGGAAGGGCCATCGCTCAACGGATAAAAGGTACTCCGGGGATAACAGGCTGATACCGCCCAAGAGTTCATATCGACGGCGGTGTTTGGCACCTCGATGTCGGCTCATCACATCCTGGGGCTGAAGTCGGTCCCAAGGGTATGGCTGTTCGCCATTTAAAGTGGTACGCGAGCTGGGTTTAGAACGTCGTGAGACAGTTCGGTCCCTATCTGCCGTGGGCGTCGGAAGTTTGAGAAGTGCTGCTCCTAGTACGAGAGGACCGGAGTGGACGCACCGCTGGTGTACCGGTTGTCATGCCAATGGCACCGCCGGGTAGCTATGTGCGGACGGGATAACCGCTGAAGGCATCTAAGCGGGAAGCCCCCTTCAAGATGAAACTTCCCTGGAGCCTCGAGCTCCCTGAAGGGCCCTCGAAGACGACGAGGTCGATAGGCGCGGTGTGTAAGTGCAGCAATGCATTGAGCTGACGCGTACTAATTGCCCGTGAGGCTTGACCATATAACACCCAAGTGGTTCGCATCACACGAATACGTTGATGTATCGATCAGCATGATCCCGATTTTGACCCGCTGCCCAAAGGGCAGCCGGTCTGCAGAATTGCCTGACGACCATAGCGTGCCGGCACCACCCGATCCCTTCCCGAACTCGGTAGTGAAACGGCTCCGCGCCGATGGTAGTGTGGGGTCTCCCCATGTGAGAGTAGGTCATCGTCAGGCACCCCTTCCGAACCCCGGTCCTTAACAGGACCGGGGTTCTTTTATGGGCGCTCGCCGGCGCCGGCGTGGCGCCTGCCGGCGGTCACTGACGTGACCGCCGGGCAGGGCCCCTCAGGGCGCGGTCGGCGTTTTCTGTTTGGATGCAAAAGCAGCGATCTGTCGTTGATCATGTACAATACATGCCTTCATGCACCGCCTTTCCGGAATAACATCCTCTATGTCTGCAAATGCCGATCGTGTTGCCAGCGAAATATTGCTTTATTGCCGCGCCGGCTTCGAGACAGATCTTGCTGCAGAAATTGCTAAAAAGGCTGCCGTGCTTGGCGCCAATGGCTACCCGATCGCTTCGGCCGATACCGGATTTGTGCGCTACGTATTGGCGGATCAGCAGCCGGCCCATACGCTTCAAAAGCAGCTTTCCTTCGACACCCTGGTATTTCCGAGACAGACCTTGGTTGCCTTTTCGCCTTTGGCCAATCTGGACCGCGAGGATCGGATATCACCGATCATGGCGCTGATTCGCGAAAGTGGCTGGAGCTTTGAGCACATCTGTCAGGATATACCGGACACCAATGACGGCAAGGCGCTGACCGGGCTTGGCAAGTCGCTTCAAAAGGCACTGGAAAGTGCCGGTCGTAAATGTGGCGCGCTACGGCGCAAGGCAGGCAAGCGATGGCTGCATCTTTTCTGGACCGCTGGTGATCAGGTGCAGGTGGCTATCAGCTTTCCGGGCAATCGCAGTGAGTATCCGGGCGGCATTCGCCATCTTCGCTTTCCTCATGATGCCCCCAGCCGCTCGACGCTCAAGCTGGAAGAGGCCTGGCATACCTTTATTGCGCCGTCACAGTGGGATGACGTGCTTGGCGAAAACATGTGGGCCGCCGATCTGGGCGCAGCACCCGGCGGCTGGACCTGGCAGCTGGTCAAGCGGGGAATGAGCGTATACGCCATCGATAACGGCCCCATGCAGGCCTCGCTGCTCAATACCGGTCAGGTAGAGCATCTACGAGAAGATGCCTATAGCTGGGAGCCGCCGCATACGCTGGACTGGCTGGTATGTGACATGGTCGACCAGCCGGTCAGAGTGGCCAGACTCATGGGCGCATGGCTCGAAAAAGGCTGGACCAGACGCGCCATTTTTAATCTCAAGCTGCCGATGAAACAGCGCTGGCATGAGGTCGAGCACTGTCTTGAGCTTTTGCACCAGTGTGTCGAAAGGGCGGGGTTCAAAGCACACATCAGATGTCGTCATCTTTACCATGACCGGGAAGAAGTCACCGTCTATGTTGCTATTGTTTGACGCATGACTGAACAATGACGCAGGAGAGCACCGTGTCTGAAACACCTGAAAGCAACGAAACGCTCGATACGACAGGGCTTTATTGCCCCGAGCCCATCATGATGATGCACAACCGGGTCAGAGAAATGGCGCCGGGTCAGGTGCTTGAAATCATTGCCACTGACCCGGCCACCACACGGGATGTTCCCAAATTCTGTACCTTCCTGGGTCATGAGTTGATCGACCAGCGCGAGGAAGACGGAACCTGGCGTTACTACATCCGCCTTGCTTCTTCCGAGCACTGAGCTCAGTCCTGGGTCACCATCATGACGGACAGCGCCTCAAGCGTGGCAGGGTCCTGGCTGCGGATACGATTGGCGATCTGGCGCTGAAAAAGATAGAGCGATTCATGCCGGGCGTGACCCGGATAAAGACAGTCATCGCCGGGAAGAACCGGCTCTTCGCAGTCCTGATCCTCGTCCTGCAAAAGCGCTTCTATATTGCCATCGCTGTATAGATGCCAGCCGTGCACCTGCTTTAATTGCCAGCTGTCATCATGAGCATGACACAGCGCGTGGGTACCCTGGGTATCGGGCAGATGCTGAAGTATGCAGGGCTCATCGTCATGCTCATATTCGAAATAGGCGGCGGCATGTTCAAGTTCGACCACCTTGTGAAGCGGTGGTGACGCCATGACAAGCTCTGACTCGGGGTCACGATAGCCCACGAAGCAGCCCTGTTCCGGGTCCTCCAGGGTGTGGCAACGAATCAGATGATCAAGCCATGGGACCAGCCCCACCACATCGCCATCTTCCTGTAATCCCCAGGCCAGTACCGGCATGCCATACAGGGATTCAGGGTCGCTTGAAAGCCGGTAAAGCATCTCAAGGCCATCAAGTTCAGGTGCCAGGCGCACGATACGATGCTTTTTACGCCGCTGCTGACGTACGCTTTCCAGGTCGATAACCTGCATACGATGATGAGTCGACATCGTGTCCATTGCTTGCCCCTCCGGTTATCCGTCCGGTATATCCCTGTCCTCGATCAAGCTGGCGTTCAATCATTGAAACGCTTTTTAACCATTAGCACACCTGCCGTAATGAATGTCATACCATGGATCATGCTTTCATGTCCCATGGATCGAAACAACCGTGACAGCGATGCACAACGCTAGGTGTTATCGAGCATTTTTGCCTGAAATCTGTCCGAGGTTCGGTACAAACGCCGCCCCAGTAGAAGAGAAGCCACGCTGAGTCCGGCAATGAGCCCCACCCAGTATCCGTAAACACCCCATCCCGAAAAGACACCCGCGACGCCGCTGCCCAGCAGGTGGCCGCCGCCCATGCCGACAATCCAGTAAGAGGCCAGAGTAATCAGCATGATGATACGAGTATCCTTGTAGCCTCGCAGGGCGCCCGCCATGCTCACCTGAAGGGCATCTGAAATCTGATAGATGGCGGCCAGCAGTATCAGATTGGCGGCAAGCGAGCGCACGTCCGGGTTACCCGAATAAAGCGAAACGATGGGGTGGGCGGCAAGGACCAGCACAACATCGATCAGAAGTGCCGCTACCAGTGCCATCCCCACGCCATTCCAGGCGATAAAGCGCGCTCGTCTGGCATCCCCCTGACCCAGGGTATTGCCCACACGCACCGTCAGTGCCATTCCCAGCGATAACGGCAGCATGAACAGCAGGGAAGTGAAATTGAGCGCGACCTGGTGCGCGGCAACCACAATTTCTCCAAGACTTGCCACAAAAAGTGCGATCAGCGCGAAAAGAGTCACTTCCGTGAAAATGGCCACACCGATCGGTAGCCCTATTCGCAAAAGCTCAGCGGTCAGGCGCAGATCTGGCCGGCTGAGCCCCTGCCATATCTGAATAGGGGCATAGACCCTGGCATGGCGCGTATAAAGGGCCATGCAGCTGCACATGACCCACATGGCAATTGCCGTGGCGATACCGCATCCGGTTGCGCCCAGCGCGGGCAGATTTTCCAGCAAAGGCATGGATACCCCGAGCAGCGAGACAACGCCGGCGCCGCCAAAGATCAGCAGATAGTTGCACGGAATATTGACCAGCAGACCGATCAGGCTGATCCACAGTGCCGGGCGCGTATGGTTGACGCCGTCGGAAAAGGCCCGCAATGCCTGATAAAGCGCGACGGCAGGCATGCCAAAGGCCACGGCATGCAGGTATTGAGTGGATGTGGTAGCTACCGCTTCAGGAACCGACATATAGGTAAAGATCGGCTCGGCCGTCAGCCAGATCAATGCACAGGCCGTTAGACCCAGCAGCAGGGCAACCCACAGCGCCTGATGTACCGAGGGCCGAATGGCACTTTGCTGCCGTGCCCCCATGTGCTGGGCAACGATAGGCGTCAGGCCCATCAGAGTACCTGTCATGAACAGCATCAGAGGTACCCACAGGCTGGCGCCGACCGACACGGCGGCCAGATCCGTGGCACTGGAATGGCCGGACATCATGACGTCAACGGTGCTCATGGCCGCCTGGGCCAGCTGAGCACCAAGAATGGGTAGTGCCAGACGCATCAGGGCAGAGGTTTCAAGGCGACAGGCGGTGGGATCGATGCGTAACAAGGCCGGCTCCAGCCAGAGGAAAGCGCCATTGTAGCAAAGCGCTCACGCCATGAACCTCGTGATAAAGTAGCGCGCCGAAAGCCTGCCTCAGGAGGAGCATGTGACGTCTCAGCAACAGGAACAGCGTCGGGTCGAACAGTTGATGGCGCTTTTCAACCACGTGTTTTCATCACGCTATCAGACACGTCTGGTACGCGGCGACGACGAGCCTATCTACCTGCCCGCCGATCAGGATGACGACCATCACCGAATCGTGTTTGCTCATGGCTACTTTGCCAGCGCGCTGCATGAGATCAGCCACTGGTGCATTGCCGGTGCGCGGCGACGTTTGCTTGAAGACTACGGCTATTGGTATATGCCCGATGGTCGTGATGACAGTGCGCAGGACGCTTTCGAATCGGCCGAGATCGCGCCTCAAGCCATCGAAAAGATACTGACCCTGGCCTGTGACCGCCGCTTCAACGTCAGCGTGGACAATCTCGAAGGCAGCGCCGAGGTAGATCGCGAGGCGTTTGCCCAAAAGGTGGAAGCAAGGCGACAGCGCTATCTCGAGGAAGGGCTGCCGGCGAGAGCAGAAGCCTTTCGCCGCGCCCTGACGACGCTTTTCGTCGACGGTCATTCGCTTGAACAGGCCGGCCGGTGCGCAGGTGAGTGGCTGGATCAGCACGCGGTGGCGTGCTGATCAGGCGATCGATGGCGGCTCAGTCAGCGAGCATATCATCATCCATCCAGCGAACGTGCAGCTTCAGCAGCGTCTCCAGGTCGTGCTCGGCACGCCCCGGTTCGAGCCCCATTTCACTGAACATCTCGCTGCGCTGCTGATGCCACTCTTCCGGGTCACTATAGAGGGTACCGGCATCGACAATGGACACGAACGTTGTGCCGGCAATGGCTTCAAAGATACGGGACAGGGCGGCCTCGTCCTGGTCCGGATTGGCGCTATAAAGCGTGCTGCCGTGATAGTCGGCTTCCAGCTCACGGATCACATCGCTGACGCTTACGCCCATGGTAAGAAGCTCATCGGCGTGATAATCGCCAAGGCTTGCCACATCGTCTTCAAGCCAGGTCTCATCGGGCTGGATCAGGGTGTGCTTGACCCCGCCATCCGGCAGAGTCCAGGCGATGGCGACCGGCACATCACCTTCCCCGCTTTCTACCGCAATGAAACCGGGAAGATTCAGGGCCTCGGTGTTGGAAAACTCGTAATCATCCTGCATGTCTATGGTGTCCTGAAGTAGGGGGCTTGAAACGATCAGAGAGGGGCAGGAATGCCAAAGAAGCGACGCGCATTGGCCGTGGTATCGCGTGCAATATCAGCTTCGCTGACGCCCCGGCAGGTGGCAATTTCCCGCGCGATCCAGGGCAGCAGTGCCGGCTCGTGGCGCCTGCCCTTGAGTTTGGCGGGCAGATTGCGGGGCAATAGATAGGGGCAGTCGGTTTCGATCATCAAACGATTGCCCGGGATATCGGTGACCAGCTCGCGCAGATGCTCGCCCCGGCGCTCATCGCACAGCCAGCCCGTCTGGCCGATATAAAGATCCAGATCCAGATAGCCGTACAGCGTCTCCCTGTCCCCTGTAAAGCAGTGGACAACCGCCGGGCCAATGTCATCACGCCACTGTTTGATCATATCCAGCATGTCGCTGCCGGCATCACGCTCATGCAGAAACAGCGGTTTTTTCGTTCGCGCCGCCATTTCAAGCTGTGACTCGAAGGCACGTTTTTGATCAGCCGGTGATGAAAAGTCGCGATGATAGTCCAGACCGCACTCTCCCACGGCCAGAACGCGCGGATCATCAAGATGGTCCTCGATAAAGCGCTTGAGTGATGCGTCAAACTCGCTGGCGTGATGTGGATGCAGACCAGCAGTGGCATAAAGGGCCACGGGGGTGTCACGCCGGGTCAGTTCGGCACTGGCTTCGATGCTGGCGCGGTCGGTTCCCGTCAGCACCATCGCGGTTAGATTGGCCCGGGCGGCGCGTTCGAGCACGGCCTCCAGATCCTTTTGAAAGCTTTCATGGGTCAGATTGGCACCGATATCGATCAAGGGTTCCGGTGATTGAAAGCACAGGGCGTCAGGCAGCATGCCGTCTCCGTGGGTCATGAGATGTCCGGCCGCCATTGTAGGACAGCCCCCTTATCGATGTCCCATTGCCCGGCAGCCATACCCCCGATGCATGAGGTACAATGAGGCCTTCGCATACGCCTTCACTAATTTGCAGAGCTCCATGACGCTTTTACGACTGGAACAGCTTCAACTGGCCTATGGCACGCATGTGCTGCTTGATGGCGCCGACCTCGTACTGGAGAAGGGCGAGCGTCTGGCGCTGGTAGGTCGCAACGGCACCGGCAAATCGACTTTGATGTCGCTGATCGAAGGGCGCGCACTGCCTGACGGTGGCAATATCTGGCGCATGCCGGGGCTTCGGGTAGGCACGCTTTTGCAGCACCTTCCGCCGGCGGAAGGGCGCACCATTTTCGACGTGGTCGCCGAAGGGCTGCCCGAAACCGGCGAGCTTTTGAGCCAGTATCAGCATCTGATCGAGTCTGCCGACCCCGACATGGATCGTCTGGCGACACTGCAGACGGCCATCGAGGCAAGGGACGGCTGGTCCTATCATCAGCGCATCGACACCGTGCTGACCCGTCTGGGCCTGCCGGCCACGACCGTAATGGACGGGCTGTCGGGCGGCTGGCGGCGTCGTGTGGCGCTGGCGCGGGCACTGGTCGTCGACCCCGACGTTTTGTTGCTGGATGAGCCGACCAACCATCTGGACCTCGATACCATCCACTGGCTGGAAGAGCAGCTGTTGCAGTTCAACGGCTCGGTGCTGTTCATCACCCACGACCGTGCCTTTCTCAAGCGCCTGGCGACCGGCATCCTGGAGCTGGATCGCGGCCGCCTCGGGCGCTATCCAGGAGATTACGAAAGCTATCAGTCCCAGAAGCAGCATGAGCTCGAGATCGAGTCGCGCGAACGCAGTGAGTTCGACAAGAAGCTGGCGGCAGAGGAGCGCTGGATCCGTCAGGGGGTCAAGGCCCGTCGGACCCGTAACGAAGGGCGGGTGCGGGCGCTTGAGAAGCTTCGCGCCGAGCGAGCCGAGCGTCGCGAGCGTCAGGGCAATGCCAATATCAATGTCGACAGCGGCGAGCGAAGCGGCAAGCGCGTGGTAGAGCTGGAAAACGTCAGCCACCGGTTCGGTCAGGACTGGGTCATACGTAACCTGTCCATCGAGATCCAGCGTGGCGACCGTATCGGCTTTATCGGCCGCAACGGCGCCGGCAAGACAACGCTTTTAAAAATTCTGCTGGGACAGCTCGAGCCTCAGGAAGGCAGCGTCCGTGAAGGGACCAATCTGAAGGTGGCCTATTTCGACCAGCTGCGCGCCGGGCTCGATCTTGAGGCCACCGTGCTGGACAACGTCGCCGGCGGGCGTGATCAGGTCACCATCAACGGGCGTGATCGACATGTCATGAGCTACCTGCAGGACTTTTTGTTCTCGCCCGACCGGGCCCGTCAGCCCGTCAGGGCTTTGTCGGGCGGCGAATCCAACCGACTGCTGCTTGCCAAGCTCTTTACCCAGCCGGCCAACGTACTGGTGCTCGATGAGCCGACCAACGACCTCGATGTGGAAACGCTGGAGCTGCTTGAAGAGCTTCTGATCAACTTCGACGGCACGCTGCTGCTGGTCAGCCACGACCGTGCCTTCATGGACAACGTGGTCACCAGCGTACTGGCCTTCGAAGGCGAGGGTGTCATCCGTGACTATGTCGGGGGCTATACCGACTGGGTTCGACAGGGTGGCAAGCTGCCGCCGGCGCCCGGCGAAATGCGTGATCGCGGCCAGAGCAGCAGTGAAGAGACAGCGGTCGAAGAAAAAACGACGACTCGCGAGAAAGGCAGCCCAGCGGCGCCGGCCAGGAAAAAGCTCAGCTACAAGCTGCAGCGCGAGCTTGATCAGCTCCCCGGGCAGATCGAAGAGCTTGAGGCACGTATCGCCGAGCTTGAAGCGGCCATCGGTGCTGCCAGTTTCTATCAGCAGGACAGCGACACCATCAACGCCACGCTGGAGGCGCATGGCAACGCTCAGCAGGCGCTGGAGCAGGCCATGGAGCGCTGGCTCGAGCTTGAAAGCGACGACGGCTGAGCGTTGGGAGAGCCTCCGGCGCACACAGACTCGGTGAGCTGATGGCCACAAAAAGGGGGCGCCGTATGAAACGGTGCCCCCTTTTTTTGACAGGTGTTGCCTGTTCTACTCGGTAGCTTCACCTTCCGCACCAACCCGTACGGCCAGCACGTCGCATTTCGCTCCGTGCAGCACCCCTGTCGAGGTAGAGCCCAGCAGTAGCGCAAAGCCGGTTCTGCCGTGGGACCCGACCACGATCAGGTCCACCTTGCGTTCGCCGGCAAAGCGGTGGATCTCGGCGTCAGGCATGCCTACTACCACATGCTGGTCTTCACGGGGAATGCCATGAGCGTCGGCGATTTCTGCAAGGCGGTCTCTGGCATGACCATCAAGCTGATCCTGAATGCTGGTGAGATCCATGGGGATATCTCCCCCGTAGGCAAATCCCAGCGGCTCGAGCGTATGAATGATGGAGACCCGTGCATTCTGGTTTCGCCGCGCGATGCGGATGGCACGCGCCAGAACCAGCCCCGAATCGCGTGTCAGATCAACGGCCACCAGTACGTGATGATAGTGTTCTTCGCTCATGTCCCTGTTCTCCCGTCATGTTATTCGCGGCGAATAACTCTGTGGTCTGGTCCGTCGGGAATGCCCCGTCAGCGGCAATGGTATTAATTTAGCCGCTGACGAACAGGGAGGGAAGAGGGGGCGTGCCAACCACAGACCAAATCAGGAGGACGGCTCACTGTCGCGCAGTGCCAGCTCGTGGCTGCCGTTGCTTTCAATCAGGGTCAGGACGCGCTCGAAGTGTTCGAGATCCGCCTCGCTGATGTCTCTGAGCATATCGCCCCGCGCATCGTTGACCGCCTTTTCGATTTCTTCAAGCAACGGCGTCGCCCGGGGTGTGAGATACACCAGCTTGGTACGGCGATCCTCTTCACTGGGACGTCGTTCGATCAGCCCCTGCTGGCTCAGCTGATCGAGCGTGCGCACCAGCGACGGCGCTTCGACACCGATGGTACGTGCCAGATCGCACTGTGCCTGACCGTCTCCATGACGCCACAGATGATAAAGCGTGACCCAGCGCGTATGTGTCATGCCGAGCGGAGCCAGCCGTTGGTCGATCACGGCGCGCCACAGGCGCGGCACACGCGACACCTTGAGGCAGAGAGATTCGTGCATGTTATCCGTTGGCCATGATTGATCGGGCGCCGATGCCTTGAATGATCGCGCCTCGATACAGGTTAACGTTTGTCTGACAGGGCAGGAATCAGTCCGTCTGATCCCGGCGCAACCAGCCGATGCCTGGCGTTCTTTCGAGACGGCCATCGGCCCGGCGGGCCCGGCCGACATCGTCGACAACGTCAAAGCGTATCACGCCCAGGCGCTGTCCGGCATCCGTTACGACATCAACCTGCCACTGTCCTGCCACATCGGCGCCAAAGTGCTGCTTGCGGGACCACGCGCGATATCCCCGGCCGCGACCGCCCTGAATGGTCAGATCGATCTCGTCGACCACCTCGCCCCTGTGGCGCCAGACATGTCGAATGTGCTCGTTCAGCCCCAGGGGAGCATGAACGGCCGTATAGGCATAAAGCCCGTTGGCGCGCAGGTTATCGGAGGTGAGCACCATGCTGCCTCGTGGTTCGCGCTCGGCCGTATCAAAGGAAGGGGAAAGGGCGCTGGCATTGATCCATAGCGTGGCCGGCGGGATAAAGGTACGCATCGCCCAGGCGCCACCGCTGATGCCTGCGGCCAGAACGACCAGCACCAGCCAGCGCCAGGCCCGGTCGGGGCGCAAAATGCTGATCAGGCTGGGCAGCGCCACCAGTGGAAAAACGATGGCGGCCAGCATCAGACTGGTACCGGTAGACAGACGCAGCAGCAGCGGCCCAACCACCAGCAGCACGGCAAATACGCACAGGGCGTGATAGCTGAAATAGAGCCATCGCCGCTTTTCGGCAATCCGGAAATAGAGCGGATCCACGATGGAGACAATGGCACAGATCACCAAAAGGCCGGTAAAGATGGCCTGGCCGCTGTCCCAGACGGTGGTGATCAAAAAAAAGGGCAAGCAGAAAAACAGGGTTTCCTGATGGGTCAGCTGCGCGCAAAAAGTGGCCAGAAGCCGTGGCAGTGACGAGTGCTCACGGTGGCGGTGCCACCAGCTCCAGAGGCTTTCAAGCGAGAGCAATACCCAGGTCAACAGCAGGGCCAGCGCCAGCCATGCGCCCAGATTCTGCTGACGGCTGATCAAAAAGAAGCTGAAAATGCCGCTGCCGAAGCTGATCAGCGGCCATAGCCAGTAGTAGCGACGCAGCCAGTGATAGAGCCGCTCAAGGCGTGCAGGCACAAGATGGGGCAGGCTTGTCATGGTCTTATCCACGCCCGGGCGTCGTGATGCGATAGCTGTCCGGCATCTCTGCCAGCATGCCGCGGCCGCCGGCGAGCGTCAGGGCCAGGTCGGCAAGGCTTGCCCAGGTCGGCAGGGGCGCTGCGCCCTTGATGGCCTGGTCAATACGCTGTGACAGCAGCAACAGCTTGTGCAGGCGCTTCAGGGGCAGCCGTTTCAGGGCCTGCTGATACTGGGGGCGACGCTTTTCCGGAATCATCGGTCTTTGCGCCTTGCAGGCATGTTCAAGGCTCTGGCCCTGATCCATGTGTTGACGAACGGAGAGCAGGGTACGCAGCTCACGAGTCAGTGCCCATAGCACCACGGGCGCCTCGATGCCTTCTTCCCTTAGTCCGGAGACAATCCTGACCGCGCGGTCGCGTTCGCCGCGCAGGCAGGCATCCGTCAGATTGAAGACATCATAGCGGGCACTGTCCTCAGTATCGGCAGCAACCGTTTGCGCATTGAGTCGCGCCCCGGCCGGGTGGACCAGCGCCAGTCGAATCAGCGCCTGATCGGCGGCCAGCAGATTGCCCTCGGTGCGCTCGGCCAGCAGCCGCGCCGCCTCCTGATCCAGCTCCAGGCCGTGACGTCCGGCTCGGTCGCGCACCCAGAAGTGCAGTCGCTGATGGTCGATGGGCCATATCGGAACATGAACCCCCTTGCCTTCGAGCGTTTTAAACCATTTGCTCTGCAGCAGGCGCCGCTCCATGCGCCCGGCGCTGATCAGCAGGATATCGCTGCTGTCATCGGCCTGCTGCGCATAGGCTTCCAGCGCCCGCGCGCCTTCCTGGCCGGGCGACTGTGAGCCCAGTCTCAGCTCGATCAGTCGGGACGTGGCAAAAAGAGACAGGTTGTTGGCGCTGTCCATCAGCTGATGCCAGCCAAATCCCTGTTCCACCTGCAGGATTTCACGCTCCTCGACGCCCGCTTCGCGCGCACGGCTTCGGATCGCATCGCAGGCCTCCATATGAAGCAGCGGCTCTTCGCCGGCCACGATATAGATGGGCGAGAGCCGGCGGGTGAGCTGCTCGGAGAGCTTGTCAGGGTAGACCCTCATTCAGGCTGACCCGTCAGGAGGAGGATGTCGACGATGCGGGCTGAACCGTACCGGTGGCATCGGGCTGAAAGGTCTGCAGCCGATCAATCAGGCGGCGGGCCGCTTCCTGATGCAGCTCTTCCCTTAACGCCTCGCGGGCATCATCACGTGTGAGCAGCTGATCGCTGCTGGTGTAGAAGGTGCCTGTCACGACCACGCTTTCCTGGCTGGCCAGATAGGCACCATCGTCGACCCGCTGCAGCGACCAGGGCACGGTCAGGGACAGCTGACGCTCCTGGGTGCCGGCATCGCCATAGGTCAACTCGCGTTCCTGGAATTCCTCCGAACCCAGATTAAGGCGCAGGGGCGCCTGATCATTGAGCGTGACACCGGCGCTGTTGAGCTCCTGGGTGACCTGACGGGTCAGTTCGCTGGTCGGGCCACTGGCGCTTTCCAGCGCCAGCTCACCAAGGGTCAGCGTGCTGCCGGGGCCGGTGCCGCGAAGCTGAAAGCCGCAGCCGGCCAGTATCAGTACCAGACCGGCGCCTGCCAGGCCTGCAAGAAACGAGCGTCTTTTCACCTTGAACTCCTTGTGCGCCGTGCTGACAGCGCAGGCAATGTTGTCCTGTTGCCCCGCCATGCACCGGCGGGGCGAGCACTGGAAGGTTCGGTTTATCCGACCACGATATTGATCAGCTTGCCGGGTACCACGATCACCTTGCGTACCGTCTTGCCCTCGATATGGCGCTGCACGTTGGCATCCGCCATGGCCTGGCGTTCGATATCGTCGCGTTCGGCACTGCTGGCCACGGTAACGCGCCCGCGCAGCTTGCCGTTGACCTGTACGGCCAGCTCGACGCTGTCACGTGCCAGCGCCTGTTCGTCGACCTGTGGCCACTCGGCATCGATCACGGGTGTTTGATGCCCCAGATGCTGCCAGAGCGCATGCATGGCATGCGGTGTGATGGGCGCCAGCAGCAGTACACAGGCCTCCAGCGCCTCGCGCACGACGGCCAGGCCCCGGGCGCTGGTGTCCTCAAAGCGCGAGATCGCGTTGGAAAGCTCCATGACGGCGGCGATCGCCGTATTGAAGGTGACACGCCGACCGATATCGTCGCTGGCCTTGGCAATGGTCTCGTGCGTCTTGCGCCGCAGCGTGCGCTGATCATCATCGAGCGCTTCAGCGGTCAGTGCTTCCGGCGTGCCGGTCTCGACATGATCGATGACCTGGCGCCAGAGGCGCTTGAGAAAGCGATGCGCGCCTTCAACGCCGGAATCGGACCACTCAAGCGACTGCTCGGGCGGGGCGGCAAACATCATGAAAAGGCGTACGGTATCGGCACCGAAGCGATCGATCATGGACTGCGGATCAACGCCGTTATTTTTCGACTTCGACATCTTCTCGATGCCGCCGGGCGTGACCGGTTCGCCATCGCTGATCAGTCGTGCGGTCAGGGGGCGGCCGCGCTCGTCACGCTCGACCGTAACCTCCAGTGGGTTGAACCAGTCGCGGCCGCCGTTGGGCAGCTCGCGATAGTAGGTTTCGGCAACCACCATGCCCTGAGTCAGCAGCCGCTTGAAGGGTTCGTCGCTTTCGACCAGACCGAAATCGCGCATCAGCTTGTGGAAAAAGCGCGCATAAAGCAGATGCAAAATGGCGTGCTCGATGCCGCCGATATAGATGTCTACCGGCAGCCAGTAGTTGGCACGCTCGTCCAGCATGGCCTGATCGTTGTCGGCGCAGCAAAAGCGGGCGTAGTACCAGGACGACTCCATGAAGGTATCGAAGGTATCGGTCTCGCGAACCCAGCCGTCGCCCAGATCATAAAAAGCCGGCATCTTTTTCAGCGGTGACCCGGTGGCGTCAAACTCGACCTCCCGGGGGAGCTCGACCGGCAGCTCGTCATCGGTCAACGGGACGGTCTGGCCTTCGGGGCCGTACTTGACCGGAATCGGAGCCCCCCAGTAGCGCTGGCGGGCCACACCCCAGTCACGCAGACGGAAATTGGTTTTCACCACGCCGCGGCCTTCCTGCTCAAGACGCGCAGAGATGTTTGAAAAGGCAGCGTCAAAGTCGAGCCCGTCGTACTCACCGGAATTGATCAGTGTGCCGTGCTCGGTAAAGGCGCCCTCGGACAGATCGGGCGTTTTGCCATCATTGCCGGCAATGACCGGGACGATCGGCAGCTCGTATTTTGTCGCAAATTCCCAGTCGCGCTGATCGTGACCCGGAACGGCCATGACGGCACCGGTGCCGTACTCCATGAGCACGAAGTTGGCCACAAACACCGGCAGTCGATCGCCGCTGATGGGATGGAGTGCTTCAAAGCCGGTGGCCAGCCCCTTTTTCTCCATGGTAGCCATGTCGGCTTCCGAGGTGCCGCCCTGGCGACACTCCTGGCGAAAGGCCGTCATGCCTTCAACGTGCTCGCTGGCGGCTTCGGCCAGCGGGTGGTCCGCGGCCACGGCCAGATAGGTCACGCCCATCAGGGTGTCCGGACGGGTGGTAAACACCGTCAGGGCATCGCCGCTGTCGGGCAGGGCAGGGCCGTCATCGGCCACACTGAAGCTCAATTCCAGGCCTCGTGACTTGCCGATCCAGTTACGTTGCATGGTCTTGACCTGCTCGGGCCAGTCAACATGCTCCAGATCGGCCAGCAGCTCTTCGGCGTAGTCGGTAATCTTTAAAAACCACAGCGGGATATCGCGGCGCTCGACCAGCGCGCCCGAGCGCCAGCCGCGACCGTCGATGACCTGTTCATTGGCCAGCACCGTCTGATCGACCGGGTCCCAGTTGACCGTGGAGTTTTTCTTGTAGACCAGCCCCTTTTCGACCAGACGCGCGAAAAACCACTGTTCCCACCGGTAATAGTCGCTGTCACAGGTGGCAAACTCACGGTCCCAGTCGTAGGCAAACCCGAGCGCCTTGAGCTGGTCGCGCATGTAGTCGATGTTCTGGTGGGTCCAGTCGCCGGGCGCGACACGGTTTTTGATTGCGGCGTTTTCCGCCGGCATGCCAAAGGCGTCCCAACCCATCGGCTGGAGAACGTTTTTGCCCTGCATGCGCTGAAAGCGGGAGACGACATCACCGATGGTGTAGTTACGCACATGCCCCATGTGTAGTTTGCCGCTGGGATAGGGAAACATGCACAGGCTGTAATACTTTTCGCGATTGGCATCTTCAACCGCCTTGAAGCAGCGGTTTTTTTCCCAGAACTGCTGGGCGGTGCGTTCGATTTCGAAGGGGTTGTATTGTGCGTCCATCGTGTTCGTCTTGAAGCCTTGGGCCGTTGGGCAGCGACGCCCTGAAAATGTATGCGGGCCGAATGACCGATGGTCGAGGCAGCGAAACGACGTCATGATGTCATGAACATCGTTCTGGACAGCGTGCCCCGAGAAGTCAATGCTTGAAATGACGACATCGACCCGGCCGCTGGTGGTGATCAAGGATACCCGACTCGGCCAGTGACAGGTAGGCCCGAGCCGCGACGTTTATCTCATCGGGTACACACGAAAGGAGCGCGATCATGGCAGAGCACGACAAACCCGCAAAAGACCACGATATGGTCTCTGAAACCCGGCAAAACGAGACCGTCGGCGCAGCCTCCGGGGCATCTGACGAGCCCGGTTCCAACCGCTTGTCGGAAGCCTACGAGCGTATCGTCGCCCGCTTTAACGATCGCAGCGATTCGCTGTCCCGTGAAGGCATGCAGCAGGAGCTCGATGAGGCTCTGACCTTTGAAGCCGATGTCGAGGAGTTTACTCGTGACGAGCTGGCCATCCTGCGCGCCTGGGTCGAGCGTGACGTCAGCGACTTCCGACGTTATCTGGTCAGTGGCGGGGAGAGCCTGGCAGGCTTTCTGGGCATTGATCTGAGCATGCTTTCCGACCGGCTGCGCCAGGGGCTTTTGTCAGTGGCCGACCGTACCGCGCTGGATCAGTGGCGCTTCGAGGAAGAGCTCGAGGTGGCGCGCGCTGATTATACCGAAGGGGAAGTGGTGGCACCGGGCCGCATGGCCTGCGTTCACTGTGAGCATCCTGTCATACTGCACTATCGACAGCTGCTGGAACCCTGCCACCAGTGTGGTCATCGCTATTTTCAGCGCGCGGGGGACTGATCGATCAGGAAGGCATGGCCGTTGCCTTTCGTTTCAACGGTACGGACTGGGCATGCCAGGTGGCCTCGTCATCGTTGAGCACACGATGTGCAGACTCCGGCAGGCGCGAGCCGCCGATAAAGGCAAGTACGGCAATGGCGATCAGATAGAACGCGGGTGCCAGCGAGTAGCCGGTCAGGCTGATCAGCCATGTGGCCATCAGCGGCGCGGTGCCGCCAAAAATCGTATAGGCCATGTTGTAGCACAGGGCCGATGCCGTATAGCGCACCCGGGTCGGGAACTGCTCGGCCATCAGAACCGCTGTCACCACGCCACACATCACCGCCCCTATGGCCAGAAGTGAAGCCCCCAGCATGGCAGGCAGCAACTCACCGCTGCCGGCCAGATAATAGGCCGGCAGCACCGCTACGATCAGGCATGCACAGGCCCCGCGTATGGTGTTTCGTCGCCCGATACGATCCGATAGTCGCCCTATCACCGGGCAAAGCAGTCCCGAAAAGACAAGCGCCCCCAGACTCGCCAGCAAAGCGGTCGTGATGCTGGCGCCGCCTGCTACCTGCATGTAGGTCACCATATAGGTGGTGAACATATAAAACGACAGCGCCGTGGCGGAGATGAAAGCGCTCAGGCAGAGGATGGTGGCACGATGCATCTTCACCGTTTCACTGACCGTGGTGTGGGTCGTTTCGGGCGCCTTTTCCAGCGCCTTGAAGGCGGGGGACTCTTCCAGATGCAGACGCATATATAATCCGACCAGCCCCAGCGGCGCGGCGATCAGAAACGGGATACGCCAGCCCCAGGCCTGCATGGCCCCTTCGGACATGACGGCCCCCAGCAGCAGGGTCAGTCCGGCCGCGCAAGCAAAGGCCAGAAAGGTGGATACCGGAATCAGGCTGCCGTAGCGCGCCTTTTGATGAGGCGGGGCGTGTTCAATCACATAGGTACAGGCCCCGGCATACTCGCCGCCGGCCGAGAACCCTTGAATGCAGCGGGCCAGTGCCAGCAGGATCGGGGCCATGATGCCGATGGCACCGTAGGTGGGCAATACGCCGATCATTGCCGTGGCCCCGGCCATTAAAAGGATGGTAATGGCCAGCACCCGCTTGCGGCCGATGCGATCGCCCAGTCTGCCAAAGAAAAGGCCACCGATCGGGCGCAGGGCAAAGGAGACGGCAAACACCGCGAAGGTCTGCAGCAAAGCGAGCGCCGGCTCACCCGGGGGGAAGAAGTGCCGGGCAATAATGGTGGCGAGAAAGCCGTAGACGGCAAAATCGAACCACTCCACGAAATTGCCGATGGCTGAGGCAACGATGACCTGATGCATGGCCTTGCGCTTTTCCGGCGACAGAGGCGCATGGGCAGAGGCGTAGTGGTCATCGCTGCCGGATGAACCGATATGATTATTGTTGGACATGGTGCATTCCTGAACAGATGAGCAACGTTGGGCGGGATGCCCGCCTGTTCAGTTTGCCATCAGTCATGCCGGAAGACCTCACCAGAGCGCCACCGACATTGTCAGAGGCGACGCCGGCAGACGCAGTGTCTATCGGTGGGCGATTCTATCGACCGGCAAGCCACCCGGCATATTCATGCAGTGCCCAGTAGCTGTTGCCCAGAGCCGTCATGTCGGGGGAGAAGCTGCGCGGGCCAAAACCTGCGCGCGCCGTGAAGGCAGTAGGGGCGGCCAGAACGGTCATGCCTTCATTTTTAAAGGCGCGCTGGGCACGGGGCATGTGCCAGGCACTGGTCACCAGGATAATGGTGTCGATGTTCTCGTCACGCAGCATTCGGGCGCTGTAGATCGCGTTCTGCTCTGTATTGCGGCTTTGTATCTCCCGCCACTGCACGGGCAGCCCAAAGCTTTTTTCAAAGCGAAACGCCATCAGATCCGCCTCGGGCGGGCGCCGCGTGCCGCGTCGTCCGCCGCCGCCGGTGATCAGTACCGGCAGGTCGGTCTCACGCTTGATACGGGCGCCGTCGGCCAGCCGCTGCATGGCCATGGGGGTGACATCATCATAGCCGTCAAGCTGGGACTGTCCGAAAAGACGCCCGCCGCTGAGAATGACGATGGCCTGTGCCTGCTCCCACTGCGCCTGCGTGGCGATGGGGACAGCACTTTCCAGCGGGTCCATCAGTAAAGTGGCAACGCGCGATGTCGACAGCGCCCAGAGCATCAGCACCACGGCAATGCCGAGGCGTTGCCCCCAGCGCCGACGCCAGCGCCAGACCACGACGAGTGCGAACAAAAGCGCCACGATAATGATGCCCGGCGGCAGGAGATACATCTTTAAAAGCGTCAGCATGGTGGTGGTCTCTGCCAGGGCATCAAAAGATCAAGGGGCGTTTCGATGGCGCCCGTGAGAGCGCAAGATACCACCACAAAGCAACATTAACAGTGCCAGAGAAAGCGTCGGCCAGCTGCCCGTGCGCGTAAAGGGGGTCAGGCCCTCCATCGGGCGAATGGCGCCGTTGAGAACGGCCGGCTCAAAGCGCGGTGCCTGCGCCATGATGTGACCATCCGGCGCCACGATGGCGGTCATGCCGTTATTGGTGGCTCGGATCAGATAGCGGTTGTTCTCCAGCGCCCGCAGCTGCGCCATCTGCATGTGCTGCAGCGGCCCGATGGAGTGACCAAACCAGGTGTCGTTGGAAATGGTCACCAGCGCGTTGGCGTTTTCTGCACGCGCGCGCACCAGGTCGGGATAGACGATTTCATAGCAGATGGCGACGCCAAGACGCAGCCCGTGCGCCTGAAGCGGCGGCTGGTCATCGCCGCCGGCGCCAATATTGCCCATCGGGATATTAAATATTTGCAAAAGCCCGCCCAGCAGCGACTCAAGCGGCAGATACTCCCCGAACGGCACCAGATGTGCCTTGCGATACTGGCCCGGCGTCTCCCCCAGCGAAATCATGCTGTTGTAAAACCTGCCGCCTTGATCGCGCTGCATGATGCCTGTCATGAGCGTGCTGTCGGCCGGCAGTGTCGACTGCACGCGCTGCAAAAACGGCATGGCCTGTTGTTCCAGCATGGGCAGCGCCGTTTCCGGCCAGATGACGATGTCGCTTTCCAGCCCGTGCTGGCGGGTCAGACCGAAGTAGGTATTCACCGCATCGCGCTGGCCATCGGGCGTCCATTTGCTCAGCTGTGCCAGATCCCCCTGTACCAGCGAGACCGTGACGTCATCACCCGAGGGTCTGGCCCACTGCATGGGCAAAGCCAGCGGTATCAGCCAGAGCGCAGCCAGCGGTGCCAGCAGCCACCAGGTGCGCGATAAAACCAGCCCGGCCAGCAGCGCACCGCTGAGTGCTACCACCAGTGACACGAGATAGACGCCGCCCAGCGGCGCGAGGCCGGCCAGCGGTGAGCTGACATGGGCGCTGCCCAGAAAAAGCCAGGGAAAGCCGGTAAAGGCCCAGCTGCGAAATGCCTCGCTCAGCGCCCAGGCGCCGGCAAAGGCCACGATGTTGAGTCTGGAGGCGGCGCAGAGGCGGTACAAAAGCGCCGGCAGCATGACAAAAAGCGCCATGGTCACGATGAAAAGGACCGTCAGCACAACGGCCAGCGGCCCACCTGTATTGCCGTAGTCATGGATCGAGACATAGACCCAGGAGGCACCGCTTCCGAACAGGCCGACGCCAAACAGCCAGCCACGCCAAAGGGCCTGACGCAGGCTGACGTTTTGAAGCACGATATAAAAAACTGCCAGCGCCACGGGGCCAAGCCCCCAGAGGTTAAAGGGCGCGAAGGTCAGGGTCGTGAGGGCGCCGGCCAGCAGGGCAAGAAGTGAACCGACGCCGCGGCGCTGTAGCAGGGAGATCATGCGGCATCCTCTGACATGAAAAACGGGCAGGCAACCAGGCCTGCCCGCAGCAGGATTGACAGGGCAGGTACGTGATCAAACCTGCTGGTGGTCGGTATCAATGATCGGGCTGGGATATATCGTCTGCGGCATTTTTGACATCGGTACGGGTGGCCTGCAGCCAGCGAATGCGTCGGCTGTCGGCGTTCATGACCGTAAATCGCCAGTGATCCAGCTCGGTGGACTCGTTGCGTGCCGGCAGATGCCCGAAGCGCTGCATGACCAGACCGCCAACCGTGTCGAACTCCTCATCGGAGAAGCTGGTCTCGAAGCGCTCATTGAAGTCATCGATGGGCGTCAGCGCCTTGACGGCGTAGGTGCCGTTACCCAAGTCACGGATATCGTCTTCCTCGTCGATATCGTGCTCATCCTCGATATCGCCAACAATCTGCTCGAGAATGTCCTCGATGGTGATGATGCCGGCTGTACCGCCATATTCATCCACCACGATGGCCATATGATTGCGCGTATCACGGAACTCGCGCAGCAGGTTGTTGAGCCGCTTGGATTCCGGAATAAACAGGGCAGGCCTTAACACCTCACGCAGTCTGAAGCGCTCGCGCTCCTCGCTGTCCTGAAGAATCAGCGGCAGCATGTCCTTGACCAGCAATACGCCGACCACTTCATCGAGATTGTCATCGATGACGGGATAGCGTGAATGGGCGGTCTCGCGAATGATGGGCAGGCATTGATCGGGAGAGTGGTCGGCCTGGATGGCCACGATCTGAGAGCGGGGCACCATGGCTTCGCGGGCCTGCATGGTGCTGATATCAAAGGCCCCCTCGATGATGGTTAGTCCATCCTGATCGAGGCTCAGTCGCGCGGAGGCTTCCTTGAGAAAGCTGATCAGCTCATCGCGACTGCTGGGTTCTTCGTTATCGCCGGAAAAAGCGCCGATTATTCTGTCAAGCCAGGATCGGGATGGCTGACTTGCCGGTCGGTCATCGCTCATGCGTCGGTTCTCTTCTCCTCGGATACCTGATGGCTGTCGTGTGTTCCCGAACTTTCGGAAACAACAGCATAGGGATCGGAAATACCCAGCGTGGACAGGATGTCCCGCTCGAGCTGTTCCATGGTCTCGGCCTCATCATCATCAATGTGATCAAGGCCCAGTAAATGAAGCGTACCATGCACGATCATGTGGGCGAAGTGATCCTCGAGGCGCTTGTGCTGCTCAAGCGCTTCGCGTTTGACCACATGGGGGCTGACAACCAGATCACCCAGCAGGGGCAGAGGAACGCCCGGCGGCACCTCGAAGGGAAAGGAGAGCACGTTGGTCGAGCTGTCGCGGCCACGATAGTCGTGATTGAGACTGCGGCTTTCCTCTTCGCTGGCAAAGCGTACCGTCATCTCGCGGCGCTGCTCTGCCGGGAAATGATCGAGCACGGTGGTCAACCAGTGCTCGAGTGTCTGCTCGTCGGGAAGTGCGTCAAAGTCGACCGCCACCTGGCAGTCGACACAGACCGCTTCACTCATGAGTGGCGATCCTCTTCGGACTCGTGCGCCTCATAGGCATCGATGATGCGTGCCACCAGCGGATGGCGAACCACATCCTTGGAGGCAAAGCGGGTCATGCTGATACCGTCGATGTCCTTGAGCACGTTGAGCACGTGGATCAGGCCCGAATTCGTGCCGCGCGGCAGATCCACCTGAGTAATGTCGCCGGTAATCACGGCCGTGGAGCCAAAGCCGATACGCGTCAAAAACATCTTCATCTGTTCGCGCGTGGTGTTCTGGCTCTCATCGAGGATGACAAAGGCATTGTTGAGCGTACGCCCGCGCATATAGGCCAGCGGCGCAATTTCGATCACCTGCTTTTCGATCAACTTGTTGACCTGTTCAAAGCCGAGCATCTCGTAGAGCGCGTCATACAGCGGGCGCAGATAGGGGTCGATCTTCTGGGCCAGATCCCCCGGCAGAAAGCCGAGTTTTTCGCCGGCTTCAACGGCCGGGCGTACCAGAAGAATGCGGCGCACGTCCTGCTGATTGAGCGCTTCCACGGCGGCGGCAACGGCCAGATAGGTCTTGCCGGTACCGGCAGGGCCGATGCCGAAATTGATGTCGTGATTGCGAATGTGTTCAACGTATTGCTGCTGATTTTGCCCGCGCGGCTTGATGACGGCGCGTGGGGTTCGCAGGATCACGCCTTCGCGCGGCAGGTCGTCGTCTTCATCCTCGGCGATCGATTCAAGGCCCGATTCCTGCAGATAAAGATGGACCGTTTCCGGCGACAGGGTCTGCGTCTGGGTCTCGCGGTACAGATGCTCCAGCACGTTGGCGGTGGCCTTGACGCGTGCGGCATTGCCGGCCAGCTGAAACTCGTTGCCACGGTTGCGCACCGTCACTTCGAGACGCTGTTCGATCAGATGAAGATGTTCATCCTGCTGACCACTGAGATTGGCCAGCCGCATGGGGTCATTGGGTTCCAGCGACAGCTGAAGAATACGATGCGAGTTGGCAGTTTTCTGGGTCAATGTTGGGTCCGGTCGTTGCGTCGTTGAAGGGCAGCCTGGCTCTGATGGCGTTCGGGAACAATAGCACCAATTATTCGATCGAAAAGGAGAAGACGCCATCGCGGCTGGTTAACCGCGATGGCGCATCCGGCCGGGACAGGCAACATGACATCGAGTGTGCGTCTGTCGGCTCAGTATTTCCGGTCGGAAATCAGCTCACCCCTTAAAGAGTTGGGGAAGGCTTCCACGATTTCAACATCGACGAAATAGCCGATCAGATCGATCGGATTGGCGGCGCGGAAGTTGACCACACGGTTGTTTTCGGTGCGCCCGGAAAGCTCGCCCGGATCCTTTGGCGAAAAGCCCGACACCAGAATCCGCTGGGTGGTGCCCACCATGCGCCGAGAGATGGCAACGGCGTTCTGTGTAATGCGATCCTGCAGGATCTTCAAACGCTGCTTCTTGACCAGCTCCGGGGTCTCGTCCGGCAGATCGGACGCCGGGGTGCCGGGACGTTTGGAATAGACAAACGAGAAGGAGTGATCAAAGCCGATGCGCTCGATCAGATCCATCGTGTCCAGAAAGTCCTGCTCGGTCTCACCGGGAAAACCAATGATGAAGTCCGAGGAAAAGCTGATATCCGGACGTTTTTCACGAATGCGCTCCATCTTGGCGATGTACTCCTCGCGGCCGTGACCGCGCTTCATCGCCTTCAAAATCCGGTCGGAGCCCGACTGTACCGGCAGGTGCAGATGGCTGACCAGCTCCGGAATCTCGCCAAAGGCCTCGACCAGACTGTCGGTGAACTCCACCGGGTGCGAGGTGGTAAAGCGGATGCGGTCGATACCATCAATTGCTGCCACGGCTGCAATCATTTCGGCCAGATCGATCTCTTCGCCGGCCTCGTCCATGCCGCGGTAGGCGTTGACGTTCTGGCCCAGCAGATTGATTTCGCGCACGCCCTGTTCGGCCAGATGCACGACCTCATCGAGCACGTCCTCGAACGGGCGTGAAATCTCTTCACCGCGGGTGTAGGGCACCACGCAGAAGCTGCAGTACTTCGAGCAGCCTTCCATGATCGATACAAACGACGAGGCGCCATCAGAGCTGGGCGCCGGCAGACGATCAAACTTCTCGATTTCCGGGAAGGTGACATCCACCACCGAGATCAGATTGCCGCTCTCACTGCGGTTATTCATCATGTCCGGCAGGCGGTGCAGGGTCTGCGGGCCGAACACCATGTCGACATGGGGCGCGCGTTTTTGAATATTGTCGCCTTCCTGACTCGCCACGCAGCCGCCGACACCGATCACCAGGTCCGGGTTGGCCGCCTTGAGCTTTTTCCACCGCCCGAGCTGATGAAATACCTTCTCCTGCGCCTTTTCGCGAATCGAGCAGGTATTGAGCAAAATGACATCTGCTTCGTTTTCATTGTCCGTCAGTTCAAGCTGATGGGAGTCGCCCAGCAGGTCGGCCATGCGAGCCGAGTCGTACTCGTTCATCTGGCAGCCGTGGGTCTTGATGAAGAGTTTCTTCGTCATGGGCCTTGGATACACATACTAAAAAGTGGGTGTCAGACGATGATCCAGCGATGACGGCACAAAAACGGCCGTGCTTTCGCCCTACCATCGAGAGAAGTGTCGCAAGCGGTCGCACAGCGACCCGGAAATGGCGAAATTATACGCATGGGGGCAGGCACAGGCCAGCACGCGCTTGTGTAGTGAAAAATGGTCTTTGTGTATCAACACGTGAGCAGGCTCATGACGGGCGCCATGAGCGCAAAAGCCTATGATAGACTCCCGCGCTTGTTGCGGCCCCTGACCGGGCCGCAGCGGTCATCGGTCCGGCGCAACACAGTGAGGATTGAGCGTACATGGCGGCAAAGCCTCTTTATAGAATCAGTTTCCTGCAGCAGGGCGAGCTCTGGGAGCTCTACGCACGCGATATCTTTCAAAGCGAGCTCTGGGGCTTTATCGAGATCGAGGGTGTGGTGTTTGGCGATGACACGAAGGTCGTGGTCGACCCCGGCGCCGAAAAGCTGCGCCGCACCTTTGAGGGCGTCTCGCGCAGCTATCTGCCGATGAACGCCATCGTGCGCATTGATGAAGTCGAGCGTGAGGGTACGCCAAGAGCGGTCAAGGCCGAGGGCAATGTGACCGCCTTCCCGGGCGCCATGCACTGGCCGCCGCGGGAAGAATAGAATTCATCTGAACATTTTTTGAACAAAATGGTGTCATGGCCTGTCAGTCGGGCGCTTTGTGAGTCATGTGAGCAGGTTGTCCCGTAGGTTATCCACAGAAACTGTGGATGAGCAATGGTCTCGGGTATCAGGTAATCGGTACGTCCGGCTCAGGCATCATGATGTAAATATATTTTTTGACGAACCAATGACTCCACCATGAAAACAATTGGAAAACTCTGCGTCGGTATTTTGTTGGGTGTCGGTATCAGCACCGCCCACGCTGAAGAAGCCCGCTGGGTCAGTGATTCGCTATCGACCTATGTCCGAAGTGGTCCCACCGACAGCTATCGCATCGTGGGAACGGTAGATGCCGGCCAGCGCGTCACGCTGGTTGAAGTCCAGGGCGATTACAGCCGTATTCGTACCGAAGGCGGCGACACCGTCTGGATTCCCAGCGATGACCTGCAGTCAGAGCAGAGCGTGCAGGAGCGAGTACCGGAAATGCAGGAGCGCGTGCAGACCCTGACGCAGCGCCTGGAAGGGATCGACGACGAGTGGGACCAGCGCGTTGCCGACATGAAAAGCTCGCTGCAGAGCAGTCAGGCTCGCGTCAATGAACTCCAGACCACCAATGATGACCTCAATGCCCAGCTCACCCAGGCGCAATCGAAAATGCGCGAGTATCAGGCAAGGCTGGATACCGAGCGCGAGGATCTTTTGATGCGCTACTTCGTCTACGGCGGCAGCGTCGCGGGCGGCGGCCTGATACTGGGGCTGCTCGTGCCGCATCTGCCGCGACGTCGTAAAAAGCGCGATCGCTGGTTCTGATCATGTCGTCAACTTCAGGGCAGGGCAACGAGCAGTGGTTTGAGCGCTGGCGGGAAGGGCGCATCGGCTTTCACAGCGATGACGTCCAGCCCATGCTGGCACGTTACTGGTCCGCCCTGACGCTGGCGGCGAATGCCCGGATACTTTTGCCGCTGTGCGGCAAAAGCGGCGATATCCACTGGCTGGCACAAAAGGGCCATCCGGTACTGGGCGTTGAGCTGGTGGAAGAGGCGGTCACAGGCTGGTTCCAGGCGCAGAACGAGGCGCTGCCCGCGGTACAATCACGCACGAACTTTGAGCGTTTTGAAAGCCTTGAACGCTCCGACAGGGCCGCCGTGACGCTGGATGTCGGTAACTTCTTTCATCTCGAGGCAGGCCTGAGTGACGACATCGGTGCCTTTTATGACCGTGCGGCACTGATTGCGCTGCCGCAAGCCGCCCGTCAGCGCTACGCGCTTAAAATGGCCGAGCTGTGCCGGCCCGGCGTAGAGGGGCTTTTGATCTCGGTGGTGCGCGATGAAAACCGTGATCAGGGACCACCCTACGTGGTCACCGATGAGGAAGTCGCGCGGCTTTTTGCGCCCAACTTCGAGCTGGAAAGGCTCGGAGAACAGCGTGACGAGCGCGGCATGACCGACATTGCCTGGCGTCTGCGGCGCAAAACACCATTGTCGGGCTGACAAGCGCCTAACGGTGACAGGCCGCGCGCGCTTGTGATCACGCCGTTTCGGGTTCGAACCGGTGCCAGCGCGAGGGGATGAGGTAAAAGTTTGCGCCGCGCTCCGGCTGCAGTCGATCAAAGTCATGATGTGTGATGCTGGCAAGCCAGGGCGTGTCCATCCAGTCAGCGGTCAGCTCGACGCGCACGTCACTGCCCACCGGTGACACGGCATCCACCGTGACCGGCAGGTGCGCGCGGCCGTCCGGGGCGGTGGTCAGCATCAGCTCATGGGGGCGCAGCAGCACCTCATCGGGTGCAATGTCTGAGTGCTCCATCGCAATCCAGGCGTTGCCCTGCTGTAGCCGCCCGTCTCGATATTCACCGCCGAAGCGGTTGGTTTCGCCCAGAAACGAAAAGACAAAACGATTGGCCGGGGCGCGGTAGAGCGTCTGCGGCGTATCGATCTGCTCGATTTGTCCGTTGCTCATGACCACGACGCGGTCGGAAAGCTCGAGTGCCTCCTCCTGATCGTGGGTGACAAAGACACTGGTAAAGCCGAACTCCTCGTGCAGATGTCGGAGCCAGCGGCGCAGCTCCAGTCGCACCCTGGCATCGAGCGCGCCGAAGGGCTCATCCAGCAAAAGCACCTCGGGCTCGACGGCCAGAGCGCGGGCCAGCGCCACGCGCTGCTGCTGGCCGCCGGAGAGCTGGGACGGCAGGCGTTTGGCCAGGGCGTCAAGGCGGACTCGCTCGAGCAGATGCTGCACCCGATCGCGGATCTCGGCACTGGAGGGGCGCTCGCCGGCCGGCCGGGCCCGCAGACCAAAGGCCACGTTTTCAAACACGCTCATGTGACGAAAGAGTGCGTAGTGCTGAAAGACAAAGCCGACCCGGCGCTTTCGCACGTGGACATGGGTCACGTCGCGCTCGCCAAAGTGAATCGAGCCGCCATCCGGCGCTTCAAGGCCTGCAATGATGCGCAAAAGCGTGGTCTTGCCGGACCCCGACGGGCCCAAGAGCCCCACCATTTCCCCTTTTTTGATCTCCAGCGACAGCGGATGCAGGGCCGTCGTGTTGCCAAAGCGTCTGGAGACACCGCTTACGGTAATGCTCATGCTGTTTTCTCCCGACGATGGGTATGCCACTCAAGCAGTGCCTTGATCATCAGCGTCACGATGGCAAGGGCGGCCAACAGGGCCGCACTGGTGAAGGCGCCCACCGTGTTGTAATCCTGATACAAAAGCTCCACCTGCAGCGGCAGATTGATGGTTTCACCGCGAATGCTGCCCGACACGACCGAGACGGCGCCGAACTCGCCGATGGCGCGGGCATTGGTCAGAATCACCCCGTACACCAGCGCCCAGCGAATGTTGGGCAGGGTAATGCGGCGAAAAAGCGTCCAGCCACCGGCGCCCAGCGTCACGCCGGCTTCTTCCTCGGCGCTGCCCTGCGCCTGCATCAGGGGAATCAGCTCGCGCGCCACGAACGGACAGGTCACGAAAATGGTCACCAGCACCATGCCGGGCCAGGCAAACATCAGCTGCACGTCCTGTTCGGACAGGATGCTGCCCAGCCAGCCGGTACGACCGTAGAGCAGCAGATAGAGCAGACCGGCCACGACCGGCGAGACCGCAAAGGGGATATCGATCAGCGTCTGCAAAAGGCGCCGACCGGGAAAGGCAAAGCGGGTCACAAGCCAGGCCAGAAAGATGCCAAAGATCAGATTGACCGGCACGGTCAAAAGCGCGATCAAAAGCGTCAGGCCGATCGCCTCCCGGGTAAAGGTGCTGGTCAGGTTCTGCCAGAACGGCGCCATGCCTTCGGCCAGGGCCTGATAGAAGATGCCGGCCAGCGGGATGACCAGAAACAGCGTCGTCATGATCACGGCCAGCGAAATCAATACCAGCCGTGTGGCGGCACCATCACCAATGCGCTTCATGTCAGTGCCTCCCGCCATGCAGACGGCGATAGAAACGCCCCTGCCAGAGATTGATGGCCAGCAACAGCAGCAGCGACACCAGCATGACCAGCGAGGCGATGGCGGCGGCCCCGGCGTAGTCGTACTCCTCAAGGCGCGTGGCCATCATCAGCGAGACCACCTCGGTGCGGTAGGGCATGTTGCCGGCAATAAAGATGACGGCGCCGAACTCGCCCAGTGAACGAGCAAAGGAGAGCCCGGTGCCGGTAACAATGGCCGGCCAGATATGCGGCAGGATGACCCGCCGAAAGGCATACAGATTGCTGGCGCCCAGTGTGAGTGCCGCCTCGTCGGCATGGCCCGGCAGGTCCTCGAGTACCGGCTGCACGGTGCGCACTACAAAGGGCACGCTGGTAAAGGCCATGGCCAGCGCAATCCCCAGCCAGGTATAGGCGACCTCGATGCCCAGCGGCTCGAGCAGGCTGCCCACGGCGCCGTTGCGCGAATAAAGGGTGGCCAGCGTAATGCCGGCCACCGCCGTGGGCAGGGCAAAGGGCAGATCCATCAGCGCATCAAGGATGCGCTTGCCGGGAAACGTGTAGCGCGCCAGCACCCAGGCCATCAACAGCCCGAACATTGCATTGAAAAGCGACGCCGCCAGTGCGGCCAGCAGCGTCACCTTATAGCTTGCAATCAGGCGCGGGTCGGTAATCGCCGCCCAGTACTGTGACCACGACAGCGTCGAGAGCTCTCCGATGAGGCTGGTCATCGGCAGCAGCAGGATCAGCGACACAAACAGCAGGGTCACGCCCAGCGAGAGCGAAAACCCCGGCAATACCCTGGCCGAGCGCGTGCTCATTAACGGCGCTGCAGCTGGTCGAGTTCACCACCGCTGGTGAAATGCGTCTGCATCACATCCTCCCAGCTCCCGAAGGCATCCTCGATGCGCAGCAGGGTGGTCTGCGGGAAACGCTCGGCAAACTCTTCGCTGATCTCGTCATCGTTGACGCGATAGTAGTACTGCGCCAGCGTACGCTGCGCCTCGGGCGAGTAGAGATACTCCAGATAGCCCTTCGCCAGATCCTCGGTGCCGTTGCGCTCGACGTTCTTGTCCACCCAGGTCACAGGAAACTCGGCCATGATGTCCACCGGCGGCACAACGACCTCATAGTCATCCGGACCGTACTGGTTACGGATGTTGTTGGCTTCCGATTCGAACGTGATCAGCACATCGCCGATGCCGCGTTCGGCAAAGGTGGTCGTGGCGCCGCGACCGCCGGTATCGAAGACCTCGACATTGCCCAGCATCTTTTTCATGTAGTCACGTGTGGCGGCGTCATCATCGCCGTTATCGTGATTGCTGGCCGCCCAGGCCGCCAGATAGGTGTAGCGTCCGTTGCCGGAGGTCTTGGGGTTGGGAAAGACCAGTGCCACGTCATCACCGGCCAGATCTGCCCAGGTGCGGATATCCTTTGGATTGTCCTTTCTGACCAGAAACGCCATGGTCGAGTAGTAGGGCGAGCTGTAGTTGGGCAGGCGCGACTGCCAGTCCTCGGGGATCAGCTGACCCTTTTGTGCCAGCACGTCGACATCAGTGACCTGATTGAAGGTCACGACATCGGCGCGCAGCCCCTGCAGGATGGCGCGGGCCTGGGTCGAGGAACCGGCGTGGGTCTGTTTGACGCCGACCGATTCACCGTGTTCTTCCTGCCAGTGCTCAACGAACTGCGGATTGAGTTCGGCGAAGAGTTCGCGCGCGATATCGTAGGAAGCATTGAGCAGTTCGCGATCGGCACTGAAGGCCTGAGTGCTGCCAAGGGCGGCCCCCAGGACAGCCGTGGCAATGGCGCGGCGTAAAAGACTCGAGCGTGACATATCGTGTTCCCCGGCATCTGATCGTCAAAATTGTTATCGAAGGCCAGTGATTCTGGCGTTGAGCAGAGGCTAAACAAAACTCATGGGAATGACAATCCGACCGGTTATGCCATTTTGTTCTTTAAACCTGAGCCAGGGTTAGCCCATCGGGTCTGCACAACCTCTGCCGCCGAGAGGCTAGAGGCCCAGTGCCGATGACGTTTCCCGACGCGGGTCGGCACCACCCTGAAAGCCCTCCTCGTTGATCAGAATCGACTGGCTGGCGCCCATGGCCGATTTCTGAACCACGTTATGGCCCATGCCCTCCAGTAGCCGCACAGTGTCCGGACTGAAGCCATCCTCGATGCGAAGCTCGTCGGGCAGCCACTGATCGTGAAAGCGCGGCGCACTGACAGCCGATTGAATGTTCATGCCGTGATCGATGACGTTGCTGATCACTTCCAGCGTGGTGGTGATAATGCGGGAGCCGCCGGGGCTGCCGGTGATCAGGAAATTTTTGCCATCGCGCTTGACGATGGTCGGCGTCATGGAAGACAGCATGCGCTTGCCGGGTTCTACGGCATTGGCCTCGCCGCCGATCAGGCCGAAGGCGTTGGGCACACCGGGCTTGGCCGAGAAGTCATCCATTTCGTTATTGAGCAGAAATCCCGCGCCGTCCACGGCAATGCCGGAGCCGTAGCTGAAGTTGAGCGTATAGGTGTTGGAAACCGCCAGTCCCGAGTCATCGGCGACCGAATAGTGCGTGGTCTCGTTGGATTCGTAAGGCGTGAGGTTGCCCGGGCCGATGGCTTCCGAGGGCGTCGCCTTTTCAAGAGAGATCTGCGCGCGCAGCTCGCGGGCATAATCCTTTGAGGTCAGCGCCTTGACCGGTACCTCAAAAAAGTCCGGGTCGCCCAGGTATTTCGAGCGGTCGGCATAGGCGCGGCGCATTGCCTCGCTCATCAGGTGCATGCTGGCGGCCGAGCCAAAGCCCATGCCGGTCAGGTCATCGTTTTCCAGCATGTTGAGAATCTGCACGATGTGGACGCCGCCGGAGGAGGGCGGCGCCATCGCATAGACGTCGTAACCCCGGTAGGTGCCGTGAACCGGCGCGCGCTCGATCGCGCGATAATTCTTGAGATCCTCATGGGTCATGATGCCGCCATGGGCCTTGATGGTGTCGATCAGGTGATCGGCCGTTTCGCCTTCATAAAACTCGCGGGGTCCGTTTTGTGCGATGCGTTCAAGGGTGGCCGCCAGTTCGCCCTGTTGAAACACCTTGCCGGCGCGCCAGTCGCTGCCATCGGCCTTATAGAACAACCGTCGCGTGCCGTCGTTTTTTTCGAGCTGTTCGCGGCTGTCGTTGAGGCCATCGGCGAAACGCGCCGGAATGGCAAAGCCGTCGCGTGCCAGACGGATGGCCGGCGCCATGACCCGGTCAAGTGACATGGAGCCATAGCGCTCCAGCGCCATCGCCATGCCGGATACCGTACCCGGTACGCCCGAGGCGTTGGCCGAATAGCGCGACGCCGCCTCGATCACGTTGCCCTCATCGTCCTGAAACATGGTTTCAAAGGCGCCGGCAGGCGCGGTTTCCCGATAGTCGATCGAGGTGACATCGCCGCTTGCCTCATCAGAGATCACCATGAAACCGCCGCCGCCAATGTTGCCCGAGCGGGGCTGTACCACGGCAAGCGCAAAACCGATGGCCACGGCGGCATCCACAGCGTTGCCGCCATCGCGCAAAATGTCGTGTCCCACCCTGCTGGCCAGCGTATGACTGGTGACCACCATGGCGTGCTGGCCGGGCACGCCATGAAAACGCTCACCTTCGATGATGGGCGTTGCGGCGTCGGCGACCGACGGCATCAGCATGACAAGCAGACAGGTCAGCGTTAATGATTTTCCCTTGAACATGTGACGTTCCTTTTGTCTTGTTGGATTAGCCCGGTTTAATGCAGTATGGCAAAGACAGTGCCGCTGCAGGGTGTCAAGGCACGAGCGGTGCCTGTTGATCAGTGGTTGTCGCGCTTTTTGATGACCATGCACTATAGTGATTGCTGACGTTCATACAGAGGTTATTGCCATGCCCGATCAAACGCCTACTCCCCGCACTGCCTGCGTCAAGAAGGTCGAAAAGGGCGGTGGTAAAACCGTCTATGAAGTGCGCGGCGTCAATCCCGACACGGATACCCTGCTCAGTGAATACGAAACCGAGCAGGAGGCGCTGGATGCCGTCGAGCGCTATGAGTGCGAAAACTGACGCCCTGACTTTCTCGATCAGGGGCCGCGATGATGCGGCCCCTTTTTTGTACCGCATTCCCATCTCCGCTCGGGTCGGCTCTGTTACGAGACGTGATCGCGGTGTACGCTGATTGATATCGAATTTGTTTGATGAGGTGTTTACAGTGCAACAACCCTTCAGGATTGCGCCTTCCATTCTGTCGGCGGATTTCGCTCGCCTGGGGCAGGAGGTGGATGACGTACTGGCCAGCGGCGCCGATACGATCCACTTTGATGTCATGGACAATCACTACGTGCCCAATCTGAGCTTCGGGCCGGCGGTCTGCCATGCGCTGCGCAATTACGGCGTGACCGCGGAGATCGATGTGCATCTGATGGTGTCACCGGTCGATGATCTGATTCGCGCCTTTCTGGATGCCGGCGCCAACCACATCACCTTTCATCCCGAGGCCAGTCTGCATATCGACCGCTCGCTGCAGCTGATCATTGACGGCGGTGCCACCGCGGGGCTTGCGCTCAATCCTGCCACGCCGCTTTCAACGCTCGACCATGTCCTCGACAAGCTGTCGATGCTGCTGGTGATGACGGTCAACCCGGGCTTTGGTGGGCAGTCCTTTATTCCGGCCATGATGGACAAGCTGCGTCTGGCGCGGGCCATGATCGATGCAACCGGCAAGCCCATACGTCTTGAAGTGGACGGTGGCATCAACGCTGACAATATTGGTGAGATTGCCCGTGCCGGTGCCGATACCTTCGTGTCCGGCTCGTCCATCTTTGCCAAACGCAGTGACAGCGACCCGAATCGCTATGATTCCATCATGCGCGCCTTCAGGGAGCCGCTGGATGGCCTGTCAGGCTGACCGGCAGGCGGAAGTGACATCAACGCCTGCGATCTGGTCGCTCTACATCATTGAAAACCGGCTGGGACATCTCTATACCGGCGTGACCACGGATGTGGCACGCCGTTTCAGTGAGCATCATCAAAACGGTGCGCGCTGCGCCCGATCCCTGCGTGGCAAGGGCCCGTTGCAGCTGCGGTTTTCCTGTCAGGTAGGGGACAAAAGCCGGGCACTTCGTCTTGAGCGGCGCATCAAGAAACTTTCCCGTCATCAACGCCTTGCCATTATCGAAGCAGGCAGGCTGCCTCCTGAGTAATCCTCCAGTCGGAGGCGTTGCGTCACACCTTTTCCTGCCTGAATCGTTGCCTTCAAGGCTTTACGTCGACGCCGTCATTGAAACGAAACTTAAACTATCGTCGTATTAATGATACTGTGCGCGCGCTGCGACACATCACCGCATTCAGCCGTGAGCCAGGCATGACCCATTAAAAACCGTCAAACAAAGGGTCTGACGCTCAAGGCCGTCATTGTAACAAGAACCCGTGCAGGAACCTGACATGTCTTCCCGGATAAAGAACAGACAGCGCCGCGATTTCCTTCGTGGCTCGCTGACGATGATTCCCGCCATTACCCTGGGCAGCGGCGTTACGCTGACGGCCCAGGCCGCCGAACAGGCCCCGGCGCTGAGCGAGTATTCTCCCCTTTTTTTTACAAGCGATGAGTGGTCCTTCGTACTGGCCGCCTGCGACCGCCTGATCCCCGGTGAAGGCGAAGGGCCGGGCGCGCTTGATACCAACGTACCGGTGTTCATCGATCGTCAGATGGACTCTGCCTACGGCCACGCCGAGCGCTGGTATATGGAAGGCCCCTTTGTCGCCGGCTCGTCGGATCTCGGATTTCAGTATCCCTACACGCCCCGGGAAGTCTATCAGCGCGGTATTGCCCTGACGCAGCGCTGGTGCCAGCAGCATCATGATGCCCGTTTCGAATCTCTGGACGCTGACACGCGCGATGAAGTGCTTGGTGCGCTGGAAAAGGGCGAGATCGATTTTGCCGCACTCGATGAGCAGTGGCTGACCTCTGACGACTTCTTCTCCTGGCTTTTGCAACACACCAAGGAAGGGTATCTCTCCGACCCCATCCATGGCGGCAACAAGAACATGGCGGCGTGGAAAATGGTCGGCTTTCCGGGCGCACGTGCGAGCTTTCGCGACTGGGTCGATCAGCATGATGTCGAATATCCGCTTGGTCCCGTCAGTCTCAGTGGTGAGCGCGGCTGATTTTCCGAGCCGCTGCAGAATGGATTCGCGAAGGAAAGCGCAAGTGAACAGAAAAGAAATCATGGCAGTGCTGGCGGGCATCACAACCCTGACGATGGCCTCTGCCAGCAGCGCCGCCGACAGTGACGAGACCGTAAAACGTGGCGAGTATCTGGCCCGGGCAGGCGACTGTGTTGCCTGTCATACCGCCCCTGATGGTGAAGAATTTGCCGGCGGACTGGGCATTGAAAGCCCGTTTGGCATGATCTACTCCACCAATATCACCCCGGACAGCGAGACCGGCATCGGCGACTGGAGCGAGGAAGAATTTGCCGCGGCGCTGCGCGACGGCAAGCGTGCCGACGGCGCCAATCTCTATCCGGCCATGCCTTACCCCGCCTACGCGAAGGTATCCGATGAGGATATCCACGCCCTCTATGTCTATTTCATGGAAGGTGTCGAGCCGGTCCAGCATCAGCCCGAAGAGACCAGCCTGTCCTTCCCCTTCAATCAGCGCTGGGGCATTTCCGCCTGGAACTGGCTGTTTGCCGATGCCGAGGTGTTTGAGCCCGAAGCCGATCGCAGCGAGCAGCTCAATCGCGGCGCCTATCTGGTCGAAGGCCTGGGTCACTGCGGCAGCTGTCATACCCCACGCGGCCTTGCTCAGCAGGAAAAGGCCCTGGATGACAATGGTGGGGATGACTACCTCGCCGGCGCCGATCTCAACGACTGGTGGGCCCCCTCGCTGCGCGGTGGAGAGGGTGGCGATGGCCGTGGTCTTGAAAGCTGGAGCGCCGAAGAGATTGCCGAGTACCTGCAAACCGGCCGCAACGTTCATGCCACCGTGGGTGGCGAGATGACCTCGGTCGTGGCGCACAGCACCTCGCATCTCAGCGACGAGGATCTGGGCAGCATCGGTTTGTATCTCAAGTCCCTCCCGGCCAACCCGGCTGGCAAGGATGCCACGACAGCGGATCAGCGCCGTGAGGCCAGCGAGAAGACTCAGGCAAAACTGAGCGCTGCCAGAGATCTCAGCGCGGGCGAGCGACTCTATCTCGATAACTGCTCGGCCTGTCATTTCAATGACGGCATGGGCGCCGAGCGGGTCTTCCCGCCGATTGACGGCAATGCGCTGGCCAATGCCGACAATCCCTCCGGCCTGATCCATACGATTCTGGCCGGTGCCCAGCCGCCGGCGACGCCGACCATCCCGGCTCAGCTGCCCATGCCCGGCTTTGCTTGGCGGTTGTCGGACGATGAAGTCGCCTCGCTTGCGACCTTCGTTCGCAGTGCCTGGGGCAATGACGGGGGTGCGGTGGATGCCGATCAGGTCGCAGACGTTCGCGAGGAGCTCGGTGATGCGCCCCTGAACAGGGCCGTTGATCCCAACGGCGAGCTGAACGAGACCGACGGCGCCAAATAATGATGAGCCGGCCGCCCGACGGGCGGTCGGATGGCGCGCCACAGTGCGCGTCGACAGGATCGAGGAGTTAAAAGTACATGGCTAAGCAACAACCGCGTGTCGATGCGGTCATCGTCGGTCTCGGCTGGAGCGGTTCCATCATGGGGATGGAGCTGACCGAGGCAGGCCTCAACGTGCTGGCGCTGGAGCGTGGCGCCGATCGTACTAATGAGGATTTCGCCTATCCGAAGCCGGCCGATGAGCTTCAGTACGGCATTCGTCATACCATGATGCAAAAGCCGAAGCAGTCGGCGGTCACGATTCGTCGCGACCTCGACGAGCGCGCGCTGCCCCAGCGCAAGCTGGGCGCCTTTCTGCCCGGTGACGGCGTCGGCGGTGCCGGTGCCCACTGGACCGGCGTACTGATCCGTCCGACCCCGACCGATCTGCAGCTCAAAAGCTTTGCCGACCAGGCGTTCGAGCCCGGCGTATTGCAGGACGACATGCAGATCCAGGACTTCGGCGTCACCTGGGATGAGCTCGAGCCGCATTTCACCTTTTTCGAAAAGGTGTGCGGTCAGTCCGGCACCACGGGCAACCTCAACGGCGAGATTCAGGAGGGCGGTGACCCGTTCGAGGGACCGCGCAGCGAACCCTATCCGCTGCCGGCGCTGCAGGATACCCAGAACACCGAGATGTTTGACAAGGCCGCGCGTCAGCTGGGGTATCATCCGTTCCCCAACCCGTCGGCCAACGTCTCGCGCGCCTGGACCAACCCGTATGGCATGCAGCTGGGCCCGTGTAACTACTGCGGCTTCTGCTCGCGTTATGGCTGTCTGAACTACTCCAAGGCCTCGCCGCAGACCTGCATTCTCAATGCCCTCAAACAGCGCAGCAATTTCGCCTACCGCACTCACGCCAACGTGACCCGTGTCGAGCTGGCTGACGATGGCAAGACCGCCACCGGTGTGACCTACATCGACGGCGATGGCGAAGAGGTGTTTCAGCCGGCCGATATCGTGATTCTGGCCTCCTACTCGCTCAACAACGTGCGATTGATGCTGAACTCGAACATTGGCAAGCCCTACGACCCGCTATCGCGTACCGGTGTGGTCGGGCGCAACTACGCCTATCAGGTCGGCGGTGGCATCAACATGTATTTCGATGACATCGACTTCAACCCGTTTGCCACGGCCGGTGCCACAGGGCGCATGTTCAACGACTTCTCGCCCGGTACCTTCGACAGCGCTCAGCACGGTTTTATCGGCGGCGCCAAGATGCACTCCTCGCAGGCCAGCGGCACCCCCATCAAGACGTCACTGCCCAAGAGTGCGCCGAAGTGGGGCAGGGGCTACAAGGACGCGCTGCGCGAAAACTACGGCCATCACATGAAGCTGTCGATGACCGGTAGTGTGATGTCCTATCGCTCCAACATGCTCGATCTCGACCCGACCTGGAAGGACCCTTACGGCATGCCGCTTTTGCGCATGACGTTTGACTGGAAGGAAAACGAGCAGAAGCTTTCCCGGTTCATGCGCGATCGTCTCCGGGAAATCGCCGATGTTCTCAAGCCTGATCGCATGGATGAAGGCTTCCAGCTCGAGGGTGATCACTTCAAGGTCACAAGCTACGTCTCGACCCACAACGTGGGCGGCGCTGCCATGGGAACCGATCCGTCGACCTCGGCGGTTAATCGCTATCTGCAAAGCTGGGATGTGCACAACGTCTTTGTGCCCAGCGGCAGCGCTTTCCCGCAGAACTTTCAGGCCAACCCCACCGATCTGATCGGCGCGCTGACCTACTGGTGCGCCAAAAAGATTCGCGAGGATTATCTGAAAAACCCGGGGCCCCTGATGTCGGTCTGAATCAGGACGCGAGCGCTTTCCCGTCAGGGGAAGAGTCGATCAATCGCCGGCCTTCGGGCCGGCGATTTTTTTACGGCTGGTGTCACCGTGTGTTGATGGGGTGATCCGATCAAGACTCAGCGATCAAGCGCGTCCCAGTTATAGGGCGCCCGCGGTTTGTCCCCCTTGAGCACGGCCAGGGCGTTGTCCACGGCAAGCTCTGCCATGGCGTAGCGGGTTTCATGGGTGGCCGAGCCGATATGGGGCAGGGCGACGACGTTGTCCATGTGCGCCAGCGGCGAATCGGCCGGCAGCGGCTCGGTTTCGAACACGTCAAGGCCGGCGGCGCGAATGGTGCCGTTTTGCAGCGCCTCGATCATGGCGGGTTCGTCCACCACACCGCCTCGGGCGATGTTGATGAAGGTGGTGTTTTCCCCCATCAGCTCGAACTCGCGCTTGCCGAACATGTGGCGCGTGGCTTTCGAAAGCGGCACGGTCACGCAGACAAAGTCCGACTCGCGCAGCAGGTCATCGAGTTCCTGCCAGTCAGCGCCCAGCTCGCGCTCGAAATCCTCATGGCGCGAGCGGTTGTGATAGCTCACCGTCATGTTGAAACCGAACTTCCCGCGGCGGGCGATCGCAGCACCGATGCGGCCCATGCCGACGATGCCGAGTTTCTTGCCCTGGACATCAACACCGAACTGCGGCTCGGCAATTCCGCCGGTCCATTCGCCCTTTTTCACCATTTCCGCCATTTCGACGGCTCGCCGGGCGCTGGCCAGCACCAGCAAAAAGGCCGTGTCGGCAGTGGTTTCGGTCAAAACGTCCGGCGTATGACACAGCACGATGCCCCGCTTGCTGAGATAGTCGATATCGTAGTTGTCCACACCGACCGAGATGCTCGACACCACCTCGAGATGCGGTGCCTGATCGAGCAGCTCGGCAGTAAGGTTGACGCTGGAGCCGATCAGGGCATGCGCCCGGGACAGCGCCTTTTTAAACTCGCTGTCCTGCGCCAAGTCCTGCGTTTGTGAAAAATCCAGCACTTCGCACTCGCGCTCGAGCTTTTCTCGCAGGTCAGGTTTTAAAGCGCGCTGGTAGACAATGACGGTTTTTTTCGAGGACATGATCTCTCCTGTGGTGATGGGGTACGGGCCGATGGCGGCCGCGTACCGACGTGCAATGCAACTGAAAGGGGGCCGCGTTACGCCAGCGCTTTCAGCGAATCGACATGGCGCGCGGTCGCGTCGATGTCGTCATGATCCAGCGGAAACTCGATGGCCCGGGGCACACCGGCCGGGAAATGGTGCCAGAGCGCAGCCCAGTGCGAGCGCGCCGCCTCGTTCGGCGGGCAGGCGCCGGGGCGGCCATCCGTATGGGTGACGGCCTTGCAGTGCACATAGCGCACCCTTGACCCCAGCCGGCTGGCAGCCTGCGAGAGGTCGTGGTCTGTCCAGTAGCCGTTGCCCAGATCCAGCGTCGTACCGATCATGGGCATCTCCAGCGCGCGATGCAGCGCCGCATGGATCAGCGGGTCGCCGCCGCAGGCGGTCTGATCGTTTTCGATCAAAATCGGCAGGGCCTGGTCGCCAAATCGGGCCTTGAGCGCTGCGGCGCCATCATCGATGCATTCGGCGCACAGCTGTCCGAGGCCGACCTTGATCCATTGCGCCCCCAGTGCCCGGGCGCGCTCAAGCGTCTGATCCATGTTGTCAGCGTTGAGCCGGCTTTGTTCATCAAAAAGCGGTGTGGCAGCGGAAAAGGCGCAGGTCAGCGAGGCCTGCTCGATGGCCGAGCGCAGCTGCTCAAGCGGCAGGTCATGCTCGCTTAAAAGCTCTTCACGAATTTCGACCCCCTGTGCACCGGCCGCCTTGATGTGTTCGAGAACACCTGCCTGACCGAGTCGCTTGACCCGATCGGCGCCAAAGGCAGAGGTGCAGATCATTACCGGGCCCATGACAGACTCCTTGCTTTATCCGGTTTGGAAACGTTCCCAGAGAGTGTGGCCGTGACGGCCATCACACCCTCTGGATGTAAAATATTCATGCCATCCTGAGTGTAGTGGAGCCGCGCGGCGTCAGGTGCGCCGCAAGGGTCGTGTTTCGTGACACGCCGGCTGTACCTTCAATGCGACCCACCAGTGTCTCAATGGCGCGGTAGCCGATATCGTTGACCGGCTGCGCCACGGTCGTAATGCCCGGCCCCACCAGGGCGCACCAGTCCAGCTCATCGATGCCCAGCACGCCGACGCGTTCAAACGGTGCCTTGAGCAGCGCAAACAGGGCGTGGCACACGGCAAGCGTCATCACGCCATTGGCACAGACGATGGCGCCTGGCGTCTCGCTTGCCTTCAGCCAGCGGGCCAGCGTGGCGGCAAGCGGGGGCGGGGCGAGGCTTTCTTCGCAGGATTCATGGACCGCTGCGAACACGCCAGCGCCGCGTGTCCGATCATGAAAGGCACGAACACGCGCCTCGCGGGAGCTGATGCCGGCGACCGGCTCGGTGAGCATTAAAAGACGCCGGTAGCCCTGATCCACCAGATGCGATACAGCCAGGGCCATGGCCTGGTCGTTATCCAGCCCCACCATGTCACAGTCGAGCCCGTCGATACGGCGATCCACCAGCACCATGGGCAGACCCTCATCCCGCCGGGCGATCAGCGTCGCGGCATTGCCACCCCGGGTGTTGATCACCAGCCCTTCCACGCTATAGCCATGCAGCACCGCCAGATGGCGCTGCTCGAGTCGGTCGTCGTTGTCGGTATTACAGACCAGCAGCGAGTAGCCGTAGTCGCGACAGGCAAGCTCGGCACCATGCAGCATTTCGACGGTATAGGGGTTGCGCATGTCGGCCACCACCATGCCGAGCAGGCCGGTACGGCGCCCGCGCAGGCTGCTGGCAATGCGGTCGGGGGCAAAGCCCAGCCGCTCGATGGCAGCCTCGATCCGCTCGATCATGGCATCGGAGAGCAGGGCGCGCTCCTGACCGAAGTAGCGCGAGACGCTGGTCTTGGAGATACCGGCATCGCGTGCCACGTCATGAATGGTCGGGCGACGTCGCTCACCGGTGGACGCTGATGAAGGGGGCGCTGTCATGTCATGGCCTGTTTGCCGACACCGTGAAATATCGTCTGGGAACGATCCCAGTACCGGTCAGGTTGCGATACGACAGCGCCTTGGGAAACCAGACCTTGGTCGCAGTATCGGTCGTGGCGCGTCAGATAACGGCGCCGGGCGGGCAGGGGGCCTTGAGGACAAGGGGGGCGGCCATGAAAAAGGGCCGCTGAAAAGCGGCCCCTTGATGCAGGAAGTATCAGTGCAGCTTGAGCCGCGGTCGGATGATCGTATTGATGCGATCGACCAGCATGCGAATGCCGGTACGCGTATAGCCGTGGATGGCAGCCTGATGCATGCGATACAGCGAGGCGTAGAAGATCTTGGCCAGCCAGCCCTCGACCAGTACGCCCCTGGCAGACGCGCCGCGCATGAGATTACCCACGGCGTCAAAATGGGCCAGCGAGATCAGAGAGCCCATGTCCTTGTAGTGGAAATCTGTCAGCTCGCGTCCGGCCATGGCCGCGCGCAGATTCTTGTAAAGCACATTGGCCTGCTGGTGCGCGGCCTGAGCGCGCGGCGGCACCATCTTGTCACCGGGCTGCGGGCAGGCCGCGCAGTCACCGAGGGCAAAGATGCGCTCGTCATCAACGCTTTGCATGTTCTGCTGCACGCTGAGCTGATGATTGCGCTGGGTGGAAAGCCCGAGCTCCGAAAGCACCGAAGGCGCACGAACGCCGGCCGCCCAGACCGTGAGGTCGGCATCGATGCGTGAGCCATCGGCAATCTCGAAGCCCTGTTCATCGGCCTGGGTGACGCGCGTGTCGGTGTGGATTTCCACGCCAAGGCGTTCAAGCTCGCGATGCACCGACTGGCTGATGCGCTCGGGCAGGGCCGGCAGCACCCGCGGGGCGGCTTCAAGCAGGTGAATCTTGAGCTGCTGGCGGCTGATGCGGCTGAAGCCGTAACCGTGAAGCATCTGCGTGGCATTCAAAAGCTCCGCCGAAAGCTCCACGCCCGTGGCGCCGCCGCCCACAATGGCCACGGACATGCCGGAATTGCCCTCTTCCTCACGGTTGCTGCAGCGCAGGAAGGTGTTGAGCATCTGCTTGCGAAAGGCTTCTGCCTGGCTGACGCTGTCCAGAAAGTAGCAGTGATCGGCCACGCCCGGCGTACCAAAGTCGTTGGACACGCTGCCGACCGAGAGCACCAGATAGTCATAGTCGAGTCGCCGCTCGGGCAGCACCTCACGTTCCCTGTCATCGTGAATGGCGGCCAGACGAATCTGGCGATGGTCACGATCCAGGCCGCACAGCGTGCCGATCTGGTAGCGATAGCCGGCATTGGCCGAATGGCCCTGATAGGACACCTCATCAAGACTTGAGTCCATCACGCCGACGGCGACTTCGTGCAGCAGCGGTTTCCAGATGTGGGTGGGGTTGCGATCAACCAGAACGATTTCGGCCTTGCCTGACTTGCCCAGCTTGCGCCCCAGACGCGTGACCAGTTCGAAACCGCCGGCGCCGCCACCGACCACAACAATGCGAGGGATCGCCATTGATTGCTCCATGAGAAAATGAAAGGAAAAGCATTCAGGCGGTGGCCCGATGGCCGGACCACGGCCTGAAGGCTTTCGGTCACATTGGACCGTGACTTGTCGACATCTGGCGTCGATACTTTTGACACTGCCGCGGTGGGTTCGATCCGGTCATGGCCGGTAGGCCCGCTTTCCTGTATATGGGGTCATTATGGCCCGAATTCACCTGTAGCGATGCTTTGAAAATGCACGATGCGCTCCAAAATATTGACCTGATCATCTATGACCTTGATGGCACGCTGGTCGACTCGGCGCCGGATCTGGCGCTGGCCGTCGATGAGATGCTGACAGCCATGAATCTTTCGCCTGTCGGTCTTGACCGGGTGCGTGACTGGGTCGGCAATGGCTCGAGGCGGCTGGTCGAGCGGGCGCTGCAGCATGTCGGCGCCTTTGGCCCTCAGGGCCCGGACAGCACGCAGCTCGATGACGCGCTGGCACTGTTCATGCAGTTCTACGAGCAGCACATGGCGTTACACACCCGCTGTTATCCGGGGGTGATCGAGTGCCTGAAGGCTCAGCGCGAGCGTGGCATTCATCAGGCGCTGGTGACCAACAAGCCGTCGCGTTTTATCGATGCCCTTCTCAAGGCCATGGGGCTTGAAGGGTTTTTCTCCCATACGCTGGGCGCAGACGCCCTGGCGCAGAAAAAGCCCGACCCGGCGCCGCTGCTGCACGTGGCCGGGTCGCTTGATATCGCGCCCGAGCGCGTTTTGATGATCGGTGATTCACGCAGCGACATCGAGGCGGCCAGGGCGGCGGGATGTCGCTGTCTGGCCGTCACCTACGGCTACAACCACGGCACGCCCATCGAAGCGCTGGGCCCCGACCATCTTCTTGATTCACTTGAAGAACTCGTTTAGGGTTGAAAACGCGCCATGGTCGCGCTGCTCGCCCTTTTTTCCCCTTCGTGCGAAGGAATTTTCAGCTTGCGAGATACAATCATGTCATTTGATGCAAAGGCCTGCGGACTGATGAGAAACGTCAAACGCTGGCGCTGGTGATACCGGCTCCCTGCAACGAAGTACCGTTTCTCTACCCCTACAGGATCCAGCGACATGATGACATCCGAGCGCTTCGCCGAACTCGCCGCCGAAGGCTATAACCGTATTCCGGTCACCCGTGAGGTGCTGGCCGACCTTGAAACGCCACTGTCGACCTATCTAAAGCTTGCCAACGCGCCCTGGAGCTTTTTGCTCGAATCGGTCACGGGCGGCGAGAAATGGGGGCGCTACTCCATTATCGGGTTGCCCTGTCGCGAGCGCATCGAGGTGCGCGGCTTTACCGTTCGCCACTACGTGGATGACTATCTGCAGGGGGCCACCGAGGTTGATGACCCGCTGGAATGGATCGAGCAGTTTCGAAAGCGTTTCAGGGCCCCCGAAACCAGTGACGCCATGCGCTTTGACGGCGGGCTGGTCGGCTATTTCGGCTATGACACCATTCGCCTGATCGAGCCGCGTCTTCGCGGGGTGGAAAAGCCCGACCCGATCGATGTGCCCGACATCCTGCTGATGGTGGCCGACGAGCTGGTGGTCTTTGACAACCTCTCCGGGCGCCTGACCCTGCTCGTTCATGCCGACCCGGGCGAGGCGAACGCGCTCGAGCAGGCGCGTGAGCGGCTGGCAACGCTTGAGCATCAGCTTCGCCATACCCCGATCAACACCTCAAGTCCCGGTACCGGTCGCAATGCGGTGGCCGAGGACGATTTCTTTGCCAGCTTCTCGGAGCAGGGCTACAAGGACGCCGTCACACGCATTCGCGAGTACGTGGCGGCCGGCGATCTGATGCAGTGTGTGCCTTCCCAGCGCATGACCATCGGCTATCAGGCGCCGCCGCTGGATTTGTATCGGGCGCTTCGAAGCCTTAATCCGTCGCCTTACATGTTCTTTTTCAATCTCGATGACCACCATGTTGTCGGGGCCTCTCCCGAGATCCTGGCACGCCTGGATCACGACGAGATCACGCTGCGCCCGATCGCCGGCACGCGTCATCGCGGCGCCAGTGAAGAGGAAGATCGAGCGCTCGAAAACGAGCTGCTCTCTGATCCCAAAGAGATTGCCGAGCATGTCATGCTCATCGATCTGGGACGCAACGACGTGGGGCGCATCAGCGAGCCCGGCTCGGTCGAGCTGACCGATAAAATGACCATCGAGCGCTACTCGCATGTCATGCATATCGTCTCCAACGTGACCGGGCGCATCAAACCGTCGCTGGGGCCGATGGACGTTTTGCGTGCCACCTTCCCGGCCGGTACGCTCTCCGGTGCCCCCAAGGTGCGCGCGCTGGAAGTCATCGACGAGCTCGAACCGGTCAAGCGCGGCATCTACTCAGGCGCTGTGGGCTATCTTTCCTGGCAGGGCAATATGGACATGGCGATCGCCATCCGCACCGCCGTGATCAAAAACGGAGAACTTCACGTGCAGGCCGGTGGTGGTATCGTGTCCGACTCCGATCCCGACAATGAATGGCAGGAGACGCTCAACAAGCGTCGTGCCATGTTCCGCGCCGTTGCCATGGCAGAGCGCGGGCTGGACAACCTCGAATAGTGGCGTATTTCGCTGGAATCAACGCGCCAACATCGAATACCGGCCGGGTCGCTTTTGCGTCGATGTACCGACCGCTCGGCCATCGTGGGGAGGGAAAGCCATGAAAATCCTGATGATCGACAATTACGACAGCTTTACCTTCAACATCGTCCAGTATCTGGGCGAGCTGGGGGCCGAGGTTGAAACGATCCGCAATGACACGCTCACGATCGAGGAGATCGAGCAGCGTGACTTTACCCATCTGATGATTTCACCGGGGCCCTGCAGCCCCAGTGAAGCCGGCATTTCGCTGGATCTGATTCGCCATTTCGCCGGCCGCGTGCCGATCTTCGGGATCTGTCTGGGCTTTCAGGCCATCGGTCAGGCCTATGGCGGCCAGGTGGTTCGGGCACCGATGGTCATGCACGGCAAGACGTCGATGATCGATCATGACGGGAAAGGGGCCTTTGAAGGCCTTGAAAATCCGCTGGAAGTCACGCGGTATCACTCGCTGATTCTCGAGCGCGATACGCTGCCCGAGTGCTTCGAGATCACGTCAACGACGGTCAGTGACGACGTCACCCCTGGCATCGTGATGGGCATTCGTCACCGGACGCTGGACATGGAAGGCGTGCTCTTTCACCCGGAGTCGATCCTGTCACGTCAGGGCCACGAGCTTCTGGCCAACTTCCTCAAGCGTCAGCCGCTCGATGCTCCCCGCGGGGCGACCGCCGAGGCCTGAGCACCGGACGTGTCTTCCCACTGATGCGATAAACCCCTTCGGGTGGCGTGTGCTGCCCGTGGCAAGGAGAGAGAGTCGTGGAACTCAAGGAAGCCATTTCGCGCGTCACGCGCCGTGAAGACCTCGAACTCGACGAGATGCGAACGGTCATGTCGACCATCATGCGCGGCGAAGCCGATCCGGTGCAGATGGGCGGCTTTCTGGTCGGTTTGGCCATGAAAGGCGAGGCCGTCGACGAGATTACGGCCGCCGTGATGGTCATGCGCGAGCTGATGTATCCGGTGCACGTCGATGCCGACAACGTGGTCGATATCGTCGGCACCGGTGGCGATGGCGCGGGGCTGTTCAACGTCTCGACCGCAGCAAGCTTTGCCGCGGCGGCCTGCGGTGCCAACGTGGCCAAGCACGGCGGGCGCGGCGTTTCCAGCAGTTCCGGCAGTGCCGACCTGCTCGCCCGTGCCGGCGTATCGCTGGAACTTTCCTCCGAGCAGATTGCTCGCTGCATCGAGGAGGTCGGGGTCGGGTTCATGTTCGCCCCCAACCACCATACGGCCATGCGTCACGCCGTGGCGGTGCGCAAGGCGCTGGGCGTTCGTACCATGTTCAATATCCTCGGGCCGCTCACCAACCCCACCGGTGCCACGCGTCAGGTCATCGGCGTTTACAGCCCCGACCTGCTGGTGCCCATGGCAACGGTGCTCAGACGCCTGGGCAGCCAGCATGTGCTGGTGGTGCACGCCGAGGACGGCCTTGACGAGTTCTCCATTGCCTCAAGCACCCGGGTGGCCGAGCTGTATCAGGGGGACATCAGCGAGTATGTGATGACGCCGGAAGATGTTGGTCTTGAGCGTCAGCCGCTGGAAACGATCCGCGCCGACAGCAGCGATGCCAGCCTGGTGCTGGTCAAGGCCGCACTGCGCGGCGAAGGCGTGGCCGCCGATATGGTGGCCTACAATGCAGGCGCCGCGCTGTATGTGGCCGGCGTGGCCGGCTCCATCAGGGAAGGCGTACAGACCGTACGTGAGGCTCTTGCCAAGGGGCAGGGGCTTGCAAAACTGGACGCACTGGCAGAGTTTTCTGCCCGACTGGCCGAGGCCGGCGACTGACTCACTACAATAGCGCCGGGGTGTGACGCGCGCGCCCCGGCGATTTTCAGGGAACACCGCATGAGTACGCTGCCTACCATTCTGACCCGTATCATGGCCCGCAAGCATGAAGAGATTGCCGAGCGCTCGGCCAGCATCAGCGAGAACACGCTGCGTGCCCGCGCCGAGCAGGCGCCGGCCACCCGCGGATTTGCCGCCGCGCTGAATCAGCGTTTGACCAACGGCGACCCGGCCGTGATTGCCGAGATCAAAAAGGCCTCGCCCTCAAAGGGCATCATTCGCGCCGATTTTGACCCGGTTGCCATCGCTCAGCGCTATGAAGCCGGCGGGGCGGCCTGTCTGTCCGTTCTGACCGATGCCGACTACTTTCAGGGCAGCGAGCGCTTTCTGATTGCTGCCCGCGGCGCCTGTCAGCTGCCGGTGCTGCGCAAGGACTTTATCGTCGCGCCCTATCAGGTCTATGAAGCGCGCAGCATGGGCGCCGATGCGATCCTGCTGATCGTGGCCGCACTCGATGACCGTCGGATGAAAACGCTCAATACGCTGGCCATCGAGCTTGGCATGGACGTGCTGGTCGAAGTGCACAACATGGCAGAGCTCGAACGAGCCCTGAAGCTGGATCTGGCGCTGGTGGGCATCAACAATCGAGACCTGCATACCTTCGAGACCCGGCTGGACACCACGTTTGAACTGCTCGAGAAGGTGCCGGAAGGCGTGCGGGTGGTCACCGAATCAGGCATTGCCACTCGCGAGGATGTGGCGCGCATGCGTCGCGGCAACGTCAACGCCTTTCTGGTGGGCGAGCATTTCATGCGGGAAGCGGACCCGGGCGACGCCCTGCGCCAGCTCTTTTTTACCTGAGCCGACCCCCACAAGCACGATCAACACTGCCAGCCATGCGCTGGCAGTGTTCGTTTCGGGGCTTTTTCACCTGTTGGACTTCACACGCTTCAGAGCCTTTAGCGCGGCTTGCGGCTGCCGTCGCCGCGCGTTCGACGCTGATAGCGCGAATCAAACAGGGCAGGGTCATCGGTGATGACACCGTTGACGCCGTGGTCCCACCAAGAGGCGAAGCGCTCGGGGTCGTTGACCGTGTAGCAAAGCATGGCCAGTTCGGCGCTCTGGATCTCGATAAGCCGCTCCTGATCAAGACGGGTCCAGTCGGCATGCACGCTGACCGGGCGAAGCCGCTCGGCATCGCTGGCCCAGCGCCGCGGAACGGCTTCATACAAAAGCCCCAGCGCCAGCTTCTCATCCTGCGCCCGGGCGCTTTCAAGCGCGGTCATGTCAAAGCTTGATACCAGCAGACGATCCAGCGGCAGAACCTGGCGGGCGCGATGAACCGCGACATTGGCAAGGGCGACCGGGTCGTGACCGGGGTTGACCTTGAGCTCCAGGTTCAGGCCCATCTCGAGGGCGCTGACAAGCGAGAGCGCTTCATCGAGCAGCGCCATGCGCTCGCCGCGAAAGGCCGGTGAGAACCAGCTGCCGACATCCAGAGGGCGGATCTGATCACGGGTCATGTCGATCAGTGCCCCCTGACCGTCGCTGCAGCGATCAACGTCTGCGTCATGCCAGATCACCGCCGTACCGTCGCCCAGACACTGAACGTCGAGTTCAACCCATTCACAGCCGGCATCGGCTGCCGCCTGAATGGCGGCCAGCGTGTTCTCCGGCGCGTGTTTTGACAGGCCACGGTGGGCAATATAGCGGGGTAGCTGCATGTGTCAGGGCTCCATGGAACAAATCGTGTCGGCAAGTCTGGGCCGGGTTGCCAGTCGTTGTCCATGCTCATCAAACAGATGAAACGGCCCTTGAAGATTCAGGCCGATGGTCTGGCCGACAGTGGGCAGCTCGGTACCGGCGTAACGGACCACCAGCCGTGCACCGTCACCCGCCGGTCGCACATGCACCAGACTCTCCGAGCCCAGCGGCTCCACCAGCTCGATACGAGCCTCGATGTGCCCGGCGCCCTGTGGTGTAAGCGTGATGTGCTCGGGCCGGATGCCCACGCTCAACTCGCCCGCGAGCGGCGCCTCGGTCTCGGTCGGCACCCGGGTCAGCCAGCCGGGCAGGTCATTGGCGGCAAAGGTCAGAAAGTTCATGGCCGGTGAGCCGATAAAGCCGGCGACAAAGCGGGTGGCCGGTTTTCGAAACAGCGCCATCGGCGTGCCGATCTGTTCGATATGTCCGGCGTTCATCACCACCAGCCGGTCGGCCATGGTCATGGCCTCGGTCTGATCGTGGGTCACATAAAGTGAGGTGATGCCCAGGCGCTGCTGCAGGGCGCGAATCTCCTGGCGCATCTGCACGCGCAGGCTGGCGTCCAGGTTGGACAACGGCTCGTCAAACAGGAACACGCGCGGCTCTCGAATCACGGCGCGACCCATGGCCACGCGCTGGCGCTGCCCGCCGGAGAGCTGGCGGGGTTTTCGATCCAAAAGCGTGGCGATGTCCAGAAGCCGGGCGGTTGCCTCGACGCGCCGGGCAATCTCATCTTTCGGCGTCCCCCGGTTTTTGAGGCTGTAGGCCAGGTTGTCAAAAACGCTCATGTGGGGATAGAGCGCATAGTTTTGAAACACCATGGCGATATCGCGCTCGGCCGGCTCCTGGTCGTTGACGCATGTCTCGTCGATCAAAAGCTCACCGCCGCTGATCGTTTCAAGCCCCGCCACCATGCGCAAAAGCGTTGACTTGCCACAGCCCGACGGGCCGACGACCACGATCATCTCGCCATCACTGATGCTCAGCTCAATGTCATGGAGCACATCGCTGCCGCCGGCATAGCGCTTTCGAAGACGTTTGAGTTCGAGTGTTGCCATGTCACTTCTCCGTATCCACCAGGCCCTTGATGAACCAGCGTTGCATGATGATGATCACGACCACCGGTGGCAGCAGGGCCAGTACCGTCATGGCGGTGGCCAGATGCCAGGGCGGCGTACCGTCGGTGGCAAGGGTCAGCCGCTTGAGACTCATCACAAGTGTTGCGTTATCGGCGCTGCTCATGGCGACCAGCGGCCACAGGTACTGATTCCAGCCGTAGATGAACATGATGACGAAAAGCGCCGCGATATTGGTTCGCGACAGCGGCAGCAAAATGTCGACAAAAAACCGCCACGGCCCGGCGCCATCCACCCGGGCGGCTTCCATTAGTTCAGGCGGCAGCGTCATGAAAAACTGGCGAAACAAAAAGGTTGCCGTGGCGCTGGCAATCAGCGGCAGCACCAGTCCCGGATAGCTGTCGAGCAGGCCGAGGCTGGCGGCCACGCCATAGGTCGGTACGATGCGCACCTCGATGGGCAGCATGAGCGTCACAAAGATCAGCCAGAAGCAGCAGCGGCGAAACGGAAAGCGAAAAAAGACCAGCGCGTAGGCAGCAAGAATGGCGATGGTCAGCTTGCCGATGGCGATGCCCAGCGCCATCAAAAGCGAGTTGAGCATCAGCTGCCAGGCGGGCACGCCAATGCCGCGCACCGGCTCGCTTAACAGCGTGACATAGTGATCCAGCCCGCTGGCACCGAACGACAGCGGCAGCGTTCCAGAAAACAGCGCGCCGGGTGTCTGGGTGGAGGCCAGCACGGCCAGAATGACGGGCAGCATGAAGATCAGCGCCCCGATGATCAGCAGGGTGTGGGCCAGTGCATCAAGGTTTGGTCGGTGATAGCGCATGGCAAGGCTTCCTGATGAGGATCAATGACAACAAAAAATGATCAGTGGTACTGCACGCGGCGTTCGACATAGCGAAACTGCGCCAGGGTCAAAAGACCGACCATCGCCATCAACAGCACCGACTGCGCCGCCGAGCCACCCAGATCCAGCCCCACGATGCCGTCCTGATAGAGCTTGTAGACCAGCGTGCGGGTGGCGCCGCCCGGCCCGCCGCCGGTGGTGGTGTCGATGGTGCCAAAGGTCTCGAAAAAGGCGTAGATCGTGTTCATGACCAGCAAAAAGAAGGTGGTGGGGGACAGCAGTGGAAAGGTAATGGTCCAGAAGCGCCGCCAGGGGCCGGCTCCATCAATGGCGGCCGCCTCCAGCAGGCTGGCCGGAATGCCCTGAAGGCCGGCCAGAAAGAATACGAAGTTGTAGCTCATCTGCTGCCAGATGGCGGCAACAATCACCAGCGCCATGGCCTGGCCGCCGTTGAGCCGGAAATCCCAGTCAATGCCCAGCACCGTCAGCGCCCGGGTCAGTACGCCAAGCGTGGGGTCAAGCATGAACATCCATAAAACGCCGGCCGCGGCGGGGGCGACGGCGTAGGGCCAGATCAGCAGCGTGCGATAGGCGCGGCTGGCGCGCAGGACCCGATCGGCCATGGTGGCCAGCAGCAGCGCAATGGCCATGGCCCCCAGCGCCACGCTGACGCTGAAAATGGCCGTGTTGAACAAAGCCTCGTGATAGCTTCGCGAGGCCAGTACCCGGGTAAAGTTCGAAAGCCCGGCGAAGGTTTCTCCCAGCCCGAAGGCGTCCTGCACATAAAGGGACTGTCGCAGGGCCGTCGCTGCCGGCCAGAAAAAAAACACCAGCACGATGACAAGCTGAGGCGCCATGAGCATCCATGGCGTGAGGCGATGACGCTGATACGTGGACATGATGGGGCAGGCGTATCCAAAGGCGACAGTGAACAGGGCAGGGCTCCCGACGGCGACACCGCCGCCGGGGCGAGGGGTCAGCGCACGCTGCGCTCGAACTGCTCGAGCAGCTCATTGCTTCGGGCGGCGGCGTCATCGAGCGCCTGCCGGGCGGTCTTGTCACCGCTGAAGGCCCGCTCGAGCTCCTCTTCGATGACGTCACGAATCTGGGGCATGTTGCCCAGCCGCACCCCGCGTGAGTTATCGGTTGGTTCGCCTTCGGTCATCTGTTGAAGGGCGATCTCGGTGCCGGGGTTGTCGTCGTAGAAGCCCTGTTCGCGGGTCAGCGCATAGGCTTCGTCGGTAATGGGCAGATAACCCGTGAACTGATGCCAGTCGGCCTGGACTTCCGGCGAGGAGAGATAGTTGAAAAATCTCGCTACACCCTGATAGACGTCATCACTTTGACCCTGAAGCACCCACAGTGACGCGCCGCCGATGATCGAGTTTTTCGGTGCATCGATCACTTCGGGGTCCCATGGCAGGGGCGCGACGCCGAAGTCAAAGCTTTCGGTATTGTCGCGAACGCTGGCGTAGCTTGCCGAGGAGGCCATCAGCATGGCGCAGTTGCCCGAGAAAAAGCGCGGCGAGGCCTGGTCCTCGCGACCGCCGTAGCTGAACACGCCGCTTTGCTGCCAGTCGATCAGATCCTGCACGTGGTCGACCACGGCGTCGCTGTCGTTGACCGTCACCCGTGCAGATGGGCCGCCAAACCCGTTTTGTTCGCTGGCAAAGGAGATGTCGTGACGGGCGGCGAAGTTTTCGAGCTGAATCCAGCTCGGCCAGGTGGTGGTAAAGCCGCAGCTGGCGGCCCCGCTGTCGACGACCTGCCGGCCCGCGTCGGCCACTGCTTTCCAGGTGGTGGGCGGTGCGTCGGGATCGAGCCCTGCCTGTTCAAACAGGTCGCGGTTGTAGTAGACCACAGGCGTTGACGAGTTGAACGGCAGCGACAGCATGTCGCCATCGGTGGTGCTGTAGTAGCCGGTGACAGCCGGCAGATAGGCGTCGGGGGCAAAGGGCTGGTCGGTGTCCGCCATGAGCTCGTACACCGGATAGATCGCCCCCCGGGCGTTCATCATGGTGGCCGTGCCGACTTCGTAGACCTGGGTGATGGCCGGGGCATTGCCGGCGCGGAAGGCGGCGATGGTCGAGGTCAGGTTTTCGCTGTAGGTGCCCTTGTAGACCGGCTTGACCACGTAATCGGACTGCGACTGATTGAAGCCCGCGGCGATCTCATCGATCTTTTCGCCCAGACTGCCCTCCATGGCATGCCACCAGACGATATCGGTGGCGGCGCCGGCCGGCGTGGTGCCCAGTGCCAGCGTGGACAGTGCTGCCATCGAGACGATGCCCCTGAAACCCTTGACCATGTCGTGCTCCGCGTTGTCGTCATGAAAGTATCTGCTGCGCCAGTATGCTGAGAGGCCGGCATGGCAATCATGTGTCGGGCATGTGTCAGCCGTATGACACGGGCGAGCGCAAGGCCCCGGGGGCGTCAGTGTATGCCCGGGGGTTGGCCAGCAATGAGCGGCGCATGGCATGATGGCGCTTTTGAACGGCGGGCAGATGCACCCTTGAAGATTTCATATATCACCGATGTGCAGGACCGGGATGCCTGTCTGGCCATGCTTTGTGCCAGCGTGTTCGGGCGAGAAGCGGGGCTTGCGCCGCTGGTCGAGTTTGCCGGCGTGAGCCGACTGCTGGAGCAGGAGTCGGCGCGTATCGTGGCCCTTTTTGATGACGGCGCGAGGCTGTGCTCGGTGGCGCTACTCACACTTGAAGTGGAAGGCCGCGGGGTCGAGCTCAGGCTTTTGACCACCCCGGAGAAAAAGCGCGGCCGGGGCTATGGGCGCCGGCTGGTGACCCGGCTTGGCGAGTCCACCGCAATGCGCACCACCACATCGGACCCCAGGCTTGAAGCCTTTTTCACTACTTTCGGCTTTGAGCGCTGGTATCGCCACAGTGACAGTGACCTGCGCAGCGGCTTCAACGCCCGTTCCGGCGTTGACTCGCTCTCCGGGGCACCGGAGGTGGTGGATTTTCAGACCGATGCCGTATTGCGCGCCTTCAAGCGCGACCCGGCGCTTTTCGAACGCTACAAGACCCGCTTTGCCGAAGGGGTCGGTCACTTCAACACGCTGGTCTGATCGACACACGCATAAAAAACCCCGGCCATGGCCGGGGTTTTTTAACGCTCATCAGCATTTAGAAGTTGATGCCGAAATTGGTCTGGATGCTGGTGTGCCACTTGTCATTGACCGGTGAGCCAAAGTAGTTCAACCCATTTTTGTTGGTAATGATATCAAACCAGGCAAAATAGGGGCCGGCGGTCACCAGTACGCCCAGATCGTTGAGCATCGGATCCTTTTGATTGCCAAAGCCGCCGTTGATGGATGAAAAGTCATCCGACGGATCGATGTAGCTGAAGTCGTTGAAGAAGAACAGGTTTTCAACAGGGCCCCAGTCGACATCCATGCTGTAGCTGGCGCTGGCCGTATACATCTGACCGCGCTTGGGAATCAGGTAGTTGAAGCCGAAGGCACCGATCTGTACGGCATTATCAGAGATACCTGACTGCGCTTCCGAGGGATTTTTGGGGTTGTATTCATAGGTCGTGGCCTGGAACATGGTGCGCCAGTTGCCGTATGACCCATCAAGGCCGATGGCCGCCGACCAGTTGTCACCGCTGCGATTGGTCTGCTCGTTGTATAGCTGACCGCCCTTTGCCGAGACGTTGAGCTGGGTCGAGTAGTCGTCGCCGTGATCAAAGGTATAGCCGGCGCGAGCGGCGAGCTGATTCTCTTCGCTGTTGCCCTGCGCACTGTCACCGATGGCGTTGGCGCCGTAGTGCTCGTTGCCGCTGCCCAGGTTGTCGCTTTTGAAAAAGGCCAGCGAGGTCTCCCAGTCGCCCTGGCGGTGATCCCACTTCACCCCGGCGTTCTGGTTGTCGTTGAAGCCGGCAATATAGGGAAGCGTGCCGTACCAGCCCTGATAGCCATAGTCCATGTTGCCGAAAGGCGTCTGAACCAGACCAACGCGGATGGTGTCGTCGTCATTCGGGTTGAAGCCGAGCCAGCCTGACTTCAAAAACTGATAGCCGTCATAGAAACGATACTCGAAGGCATATTCCAGATCGTCCACTTCGCCATCCACGACAAGAACGAACTTGCCGAAATCCATATCACCGGTGGTGTCCTTGCTGCGCTCGCTCCAGTCGTTGAAGCTGCCGTTGAACTCGAGCTGACCACTGATCTGCGTCTGCTGGATCTGCTCGATGGCGGAGCTGTTTTCCTGCGCCAGGTTCTGCTGTGGCCTTGATTCCGACTGCTGTTGCCTTGATTCCGACTGCTGGGGGTTCGGAGTTGTTGCCGTATTGCTCTGTGACGCGCTGGCGTTTTGCGCACTGCCGGCAGTGCCGTTTGACTGCTGCTCCAGCCGATCAAGGCGTTGCTGCATCTGCTCGAGCTGGGCGCGCAGCGCCTCGATGGTCTGCTGATCGTCCGGCGCGGCCTGCGCGGCGGTGGCGGCCATGGCCGCGGAAATGCTCAGGGAAAGGGTCAGCAGTCTCAGGCGTCGTGAATCCGTTCGGGGTGTCATGCACTGTTCCTTGATCGTTGTTATGTAAAAAGGACGTGAGAGATTTTTATGGTTGTGACACGTCATGTCACCGGTAACTTACCATCTGGCACTGAAGGGATAAACGCTGTTCACGAATAAAACGACCGGCCTGTCATCGATGGCACTGGATAAAAAAGGCCCCTTGCGATAACGCAAGGGGCCTTTGGGCATGAGCATTTTAAATAAATGATCAGCGCCGTCTCAGGCGGTCCAGATAGAGATAGACCACCGGCGTGGTGTAGAGCGTCAGGATCTGGCTGACGATCAGGCCCCCCACAATGGAGATGCCCAGCGGGGCGCGCAGCGCGGCGTTTTCGTCGGTGCCGAACATCAGTGGCAGGGCGCCCAGAATGGCCGCCAGGGTGGTCATCATGATGGGTCGAAAGCGCACCAGCGCGGCTTCTCGAACGGCCTCCTGGGCAGACAGCCCGCGGTCGCGCTCGGCGCTCAGGGCGAAATCCACCAGCATGATGGCGTTTTTCTTGACCACGCCGATCAGCAGGATGATGCCGATCAGGGCAATCAGGGTGAAGGGCTTGCCCAGCAGCATCAGCGCCAGCAGCGCGCCAATTCCGCCGGAGGGCAGGGTCGACAGGATCGTCAGCGGATGAATGTAGCTTTCATAGAGAATGCCCAGCACCAGATAGACCGTGACCAGCGCGGCCAGAATCAGCCACGGCATGGTTTCGACACCGCTTTGAAAGCTGGCGGCGCTGCCTTCGAAGTCGGCCTGAATATCGGTGGGCAGGTGCAGCCGGTCAAGCCGGTCACTGATGATGTCGGTGGCCTCGGAAAGCGACACCCCATCGCTTAGATTGAACGACACCGTGGTCGCGGCAAACTGCCCCTGGTGGCTGACGCTGACCGGGCTGGTGCTGCGCTCGTAGTGGCTGAAGGCCGACAGCGGTATGGGGCTGCCCTGATCGTTGACGATGTGCATCATCTCCAGCGCTCTGGCCGAGCGCTGCCACTGCCGGGCGACTTCCAGCACCACGTAGTACTGGTTGGTGCCTTCATAGACGCTTGAAATCTGCCCCTGAGCAAAGGCGTTGCCCAGCAGGGTATCGATATCGCGCATGCTCAGACCCAGACGGGACGCCCGGTCGCGATCCACCACCAGTTTGATGGCCTGTCCGCCCTCGCGGCTGTCGCTGTCCACGCCGGTAATTTCTGAAATGTCGCGCATCGCCTCGGCCACCCGCGGTGACCATTCGCGCAGCAGCGACAGGTCATCGCTTTTGAGCGTCAGTTCATACTGGCTGTTGCTCGAAGAGCGCCCGCCCATGCGCAGATCCTGCAGGCCGCGCATGAACACCTGAACGCCGGGGATATCGCTCATCAAGGCAGACAGGCGGTTGCCCTGTGCGTTGGTGTCGTCCACGTGGTCCGGCTTGAGCGACACAAACAGCGTGGCCGAGTTGGCGCCGCCGCCGCCCGGGCCGCTGCCGCCCAGAAAGCCCAGAACGCTTGCCACGGCGTCATCGGCCAGCAGACGGTCACGGGCCGTTTCCAGCTTGGCCGACATGGCCTCAAACGAGATGCTTTGATCGCCGCGTACCGCACCGATCAGCCGCCCGGTGTTCTGGTCGGGCACGAACCCCTTGTCGATATGGACGTACAAAAAGCCGTTGAGGACGATCACGGCCACCAGCGACAACAGCGTCAGGCGTCGGTGTCGCAGGGCAATGTTCAGCGTGCGCTCATAGCCTGCCAGAATGATTTGACCGCAACGTTCGATCAGACGCGGGATTCTGCCCGGGGGGCGCTCATGCGCCGACCCCTTGAGCCAGCGCGAGCAGAGCATTGGTGTGAGCGTCAGCGAGACCAGCAGCGACACCATGACCGCCGTGGCCAGCGTCATGGCAAACTCGTGGAAGAGCCGGCCGATGAAGCCGCCCAGAAACAGCAGCGGCACGAACACGGCCACCAGCGACACGCTCATCGACAGCACCGTAAAGCCCACCTCGCGCGCGCCCAGCAGCGCGGCACTTCGCACGTCCATGCCGGCTTCGATGTGTCGGGCAATGTTTTCCACCACCACGATGGCGTCATCGACCACAAAGCCGATGGCAATGATCAGCGCCATCAGCGACAGCGTGTTGAGGGAATACCCCAGCAGATACATCACCATGAAGGTGCCCAGCAGCGACACCGGAATGACGGCGGTCGGAATCAGCGTGGCCCGCGGATTGCGCAAAAAGACAAACACCACCATCACCACCAGAAACACCGCCAGTATCAGGGTGATCTGGGTTTCCTGCAGCGAGGCGCTGATGCCGGGGGAGCGGTCCAGCACCGTATGCAGATCGGCGCTGGCGGGCAGGGCGGCATGAATACCGGGCAGGCGCGCCTTGATGCGATCGATCGTTTCGATCACGTTGGCGTCACTTGCCGGGCTGACCACGATGACCACTGCCGGCTGGCGGTTGTAAAAACCAACGTTGTAGATGTCTTCGACGCTTTTTTCGACGTGCGCTACATCATTCAGGCGCATGACGTGATCGCCGTCGCGGCGAATGATCAGGTCGCGATAGTCCTGCGCCTCGAACATCTGCGAGTCGGTATGTACGCTCCAGCGATAGCGCTCATCTTCGGTAAAGCCGGTCGGCTGGTTGCTGTTGGCCGCGTTGATCGCATCGCGCACCTGATCAAGGCCGATGCCGGCATTTTCGAGCCGGCGCGGGTCAAGCGTGATGCGCACCGCCGGTGAGGAGCTGCCGCCAACGCTGACGCGCGAGACGCCTTCGACCTGTGAAATGCGCGGGGCAATGTCCTGGTCGGCCAGATTATAGAGCGTGCCCTTGTCGATTTCGGCGCTGGTCAGCGACAGCAGCATGATCGGCGAGTCGGCCGGATTGAGCTTTCGCAGCCGGGGCGAGCTGGTCATGGCGCTTGGCAGCAGCGCCTCGGCCCGGTTGATCGCCGCCTGTACCTCCCGGGCCGCCTCGTTGATGTCCTTGTCCAGATCGAACTGGATGACAACGCTGGTCGAGCCTTCCGAGCTCGACGAGGTCATCTGGCTGATGCCGGCGATCTGGCCGAGCGAGCGCTCCAGCGGTGTGGCCACCGTCGAGGCCATGGTCTCCGGATTGGCCCCGGAGAGACTGGCCGTGACCAGAACGGTGGGAAACGATACCGCCGGCAGCGGCGCCACCGGCAGACGCGCATAGGAGAGCAGCCCGCCCAGAATGATCGCCAGGGTCAGAAGTGATGTGGCGATCGGTCGCGCAATGAAGGGCGAGGACAGGCTCATGAGGCCTGCCCATCGGAGACGGTCGTGTCAGCGCCGCGAGCGGTGACGCGACCGGCCAGCCGGTCAAAGAACAGATAGATGACCGGCGTGGTGAAAAGCGTCAGAAGCTGGCTGACCAGCAGCCCGCCGACCATGGCAAGCCCCAGCGGCTGGCGCAGCTCCGAGCCGAAACCGCTGGCCAGCATCAGCGGAATGGCGCCAAAGAGTGCGGCAAAGGTGGTCATCATGATGGGGCGAAAACGCAACAGTGCGGCGCGATAGATTGCATCAGCCGGTGAAAGCCCCATGTGGCGCTGACCGTCGAGGGCAAAGTCGATCATCATGATGGCGTTTTTCTTGACGATGCCGATCAGCAAAATGATACCGATGATGCCCACCATGCCCAGGTCGTTGCCGGTGATCATCAGCGCCAGCAGCGCGCCGATGGCCGCCGAGGGCAGGGTGGAGAGGATGGTCAGCGGGTGGATGTAGCTTTCGTACAAAACGCCCAGCACGATATACATCACCACCACGGCGGCCAGAATCAGCAGCAGCGTATTGGCCGTGGAGCCGGCAAAGCCGAGCGCGGCGCCCTGATAGGCCTGGTGCGTATCCTGATCGAGCCCGACCTGCGCGCCGGCCTCATCGATGGCATCAAAGGCCTGAGACAGCGAGTGGCCGGGCGCCACATCAAAGGAGACGTTGGCGGCGGCAATCCGGTTCTGACGTGACAGTGACAGGTCGGTGTAGCGCTGCTCGATGCTGACCAGCGAGGTCAGTGGCACCATGTCGCCGCTGTCGGCGGCGATATAGAGGCGATCCAGCGCCGAAGGGCCGCGCTGCTGATTGTCGGCGACATTCATGACCACCCGGTACTGGTTGGACTGGGTGAAAATGGTCGAGATCAAACGCTGGCCGAAGGCGTTGTAGAGCGTGGCATCGATATCGCTGACGCTGATGCCCAGTCGGCTGGCGCGGTCGCGATCGATATTGAGATAGAGCTGCAGGCCGCGGTTTTGCAGATCCGAGGCCGCGCCGGAAATGGCCGGCGACTGGCGGATCTGCTGTAGCAGGGCGTCGACATCGCGGGACAAAAGGCCGGCGTCGCTATTGGTCACCGACATCTGGTACTGATAGCGGCTGACGTTGTCATCCAGCGTCAGATCCTGCAGCGGCTGCAGGTAGAGGCGCATGCCGGCAACGGAGCGGGTCTTGTCGTTGAGCCGTGCGATGACCGCCTGAGCGCCGTCGCGATCGGACAGCGGCTTGAGATTGATCTGAAAGCGCCCGGTGTTGAGTGTGCTGTTGTCCTCGTTGACGCCAATGGTCGAAGAGAGGCTTTCTACCGCCGGGTCGTTGAGGATGATGTCGGCCAGCGCCTGCTGGTGGCGGGCCATTGCGTCAAAGGAGATCGACTGGTCCGCCTCGCTGATGCCGCGAATGGCGCCGGTATCCTGCTGCGGGAAGAGCCCCTTGGGGATGGCAAGATACAACAGCGCCGTGACGCCAAAGGTAATGACGGCCACGGCCAGCGTCAGCCGCTGATGGATCAGCACCCATTTCAAACCGCGGTCATAAAGGCGCAGCAACCGCCCGAAAAGACCCGAGTAGCTCTCGGCATGCTGCTGCGGGTCCTCACTGTCGGCGCCTTGCTTCGGCGCTCGTGCCTTGAGCATTTTCGCGCACAGCATGGGCGTAAGCGTCAGCGAAATGAACGCCGAGATCACGATGGCCACGGCCAGCGTGATGGCGAACTCGCGGAACAATCGCCCGACCACATCCTGCATGAACAGCAGCGGAATCAGCACCGCCACCAGCGATACGGTCAGCGAGATGATGGTGAAAAAGATCTGTTTGGCACCCTTGAGCGCCGCATCGATGGGCTTTTCGCCCTTTTCCAGATAGCGAATGATGTTTTCCAGCACCACGATCGCATCATCAATGACAAAGCCGGTGGCGATCGTCAGCGCCATCAACGTGAGGTTATTGAGGCTAAAGCCTGCCAGGTGCATGACACCAAAGGTGCCGATCAGCGACATGGGCACGGCCAGACTCGGAATGATGGTGGCCGGGATATTGCGCAAAAACAAAAAGGTGATGAGGATGACCAGGCTTACGGCCAGCACCAGCTCGAACTGGGTGTCCTCCACCGAGGCACGAATGGTCTGGGTGCGATCGCTTAAAATCGAGATGTCCACGCTCTCGGGCAGGCTCCCCTGCAGCTCGGGGAGCTGGCGTCGAATATCATCGACCACGCGGGTCACGTTGGCGCCGGGCTGGCGCTGAACGCTGATGATCAGCGCCGGGTCACGATCGGCCCAGGCGGTCAGCCAGGCGTTCTCCGAACCCTCGTGAACGCTTGCGATATCGCGAAGGCGCAGCGGCATGTCGTTATCGTATTTGACGATCAGATCGCGATACTGCTCCGGCGAGGTGAGCTGATCGTTGGCATCGATGGTCAGCGCCCGGTAGGGGCCGTACAGAGTGCCCTTGGGCTGATTGACGTTGGCCGCGGTGATGGCATTGCGCACGGCTTCCATGTCCAGACCGTGGGCCGCCATGCGACGGGCGTCGCCGTCGATACGAATGGCAGGCTCATGGCCGCCCGACAGCGAGACCAGGCCGACCCCGCTGACCTGGGAAAGGCGCTGTACCAGCCGGGTATCCACCAGGTCGTAAACGCGCGTCAGCGGCAGGCTGTCCGAGCGTACGGCCAGGGTCATGACCGGGGCGTCCGCTGGATTGACCTTGCTGTAGCTCGGCGGCATGGGCAGGTCATTGGGCAGCAGATTGCTGGCCTGGTTAAGGGCGGCCTGAACATCCTGCTCGGCCACGCCCAGATCGCTGTCGAGACCAAAGCGCAGCGTAATGAGCGAGGCGCCACCGGTACTGGTGGAGCGCATGTCCTCGAGCCCCGAAATCTGGCCGAGCTGGTCCTCCAGCGGCGAGGTGACGTTGGAGAGCATGACTTCCGGGCTGGCGCCGGGATAGAGCGTCGTCACCTGAATGGTGGGGTAATCCACCTCCGGCAGGGAAGCCACCGGCAGCAGTCGATAGGCCATGATGCCGGCCAGCAAAATGGCCAGCATGATCAGCGACGTGGCGACCGGTCGGAGGATGAAAAGACGCGACGGGTTCATGACGATCGGTCACCCTCACCCGCGGGGTCATCGGTTGACCTGAGCTGACCTTCATTGGTGGCCTCGCCTGCCGGCGGTGTGTCGTCGGTATCGTCACTCTCGCCGGGAAGGTGATTGCTGACCACGTTGACGCGGGCGCCATCGCGCAGGCGATCCACGCCGTCCACCACAACCCGCTCACCGACGTCGAGCCCTGCATCGATCACGGCGTGCAGATCGTCACTGGCCCCCACCTCCACGCTGCGCTGATGGACCGTCTCCTCGTCATCCACCACATAGACGTGGTTGCCGGATTCACTGTTCTGAATGGCGGTTTCAGGCACGATCACCACGTTATTCAGCGTGGTCAGCGTGAGTTCCACGTTGACAAAGGCGTTGGGAAACAGCTGCTCGTCGTGATTGTCCATGCGCGCCCGCAGGCGCACCGTGCCGGTATCGGTGTTGATGGCGCTGTCGATGCTGGTCAGCTCGCCCGTGGCCAGCGTTTCACCGGTATGGCCGTCCATGACGCTGACCGTCATGCGTTCCTGCGCCATGCTGTCTCGTACCCGGGAGAGGTACTGCCCGGGCAGGGAAAACACCACCGAAATGGGGTCCAGTGACGTCAGGGTGGCGATGGGGTTTTCATCGCCGGTGGCGACGATATTGCCCGGGTCGACGTTGCGCAGCCCGATAATGCCGCCGGCCGGCGCGCGGACGGTGGTGTAGTCCAGCTGAACACGGGCGCTCTGGATATTGGCGCGCGAGGCTTCCACAGCGCCCTGATACTGCTGCACCAGCTGGCGCTGGGTTTCCACGTCCTGACGCGAGACGTTGTTGGCACGGCTCAGGTTCTCATAGCGCTTGAGATCCTCCCGGGCCGTTGCCAGCTGCGCCTGATTCTGGGTCAGCTCGGCATTGGCCTGCGCCAGCTGGGCCTGGTAGGTGCGATCGTCGATGTGCACCAGTACCTGATCCTTGTCGACGCGCTGACCTTCCTCGAAGTCCACCGAGACCAGCTCGCCCTCGACGCGGGGACGAATGGCCACGCTCGACAGCGAACGCACCGTGCCCAGAGCACTCAGGGTGACCGGAAAGTCTCCCTGCTGCGCGGTGACGGCAGCCACGGCAGGGCTCGGCATGCCTCCGCCCTGTGAGCCACCGTCGTCGCCTTCCGGGTCATCGCGCAGGAAAAACCACCACAGGGCGATCAGGGCGACCAGCAGTAACAGGGTCCAGAGGAGCACGCGTGCAACAGGGACACGGCGCGTTGAAGAGGGGTGAGACATGCGTCCACTTCCGTTGTCAGGCTGTCGTTTTCCCACGGCCGGTACCGTACAGGCACTCGTCGGCGGGTAGTATCGGGTTCACGTTTGTATCGGCGATTACCGGGGGAACATCAGGGACATCGCATGAAATTAGGCAAAGGAATCATGGGATGACATTATTTTACCTGCAGGGGGTCAGTTTACCTCATCGCCGGGGGCGCTGGCCCGGTCGTTGTACCACGTCCGAATGTCGTGGTGGACGCAAAAGGTAGTTTAACTACAAAAGCGGGGCAATTCGGATAGACTGACCCCTTCCCCTTCGAGACCGTGACAGGTGAGGTTTTCATGCACACCACCCTGACCCGCGTAACCCAGCGCATTATCGAGCGTTCTCATGAGCGCCGTGCGCTTTACGAAGCTCGCATGCAGACACAGCATCGCCGTGGTGTCCATCGTGGCGCGCTTGACTGCGGCAATCTGGCCCATGGCTTTGCCGCCTGCAATGCCTCCGACAAGCAGCAGCTCAAGCTGACCAACAGCGCCAATCTGGGCATCATTACCTCTTACAACGACATGCTGTCGGCGCATCAGCCCTTTGAGCGATTTCCCGACATCATTCGCGATGCCGCACGCCGCATGGGCTCGACGGCGCAGGTGGCCGGCGGCGTGCCAGCCATGTGTGACGGCGTCACCCAGGGTCAGCCCGGCATGGAGCTGTCGCTTTTTTCGCGTGACAGTATTGCCCGCAGCGCTGCCATCGGACTGTCCCACAACATGTTTGATGCCGCGCTGTATCTGGGCGTTTGCGACAAGATCATTCCCGGTCTGTTTATTGCGGCTGCCCGCTTTGGGCATCTGCCGGCCGTCTTTGTTCCCGCCGGCCCCATGCCCAGCGGTCTGCCCAACAAGGAAAAGGCGCGCATTCGTCAGAAGTTTGCCGAAGGCAGGGTCGGTCGCGCCGAGCTTCTGGAGTCGGAGTCGGCGTCGTATCACGCCCCGGGCACCTGCACCTTTTACGGTACGGCCAACTCCAACCAGCTGATGATGGAGATCATGGGGCTGCATCTGCCGGGTGCCTCCTTTGTGAATCCGAACACGCCGCTGCGCGATGCGCTCACTGCCCATGGCACCGAGCGGGCAATCAAAAACTCCGAGCCGGGCGGGGGTTATCTGCCCTTCTGGCAGCAGATCGATGCTCGGGCCATCGTCAATGCGCTGGTGGGGCTTCTGGCCTCGGGCGGCTCCACCAACCATACTCTGCACCTGATCGCCATGGCAGGTGCCGCGGGCATTACCCTGAACTGGGATGATTTTGCCGAGCTCTCGGCGGTGGTGCCGAGTCTGATGCATGTCTATCCGAGCGGGCAGGCCGATGTGAATCACTTTCATGCGGCCGGCGGCATGGGCGTTCTGATTCGAGAGCTGCTCAAGGGGGGACTGCTGCATGGTGATATCCCGACAGTCACCGGAAAAACCCTTTCGGAAAGCTACACGCAAGAGCCGTTTCTGGAAGGAGACAAGCTGGTCTGGCGCGAAGGGCCGGCACAGAGCCTGGACCCGGACGTGCTGACCGATGTCGAGCATCCCTTTTCGCCGACGGGCGGGCTGACAGTGCTTGATGGCAACCTTGGGCGCGGCGTGATCAAGGTGTCGGCGGTCAAGCCGGAGTTTCGCGTCATTGAGGCGCCGGTGCGGGTATTTGCCGATCAGGACGCGCTCAAGACGGCCTTCAACAACGGCGAGCTGGAGTGCGATTTTATCGCCGTGGTGCGCTTTCAGGGCCCGCGGGCCAACGGCATGCCGGAACTGCACAAGCTCACACCCTATCTCGGGTCGCTGCTGGATCGCGGCTTTCGAGTGGCGCTGGTGACCGATGGCCGCATGTCGGGAGCTTCCGGGAAGGTGCCGGCCGCGATTCACATGACGCCGGAGGCCGTCGATGGCGGGCCGCTGGCCCGACTGCGCGATGGCGACAGGGTTCGCCTCGATTCGGTCAGCGGTCGCCTTGAGGTGCTCGTCAACGCCAGTGAATTTGCCGCGCGGCCGTGCGCCCGCGCCGATCTTGAGGCCTATCATCACGGGCTGGGTCGGGAGATGTTCGCCGGCATGCGTGCGCTGGTCGGCAGTGCCGAGGAGGGTGCCAGTACCTTTGGCGGGTTCGAAGCCGCTGACGTGGCACCAGTCTGCGGCGTTGACGGGGCGCGTACCACGATCTGAGCCAGTTCGTATGGACCCATCTTTATCAACAAAAACACCGGGCCCGCGCCCGGTGTTTTTGCTGGTTCGCCACGACGCTGGCTATTGGTGTGTCTTCGCCGTCTCGGTCTCACGATCGTTCTGATTGGCTCTCTGCGCCGTGTAAAACGCGACATCCTTCAATGGGGACAGCGGCTCCCGGCCGCGGACAACATCAGATAGCTTCTCCGCCATCATGATGGTGGTAGCGTTCAGATTGCCGGTGACAATCACGGGCATCAGCGAGGCATCGATCACACGCAGCCCTTCCATGCCATGTACACGGCCCTGACCATCGACCACAGCGTCCGGTCCCTCGCCCATGCGGCAGGTGCCGCAGGGGTGATAGGCCGTTTCGGCGTGACCCCGAACAAAGGCGTCAAGCTGCTCATCGCTTTGCACGTCAGGGCCCGGGGCAATCTCGCGGCCACGATATGGGTCCAGCGCCGGCTGTTCGATGATGCGTCGCGTCACGCGAATGGCATCGCGAAACTCTTCCCAGTCCCGTGTTTCGCTCATGTAGTTGAACAAAATGCCCGGCGCCTCGTCCGGATTGCGCGATTTGATTTTGACGCGCCCGCGGCTTTTTGAGCGCATGGAACCGACGTGGGCCTGAAACCCGTGGGCGTCCACGGCGCTTTTGCCGTTATAGCTGATGGCACACGGCAGAAAGTGGTACTGCAGGTTGGGCCAGGACTCACCCTCGTCGGTGCGAATGAAGCCGCCGGCCTCGAACTGGTTGCTGGCGCCGATGCCCTTGCCCTGAAACAGCCACTGTGCGCCGATTCTGGGCTGGTTATACCACTTCAGCGCCGAGTAGAGCGTGATGGGCTGCTTGCACTCGTACTGAATATACATCTCCAGGTGGTCCTGCAGATTCTTGCCCACGCCCGGTAGCTCGTGAACGACGTCAATGTGCATCTCGTTGAGCCAGTCAGGATCACCCACCCCCGAGCGCTGCAGGATGGCCGGAGAAGCAATGGCGCCGGCGCACAGCAGCACTTCACGACGGGCACGCACCTGCTGGTTTTTGCCCCGGCGGGCGTAGGTAACGCCTGTGGCCCGTTTGCCCTCGACCAGTATGCGGTCGGTCACGGCATGTGTTTCGATCGTCAAATTGGGGCGATGGCGGGCAATGTCCAGATAGCCGCGTGCGGTCGAGGACCGCCGTCCGTTGGGCGTGGTGGTACGATCCATCGGCCCGAAGCCTTCCTGCTTGTAGCCGTTGAGATCATCGGTTTCACCATAACCTGCCTGCTTGCCGGCTTCGATGAAGGCGCGGTTGACCGGATTGGTGGTTGGCCTGGGGGTGGCCACCTGCACCGGGCCGTGATCGCCGTGGTAGTCGTTACCACCGATATCGCGGGTTTCGGCCTTTTTGTAATAGGGCAGGCAGTGGGCATAGCCCCAGTCATCAAGGCCCGGCAGCTCGGCCCAGCCTTCCAGATCCATGGCGTTGCCGCGGATGTAGCACATGCCGTTGATCAGCGACGAGCCGCCGAGCCCCTTGCCACGACCGCACTCCATGCGCCGATCATTCATGAAGGGTTCGGGTTCGGTCTCAAAGGCCCAGTTGTACTGCTTGCCCTGCAGTGGATAGGCAAGCGCTGCGGGCATCTGGGTGCGAAAATCCAGCCGATAATCCGGGCCGCCGGCTTCGAGCAGCAGCACGGTGACATCGTCGTCCTCGGTCAGACGCGCCGCGAGAACGTTGCCGGCCGAGCCGGCACCGATGATGATGTAGTCGTATTCACGTGTATCAGCCATCAAGCCCTCCTGAGGAGTCATGGGCGGATCATCGAAACGAAAAGCTGGCCGGATGCCCGCCGAGGCAGAATGAAACCCGGCGATCAAAAGGCCGATTCAAACGGGCCCATTTCGATCTGGATGGATTTGACCCGGGTATAGTGCGCAAGCGTCAGCAGCCCGTTTTCACGGCCCACGCCGGACTGCTTGTAGCCGCCGACCGGCATCTGGGCGGGGCTGTCCCCCCAGGTGTTGACCCAGCAGATGCCGGCTTCGAGCTGATGCACCACGCGATGCGCCCGATTGAGTCCTTCGGTGAACACTCCGGCGGCCAGACCGTAATCGGTGTCATTGGCGCGGCGAATGACGTCTGCTTCATCATCAAAGGCCAGAATCGACATGACCGGGCCGAAGATCTCTTCTCTGACAATGCGCATGTCGTCACTGCAGTCGGTAAAGATAGTAGGGGCCACGAACGCCCCCTTGCCGAAATCGCCCTGTGTCATGCGCGCACCGCCCACCAGCAGGCGGGCGCCGTCCTGTCGTCCGGCGTCCAGATAGTCGCAGACCTTTTCCATGTGCTCAAAGCTGACCAGCGGCCCGAAATTGGTGGTCGGGTCCATCGGGTCGCCGGCCTTCACGCGCTCGACGCGCTCGATCAGTTTCGCTTCAAAGGCTTCCTTGACCGAGCGCTCCACGAACACGCGCGTGCCGTTGGTGCAGACCTGACCGGTGGAGTAGAAGTTGGCCATCATGGCACCGTCAGCGGCGCGATCGAGATCGGCATCGGCAAAGACGAGCAGGGGAGACTTGCCGCCCAGCTCCATGGTGACCTCCTTGAGCGATGACGACGCCGAAGACGCCATGACTTTCTTGCCGGTACCCACTTCGCCGGTAAAGGAGATCTTGTCGATGCCGGGGTGTTCGGTCAGCATGGCGCCAACGCGGCCATCGCCCTGTACGACGTTGAAAACGCCGTCCGGCAGGCCGGCTTCAGTAAATATCTCGGCCAGCATCAGGGTGGTCAGCGGGGTGACTTCGCTGGGCTTTAAAATCATGGCATTGCCGGTGGCCAGTGCCGGGGCCGATTTCCAGCAGGCAATCTGGATCGGGTAGTTCCAGGCACCGATGCCGGCACAGACGCCAAGCGGCTCGCGCCGGGTGTAGGCAAAGGAATCGGAACGAATGGGAATCTGCTCGCCCTCAACGGCTGCAGCAAGGCCTGCGTAGTATTCGAGCTGGTCGGCGCCGGTGACGATATCCACGGCCGTGGTTTCGCTCAGCGGCTTGCCGGTATCCATGGATTCGACGCGGGCAATCTCGTCGTTTCTTTCGCGCAGCAGGGCCACGGCACGATTGAGAATGCGGGCGCGCTCGACACCGGTCATTGCCCCCCAGATCTTCTGACCGCGGCGCGCCGATTCAACGGCTCGATCGATATCGTTTTGGGAGGCCTGCTGGATCTCGGCCAGTACGTCACCGTTGTAGGGATTGATGGACTCAAAGGTCTCACCCGAGGTTGCGTTAACGCGTTTGCCGTCGATATAAAGCTGCTGGGTCTCGAACGTGGCCATGGGGCCTCCCGAATAAGCAATAAGGTTCAAAGTGCTGTAAAGAAAAGCCCGGCGTCAGGCTTTCTCGTTGCCATCAAGCTGCTCATCGATATAGCGACAGGCAAGCAGTACGGCGCTGGAAGTATCAAATTCTTCGGATGCCAGCGCCCCGCGCAGCCACAGGCCATCGATAAGGGCTGCCAGCCCGCGGGCGGCACGGCGTGCCTGAGTCAGCGGCAGATGCTTTCTGAACTGATGGGTGATATTGGAGTAAAGTCGACGGTCGTTGACCCGCTGCAGCCGCTGAAGGTTGGGCCTGTGCATACTGGTGGTCCAGAAGGCCAGCCATGTTTTCATTACCGCCTGGCTGACCTGGCTGCGATCAAAGTTGCCTTCCACGATCGCGTAAAGATGCGCTCTCGCCTCATTGCTGTTCAACGCCTGGCGTCGCCGGGCAACCGAAGCCCCGAGATCGCCGAGAATGTGGCGCATGGTGGCTTCAAGAAGCCCGTCCTTGCCACCGAAATAGTGGCTGATAATGCCGGCAGACACGCCGGCACGTCGCGAAATCTGCATGATCGTACTGTCGGCCAGACCCGCCTCGTCAATCGTTGCCATGGTGGCCTCGATCAACTGCTGTCGACGAATGGGTTCCATACCTACCTTGGGCACCGCTCCCTCTCCTGTAGTGGAAGGCATATAACGTTCTTCAGAGTAGCGACCTTTTATTGAACGATCAATCAATCAAGAGTGCCGGCCCGGGTGTCAGAGGCGGTTGTGGCCGGGGCGCGGTATAAAATGGGCCGGGCCGTGAGGTTGGGGTGGTGGGTAAACGTCGCAGGAGCACGGGCCCATGTGGGGAAATATTGGTCGTCGGCAGACCGGGGGCATTCAGGGGATTGGCATGATCGATGCGCTTCTGTACAATGCGCACGGTCGCCGGCTACGTAGCTCAGCTGGTTAGAGCACATCACTCATAATGATGGGGTCCCCTGTTCGAATCAGGGCGTAGCCACCAGCGACAGGCAATATTCGCGCAATCATGCGAATGGCGCCGGGGTCTTTATCAGGGCCTTGACGTTTTTTCTGAAATACGTATACTACGCCGCGTATTCGGAAAGACATTCCCCGATAGCTCAGTTGGTAGAGCAAATGACTGTTAATCATTGGGTCACAGGTTCGAGTCCTGTTCGGGGAGCCAATACATTCTGATACTTCGTTGTTCCCTGATAGCTCAGTTGGTAGAGCAAATGACTGTTAATCATTGGGTCGCAGGTTCGAGTCCTGCTCAGGGAGCCATTTACCGCATGACTACTGACGGTAAATCACGCCAGCCAAATCGATAGTGCCTTCCTGCTGTTCTTCAGAGTCTTCTTTGTTTACCTTTAAACATCCTGCATTTGAATCACGACTTTTCTGATCCTTTATCGTTAATCGCTGATTTAACTTTCCAGTTTCTTTGCTCGGCAATGTTTCGGTCCGTGTTTGACTCGATAAATTGCGTTTGTTATAAGAAATTGTAGTCCACGCCGTGAACGGTTTTTGCTGCCCCCTTGTTCTTGATATTTCGTGTTGACCTGTCGGCCAGCCATTCTTCGTTCATGTATTGATTGACGGACTGCATTTTTGTTCTGGCGTATTATATCGATCTGTAACGTTGATTCATGACGCACGCCTTGCCTGTTTCGATGCCGTTCCCCATTTATGCCTGACGGCATTATATTTGTCCGTAATATCAATAATTTCAGGAATGTAAAAGAATGCCTCGCGAGAGAAATTTGTCCATCAAGGACAAGTGGTCACTTGATAATCAGCTTGGCGAAATGCTGAGAAACCTCGAAAGGGAAGAGCCTGCCGGCCCCGGTTTTTCCGACGAACTTGAAGCATTAATGCGCAGTTACGGCATGAGTCATCAGGATACCGTAACAATATTAAGACTCATGCAGCAGTCATGAAATAATTAGTCATTATTTTTTGCATTAATGGCAGTCGCCGTTAAATAGTTATATGAAGTTCTTTTGCCCGACAATAAAAAGGGGCTGCCTGTATCAACAGGCAGCCCCTTTTTTCAGCGTTATTTACTGGCGCGGGGCGCGTGTTTTTTGTGTCTGGCCCGTATCGATCAGTAGCGCGTAATCGAGCAGGATTTCTACGCTCTCTTCCAACGCTGCCTTCTGGATGGGCGATTCGGACTGTGAATCATCATCGCCTGTGCCCAGTGCTTCGTCACGGGCATCGGTCCATGTGTCGATTTCCGGCATCCCGAGTGCGCGTCGGCGCTGGTTTTCAAGTGCGAGCTGTTCGGCTTCCTGTGCCTCCATTTCGCGCTGTCTCTGCTCCCGATTGAGACTGACCGTATTGTTCTGCGCCTGGAACTGCTCGGCCAGCTGTGCCTCACGCGTGAGGTAATGAAAGTTGGGGTTGTCCTGAGCGCGCTGCTCGTGCTTTTGCCTGAGCTGCGTGACGAACTGCCAGGGTTCGCCGTACGTACGGTAGCTGACCGGGCGTACCGTATCCCAGGGCAGGGCGTAATCCAGTGCGCTTTCACCGATTTCATCCCTGTCGATCAGACTGGGGAAGGCGATATCGGGTTCTACGCCACGAAGCTGGGTACTTTCTCCCGAAATGCGATAGAACTTGGCACGTGTCAGTTTCAGCTCGCCGTGGCTCAAATCACTGAGCGTCTGAACGGTTCCCTTGCCAAAGGTCTGGTTGCCCAGCACCAGGCCGCGGCCATAATCCTGAATGGCGCCGGCAAAGATTTCCGAGGCCGAGGCGGACAGCCTGTCGACCAGCACGCCCAGCGGGCCATCATAGGCGACGCCACGATCCGTATCGCCGTACAGGCTGATGCGTCCGCGGGCGTCTCGAACCTGAACGGTAGGGCCGCGATCGATAAACAGGCCCACCATCGAATTGGCTTCCTGCAGCGCGCCGCCGCCGTTGCCGCGCATGTCCAGCACAATGCCTTCCACATTCTGCGCCTTGAGCTTTTCGATCAGCTGGGCCACATCGCGTGTCGAGCTGCGATAGTTCTGATCGCCGGCCTGATAGGCATCAAAGTCGACATAAAAGGCCGGCACCTTGATGACCCCGACACGATGGTTTTCGCCATTGCGATGGGATTCGACGATACGGCTGCTGGCGGCCTGGTCTTCCAGACTGACGGTGTCGCGCGTGATTTCGATGGTACGCGTCTGGGTCACATCAATGGCTTTCGCCGGGATGATTTCCAGGCGAACTTTCGAGCCCTTCGGACCACGAATGTGTTCGACGACTTCGTCCAGACGCATACCGATGACACTGATCATTTCCCCACTGTCGCCATCACCCACGGCAACGATTCGATCGGCCGGCTTGATCTGACCGCTGCGTTCGGCGGGGCCGCCGGAGACCAGACTCGAGACGCGAACGTATTCGCTGTCCTGCTGGAGAAGGGCGCCAATGCCCTCCAGCGACAGCTTCATCTGGATATCGAAGGACTGACCGCGGCTTGGAGAGAGGTATTCAGAGTGTGGATCAATGGAACCCGTGGCGGCATTGAGGATAACGCTCAATACGTCCTCGGTATTGGTCTGCCTGACGCGTGACAGCTGGCTCTTGTATCGGTCGGCCAGCTGTTGGGCAATTTTTTCGTTGCTCATGGGTTGTCTGCCCTGGTCGACGGGCGCTTCGGGTTCAGAGACCCGGGCCGGGACGGTGGCAATTTCAGACAACACACTGGTATCGACCACCGGCAGCGACTCGGATGTTTCCGGGGCAAGCGACAGGGTCAGGGCAGCATTTTTGAGGCGTCGGCGCCACAGGTCATCCAGCTCGCTTTGGCTTTCTGCCCAGTTAGCGTCTTCAAGATTGGTAGGCAGGCGTTCGTTGCCGGTAAAGTCAAAGTCGGGCTGATTTTCGAGTCGATCGATCAGCCATTCAAGCCGGTTTTCCAGTCGCGTCTGGTAGAGATTGTAAAACGCATAGACGCGATCCAGGTCGCCTTCGACCAGCATTTCGTCAAGACCGGTACGCAAATCGCTGAACTGTGCGATGTCTTCTCGTGTCATGTAGGCGTGCTGGGAATCCAGCAGTTTCAGCATGCGGTTAAATACCCGGTCTGCCCAGCCATTGTTGAGGGTGACCGGCTCATAGTGGCCATATTCCAGTGATTGAATGACTTCCCGAGACGCCTGTCGCCCCTCGTCGGTCGGCTTGATTGCCTCATCGCCCATTGCGGGCAGGGCAGTCAAAAGGCACAGAGCGAACACCGCAATATTGCGGGCTGGGGCAAACAGGCTCATCAAGGAAGCACTCCCGGGTTCATGTACACTTTGTATGCTGTTAATACAGGATTAAAAGGATCTGTTGCAGGTCAGCAGGCAGGGCGATCATTGTAGCAGCCCGGCGTGCTTATCACCGATAGGTAGTATGGGAGAATTACGTGTTTCATTCCTCGACAATTACTGATTTATTCGATTTTCTCAAGTGTTCCCCTACGCCGTGGCATGCGGTCGAGGAGATGGCCTCGCGTCTTGAAACCGCAGGCTTTACAGCGCTGGACGAAACGCAGCCATGGCAGCTTACCCCCGGTAGTCGCTATTACTGTACGCGCGCCGGCGGGGCCCTGGTTGCCTTTCAACTGCCCGACGCCGGCCCGCTCGAATCGCTTCGCATGGTGGGCGCGCATACGGATAGCCCGGCGCTTCGCCTGAAGCCTCAGCCTGTCCAGATGTCTGCACACTGGATGCAACTGGGCGTCGAGGTTTATGGCGGCGCGCTTTTGGCGCCCTGGTTTGATCGGGATCTTGCCGTTGCCGGGCGGGTCTATCTGCGCAACGCTCAGGGCGGGCTCACCGAAAAGCTTTTTCAGGTGGACCGACCGATGGCCATTATCCCGAGCCTTGCCATCCATCTTGATCGTGACGTCAATCAGGGCAAGGCGCTCAACGCCCAGACGCAGATGGCCCCCGTCATCTGGCAGGCCGGCCCCGAGCGGGAACCGCCTTCGATCGAATCGCTGATCGAGCGCTGGCTTTTCGAGCAGCATGGTCTCAAGGATATCGGCATCGTTGACTACGAGTTGAGCTTTTACGATGCGCAGCCGGCGTCAAAGCTGGGTCTTGAAGGGGAGATGATCGCCGGGGCACGTCTGGATAATCTGCTGTCGTGCTATTGTGGCATGCGCGCACTGATGGAAAGTGACGGCAGTCAGGGCGCGCTGTTTGTTGCCAACGATCACGAAGAGATTGGTAGTGGCAGTACCGGCGGGGCGCAGGGCACATTACTGGGTGACGTCGTATCGCGTCTGGCGGAAGCGCAGGGGGCCAGCGGTGCCGAAGGGCGCATCCGGTTACTGCAAAATTCCCGATTGATCTCGTGTGACAACGCGCACGCGGTCCACCCGAGCTATCCCGACAAGCATGATGCGCGTCATCAGCCAGCGCTCAATAAAGGGCCTGTCATCAAGGTCAATGCCAGTCAGCGTTACGCCACCAGTGCCGCGACTGGGGCGCTCTTTCGTGAGCTGTGTCGCGAGGCCCGGGTGCCGGTGCAGACCTTCGTCAGCCGTGCCGACATGCCGTGCGGAACAACCATCGGCCCCTTGAGTGCGACGCGTACCGGCGTGCCGACGCTGGATATCGGGCTGGCCCAGTGGGCGATGCATTCCATTCGCGAAACGGCAGGCGCGCATGATCCGGACTATCTGATCCGTGCGCTGACGGCATTTTGTAATCGCGACCAGCTCGTCTGAGTGGCCCATGGAGTAGACATAAAAAAACGGCATCCGAGGATGCCGTTTTTTCGTATCTGGTGGCTACGCCCTGATTCGAACAGGGGACCCCATCATTATGAGTGATGTGCTCTAACCAGCTGAGCTACGTAGCCGTTCAACGCGAGCGCATACTACGCAAAGGCTGTCAGCGCGTCAAGCATTGTACCGGCGTTTTCAGACGTTGAAACGAAAATGCACAACGTCGCCGTCCTTGAGCACATACTCCTTGCCTTCCAGGCGCCATTTGCCGGCTTCCTTGGCGCCCTGTTCACCATTGAGGGAGACAAAGTCCTCGTAGGCGACGACTTCGGCGCGGATGAAGCCCTTCTGGAAATCGGTATGAATGACGCCGGCACCCTGCGGTGCGGTGGCACCGATCGGCACCGTCCAGGCGCGGACTTCCTTGACGCCGGCGGTAAAGTAGGTCTGAAGGCCCAAAAGGCCGTAGCCGGCACGGATCACGCGATCCAGTCCCGGCTCTTCCATGCCCAGTTCGTCGAGGAACATGGCGCGCTCTTCTTCCTCGAGCTCGGCAATCTCGGCCTCGATCTTGTTGCACACCGGCACAACCACGGCGCCTTCTTCGGCGGCGATGGCGTTGACCACATCCAGATGCGCATTGTTCTCAAATCCTTCTTCATGCACGTTGGCAATGTACATGGTGGGTTTGAGCGTGAGAAAGCCAAAGCTTCTGAGAAGTTTTTTCTCGTCGTCATTGAGACCGAAGCTGCGCAGCGGCTGGCCTTCTGCCAGATGCGGCTGAATACGTTCCAGCAGCGCCTTGCTGGCGATGGCGTCCTTGTCGCCACTTTTGACCACGCGCGCCAGTCGCTGCAGGCCGCGCTCGACGCTGTCCAGATCCGCCAGGGCCAGCTCGATATTGATGGTTTCAATATCGGCGCGCGGGTCGACTTCGTTGGACACGTGGATCACGTTGTCATCGTCAAAGCAGCGCACTACGTGCGCAATCGCATCGGTTTCACGGATATTGGCCAGAAACTGGTTGCCCAGACCTTCGCCCTTGGACGCACCGGCCACCAGACCTGCGATATCGACAAACTCCATGGTGGTCGGGATGACCTTTTCCGGCTTGACGATTTCGGCCAGCCGGTCAAGGCGTGGATCCGGCATCGGCACGAGGCCGGTATTGGGTTCGATGGTGCAGAAGGGGAAGTTTTCTGCATCGATACCTGACTTGGTCAAAGCGTTGAAAAGCGTCGATTTACCCACGTTGGGCAGGCCGACAATACCGCAATTAAATCCCATGGATGTGCATCCTGCAGTGTAGGGCGATGTGTTCGACTCGACCCGCTCGGGGTCGATATGGCGCAAAGTTTACCTGTTGCGGCGGTCGGGCCGCTACCGCCGGGGTGATGTCCGTCGGCCGGCAAGGCCCACGCCGCAGGCGGCCAGCCCCATGCCGCCAACCTGTAGCGGCACAAGCGTTTCGTCAAAAAGGAGCCAGCTCAAAAGCGCCACGACCGGCGGCACCAGATAAAAAAGAGATGCAACACTTGAGACCGAACCGCGACGAATCATGACCAGCAGCAGGGAGATCGCGCCGACCGACAGGCCAAATACTGACCATAAAAGGCCTGTCCATGCCTGCCAGTTCGACTCGAAGCGCATGCTTTCGGTGGCCATGGCGAGCGGCAGTGTCACCACAAGAGCGCCGATAAACTGAATGGCGGCATTGGTACGAAGATCAGCGCCTGGGCCGGTTCGTTTTTGCCAGATGGTGCCCAGCGTAATGCTCAGCATGGCGATCACGACCGCCACCAGCGCCATCGGGTCGATCTCGCCGAAATCTGTCTGCAGTCCGGGCAGCAGCACCAGAAGCGTGCCGGCCAGGCCGATCAGTACCCCCAGCCACTGGCGAGCATCGGGGCGCTCATTGAGCATGGAGCCGGCGAAAAAGGTGGTGGCCAGCGGCTGAAGCCCGACGACGAGCGCCGCTACGCCTGCCGGAAGGCCGCGATCGACCGCCCAGAAAACGCCACCCAGATAAAGGCTCTGCAGCAAAATGCCGACCAGCAGTGCCCGCGTCCAGGCCGTGCGTCCGCGAGGCCAGCGGGCACCGACGGCCTGGGCAATCAGCACAAACACCAGCGCACTGAGCAAAAACCGGTAGCTCAGGAAAGTGAGCGGGTCGGTCCAGGGGGCAACCAGCCGTGCGGCGATAAACCCGGTGGACCAGATGCCGACAAAGGCCAGCGGTACAAGGCGTTCTAGCGTCATGACAGAAAGCTCCTGCAGCGAGTATCGTCGCGCAAGGCTAGGCCGCGCTGAAACTGTGAAGCTGGTTCATGGCGCGCGCCCAGTCGCCGGACAGCGCCAGCGGCAGGGTCTCGAGCGAGGCCTCGATGGCCTCATCGATGGCACGGCGCTCGCTTTTGCCCGGGGCGCCCAGCACGTAATTGACCACCTGACTGGCGCTGCCGGGGTGGCCAATGCCCAGTCTCAGACGGTGGAAATTCTTGTTCTGGCTCAGGGCATTGATGGTATCACGCAGACCGTTGTGGCCGCCGTGACCGCCGCCCTGCTTGTACCGCGCCTGTCCGGGAAGAAGGTCAAGCTCGTCATGCACCACCAGAAGCGATTCGGGCGGCAGCTTGTAGAAGGCGGCCAGTGCACCGATCGACTGGCCGCTGTGATTCATGTAAGTGGCAGGCGCCAGAAGGTGAATATCCTGACCTTCGATGGTGGCGCGTGCGTAATGTCCGAGCAGCTTGCGCTCGCTGCGCAGCGTGGCGTGATAGCGACCGGCCAGCGCCTCGATCAGCCAGAAACCGGCGTTATGACGGGTCTGCGTGTACTGGGCGCCGGGATTGCCCAGCCCTATGATCGCTTTGATATCGCTCATGAGGCGTTCTCGCTTTTGTGATCACAACGCCCTGCGGTGCATGCAGGCCATAAATCAGAACGGCCGGGCGAGCCGGGCAAATGGCCCGGCCCGACCGGCCGTCAGGTATCAGATGGCAGGCGCCATCCTTAGACCTGCTCGCCCTCGCCGCCGTTATCGGCTTCGGTGCGCTGAACGTCGGAAGACGGATCGCCTTCGCCTTCAGGATCATCGGTGCCACGGTCCGGATGCGTGATGGTCACGATGCCCATGTCGTGGTCTTCGCCATGCGTCAGCGCCACGATGGTAACGCCCTTCGGCATCGGGATGTCGGACAGGTGCAGCGTGTCACCCAGTTCCATGTCGGCCACGTTGACTTCCAGATACTCGGGAAGGTCGGCCGGCAGGCAGGTAACTTCAACGTCGTTGGCCAGTACGTGCAAAACGCCGTCCTGTTCACGAACACCCTTGCACTCTTCATCGCCTGCGAAGTGCAGCGGCACGGTGATGGTCAGCTCATGAGTGGCATCCACGCGCATGAAGTCGGCGTGCGTGATCAGTTCCTTGTAGGGATGACGCTGCAGATCACGAATAACCACCTGCTCCTTTTTGCCATCAACATCGATGTTGATGATGGAGGAGAAGAAGGCTTCATCTTCAAGCGCCTTGTAAAGGGCCGGCTTTTCGATGGCGATCGGCTGCGGCTCGGCGGTGCCGCCATAGATAATGGCCGCGACACGTTCGTTCGCGCGACGCAGGCGGCGGCTCGCACCTTTCCCCAGCGCCGTACGAGCGACAGCGGTCAGTTGATAATCATGTTTCATGGGTTGGACCCTCATTGGTTCAAGTCGAAAACGACACGGCCCGCGACCAGACCTGTGCCGTTTTGTCGGGCTTTCGCATCATGCGAAAGCGGATACCGGCGCGATGTCAGTGAAACATCGCGCTGACGGATTCTTCATTGCTGACGCGCCGGATCGCCTCGGCGATCAGACCGGCCACCGAGAGCTGACGAATCTTGCCGCTGCGACGAGCATGTTCGGCCAGCGGAATGGTGTCAGTCACGACCAGCTCGTCGAGCTGGGATTTTGAAATATTGTCGACCGCCGGACCGGACAGAATGGCGTGTGTCGAATAGGCCATGACGCGGCGGGCGCCGTGCGCCTTGAGTGCTTCGGCGGCCTTGCACAGCGTGCCGGCCGTATCGACCATGTCATCGACCAGCACGCAGGTGCGATCCTTGATATCACCGATGATGTGCATCACCTGGGCCTGATTGGCCGACGGGCGACGCTTGTCGATGATGGCCAGATCGGCATTAAGCTGCTTGGCGATGGCACGAGCACGCACGACCCCGCCAACATCGGGCGAGACGATGGCGATGTCGTCGTAATTCTGGCGTTCGATGTCATCGAGCAGAATGGGCGAGCCGTAGACATTGTCGACCGGAACATCGAAAAAGCCCTGAATCTGATCGGCATGCAGATCCATGGTCATGACGCGGTCCACGCCGGCCTTGACCATCATGTCGGCGACCACCTTGGCGGAGATCGGCACGCGCGCCGAGCGCACGCGACGGTCCTGGCGGGCGTAGCCGAAGTAGGGGACCACGGCGGTAATGCGAGTCGCGCTGGCCCGACGCAGGGCATCCACCATCAGGATCAGTTCCATCAGGTTGTCGTTGGTCGGAGCACAGGTCGACTGGAGAATAAAAACGTCCTTGCCGCGCACGTTCTCGTTGATCTCGACCGCGATCTCGCCATCGCTGAACTGACCGACCGTGGCATGGCCCAGACGATTATCGAGGCTCTCGGCCACCTTGCGGGCAAGCTCGGGGTTGGCGTTCCCCGCGAAGACCATCAGTTTAGACACGCGCAGCCACCTTTGGACGCTTGTAGAAAATCGGGGTGGTTTGAAGTCAAGCGTGGATGACATCGAAAAGAGATGGCTGGGGTACCAGGACTCGAACCTGGGAATGCCGGTACCAGAAACCGGTGCCTTACCACTTGGCTATACCCCAGTAACCCTTGATGCAAGCACTGACGCTTGATGCTTCATGATACTCCGGTACTTGATGATACCCGAAGCCTGTTCAGAGCCTGATGCAGAGGAGAGATGTTACAACCGCGTGCCCTGAAAACGCTCCAGCGGTCCGGGTACGCATGCCGGGCGATACCATAAAGTATCTCCTGTTCCAGTTCAAGCGCTGCCGTTTCTTCCTCCAGAGGACAGAAAACGCAGGCGCCGGTTCCGGTCAGCATGGCGGGTCCGTAATGTCGAAGCAGATCAATGACCTCACCGATTCCCGGCTCAAGTCTTCGCACCACGGCCTCGCAGTCGTTGTGACCTCCCTGCAGGGCGCGCGACATACTAATCAAGGGGGTGTCGCGTGTCAATTGCGCATGGCCGAAGACGCCGGCCGTCGACACGCTCACCCCCGGGTGAATCACGACGAACCAGGGGGTGTCCAGTGCCGCCGGTACCAGCCGTTCCCCGACCCCTTCGCCCCAGGCGGCAAAGCCCCGCACGAACACGGGCACATCGGCCCCGAGCGACAGCCCAAGCGTTGCCAGCGTGTCGGTATCCAGATCGAGCTGCCAGAGATGGTCAAGTGCCAGCAGGGTTGTGGCCGCATCGGAGCTGCCGCCACCCAGACCGCCGCCCATGGGCAGTCTCTTTTCAAGCGTGATATCTACCCCCGGCAGGGCCTGATCGACCGTTGCCTGTAAAAGGCGGGCCGCACGGACGATCAGGTTGTCTTCGGTGCTGACGTTCTCGATCGCCGGCGACAGGGTAATGGCCTCATCGTTACGCAGGCGAAAGTGGAGGGTGTCGCCGTGATCGAGAAACTGAAACAGGGTCTGCAGTTCGTGATAGCCGTCCGGGCGCTTGCCCACGACATGCAGCATGCGGTTGAGCTTGGCCGGTGCCGGCAGGGTCAACGAGGCATTTCCGGTCATGGCAGTTCTGCCTGTCCCGGCTGCCAGCGGTTGATGACCAGCGTGGTGCGGATGTCGTCATAGGTCATGACGATGCGTCGCGGCAGCCACAGACCGTCTGCCTGGCTCCAGTCACGATAGTCGATGTGCCAGCCGGCCTGATCAAGCGTTGCCGGAAAGCCGACATCGTCTTCGCTCATGCGGTGCGGGCCGCGCGGGTCAGGCAGGGCGCGCACCCAGTAGACCAGTGATGACAGCGGCAGCGACCAGCCCATCTGCTGCGCCATCAGTTCTTCCGGGGTGGTCGCCTGAAAGGTGCCATCGCCATTGGTCAGTGTCACCTGACGGCCATCGCCTTCCAGCGTGTTGCGTCCCGTGCCCCAGGGGCCACTGACCGAGATGCGGTATTGATCGCCGCGCTGGATCCAGTCCAGATTGGCGCTCTGACTGTCGTCCGGAGTGCGGATGCCAACCTTGCCGGCGGCTGTCCAGCTGTCCAGGGCTTCAAGCCGGGGCTGCTGGCTGCGCCAGTCGCCGGGAAGGCGGTCCTGTTTCTGCGAGGGTGCCTGAGTGGCACACCCGGCCAGAAGGGCGATCAGGGCGAGGGTCAGAAACTGTAGCGTGCGACCGATCGCGTTACCTGACGTCATGGGGTGTTCTCCTGAGAAGTGGCGGTAGAGGATGTTGCTGTAGCGGGTGGCGGGCTCAGCGGTGTCAGCAGCGGATAGCGACCCAGCAGATCATCGATGGTGGGGTGCGTGCGAAAGCGCGCCGTGGCGCCTGCAATGATGCGACGTGCCTGCTCGCTGTCACCGCTGGCCCAGAGCGCTTCTGCCAGATGCGCGGCGACCTCTTCATCCGGCATCAGGGCGTAGGCCTGTTTGAGCAGGGCCACGGACTGATCAAGCCGGCCCAGATGAAAGTAGGCCCAGCCCAGACTGTCGATTACCGGGGCCGACTCCGGCGCCAGCCGGTGGGCGCGTTCCAGAAGCTTTAGCGCCTCTTCGTGGCGTTCGGTCTGCTCGGTCAGGGTATAGCCCAGCGCGTTGAGAGCGTCGACATTGTCGGGGTCGCGCTCAAGCAGGGTGCGCATATCACGTTCCATGGCCTCGAGATCCTGATGTTCGATGGCGCGAATGGCGCGTATATAGAGAAGGCTGTTGTTGTCGGGTGAACGCGCCTTGATGGCGTCGTCGAGCAGTTCATCGGCGCGCGCTCGCTGATCGTTTTGATCCAGCAGGGAAAGCGAAAGCTCCATGAGCACGGCAGACTGGTCGGGATGGTCCTTTTTCTGGTCCTGCAGCCAGTTCAGGGCATCATCGATGCGCTGGCGCTCAACCAGCAGCTGGACGCCGCGCACGCGCGCCGCCGTGAAGTGCTCGCCTTCGGGGACACGCGCATACAGCGCCAGCGCCTGATCAAGGTCATCCAGTCTTTCACTGGCGAGACCGGCCAGCATATAAAGCTCGCCCGAAGGGGCAGCGCTGTCATCTTCCAGCGCCGGTGCCAGCAGTCGCTGTGCAGCGTGGGGATGATCGTTGCGCAGATAAAGCCGGGCCAGCGCCAGACGCAGCTCAAGATTGGCCGGCATCTCCTGCATCAGGGTGTCGAACTGCTGTTCTGCGGCATCGACATCGTCCATGGCCAGATTGGCCTGGGCCATGGCCAGAATGAAGCGGTTATCTTCGGGGGCGAGTTCATGGCCGCGCCGGGCGTGTTTCAACGCCTCGGCGGCATCATCACGATCCAGTGCAATCTGGCTGCGGGCCAGCCAGAGCGCCGGCAGTTTGTCATCAAGGGTTTCGGCGCGCTCAAGATCCCGGTCGGCCGCGTCGTTATTCCCCTGTAGCGAGCGAAGCAGGGCGCGTGCCGTTAACGCATGGGGCTGGTCGGGGTGGCGTGTGAGGTAGCTTTCAAGCGGTGCCAGCAATTCTTCGGCACCGGCGCCACTGGTAATGGCGTCTTCCAGAAAGGCCTCCAGATCGGCGTCCTGACCGCTGGCGTCGACCTCGAGCAGCAGTGCCATGGCCGTGGCCCATTCACCCTGTTCGGCGGCGGCGGCGGCCAGAATGCGGCGGGGCGGCGCGCTTTGCCGGTCCAGCGCTGCCCAGTGATTGGCCGCGGCCACAACCAGACGGGGATCATTGCTCAGACGCGCCATCTGTGTGGCGCGTCGCGCCAGGCCAATGTCCATATGGCGCTGGCTCTGCTCCACATAGGTGCGGGCGGCCAGTCCCAGGTCGCCGCGCTGGGCGGCAATGTCGGCGCCCAGAAGCGCCCCAAGGGTTGCACCGTCAAGGCCTGCCCGGGAGGGCGCATCCTGACCCTGATTATTGTCGCTCTGCGTTTGGGTGCTGGCATCAGGTGAGGTCGGCGTGGTCGCGTGGTCACCGGCAGTGGCAAAGGATATCGGCCAGAGTGCCGCAGGCAGCAGCAGGGCGGCCATCGATAGCCATATTGTGCGTTGGCGCATCCGTATCCTCATTGATGGCGAAACCTGCAGGCGCTATGAGGCTGATGAAAGCGTTACATCCCATGGCGCCCGGGGCTATGTTAGAATGCTCGACCATGAAGTGCGAGCACCGCGGCATGGCGCAGGCCGCCGGTGCCATTCACAAGTAACATGCGCACTGTATCACCGATAACGGACCTGACCTGACGGGGCCGGATACCTGACACATTATCCAGTCACGTCTCAGCGTTCTACACGAACGTTATAGCTAATACGGTATCACGATGCTTCTTTCCCTAGGCATCAATCACAAGAGTGCGACCCTTGAAGTACGCGAGCAGGTCGCTTTCTCCTCCAGTCAGATGGCGCTGGCGCTTGAAGACCTGACATCGCTTGTCGAAGTTCAGGAAGCCGCCATTCTGTCGACCTGTAATCGAACCGAGATCTATTGTCGGCTCGAAGGGGGAGACGAGCGTCTGGTGCTTGAATGGCTCGGTCATTTTCATCGTCTGCCCGTCGAGTCGCTGCAACGCTGCGCCCGATGGCACCGTGACGGCGAAGCCGTGCGTCATTTGATGCGCGTGGCCTGTGGTCTGGACTCCATGGTGCTCGGAGAACCCCAGATTCTGGGGCAGATCAAGGGTGCCTATCAGGTGGCCAGAACCCATAACACTCTGGGCAGTGATCTCGAGCGTCTTTTCCAGCATACCTTTGCCGTGGCCAAGCAGGTGCGCACCGAAACCGGTATCGGTGAAAACCCGGTGTCGGTGGCCTATGCCGCCGTCAATCTGGCCGGGCGCATCTTCGATGACATTCGCCAGTCCCGCGCGCTTTTGATCGGTGCCGGCGAAACCATCGAGCTGGTGGCACGCCACCTTCGCGATGCCGGCATTCAGGGCATTATCGTGGCCAATCGCACGCGCGAGCGCGCCCAGACGCTGGCCGATGAGGTCAACGGGGTGGCAATCGGGCTGGACGAGCTGGAAAACGCGCTGGTCTGTGCCGACATCGTGATCTCCTCGACCGGCAGTCCCACGCCGCTTCTGGGCAAGGGGATTGTCGAGTCGGCGCTGAAAACGCGCAAGCACCGCCCCATTTTCATGGTGGACATCGCCATCCCGCGGGACATCGAGCCGCAGGTGGGCGAGCTTGACGACATCTTTTTGTACAGCATTGATGATCTCAACGAGGTCATCAGTGAAAACCGCCGTTCGCGCCAGGCCGCCGCCGACCAGGCCGAAGAGATGATTCTGGCCAATGTCTCGGCCTGGCAGCACGAAAGACGGGTGCGCAGCGCCGGCGACCTGATCCGGCGCCATCGCCATCAGGCCGAGCGCCTGCGTGCCGAGGCTGAAAGTGAGGCGCTGGCGGCGCTGTCACGCGGTCAGGACCCCGAGCGGGTCATCCAGAAATTGACGCAGCAGCTCACCAACCGGCTGCTGCACGGTACGACTTCACGCATTCGCGCGGCCTCCGGTGCCGAGCGGGTGGATCTGATCCAGGCTGCGGAGGAACTCTTGATCGACGACAGCGCGCTGCACCAGGAATCGCCATGAAGGCCTCGCTCAGAGACCGCCTTGACGGCTTTGCCGAACGTTTTGAAGAACTCTCGAGACTCCTTTCCGACCCGGGCGTCATCGGTGATCAGACCCGGTTTCGCAACTACTCGCGCGAGTATGCCGATCTGGAAGAACTGGTCGGACACTGGGCACGCCATCGCAGCCTCGAGGCCGATCGTGACAGCGCCGGTCAGATGCTTGAAGACAGCGATCCGGACATGCGCGCCATGGCGCATGACGAGATTGCCGACATCGACGAGAAGCTCGAAGCGCTGGAGCCGCAGCTGCTGCAGCTTCTGATCCCGAAGGACCCGGACGATCAGCGCAGCGTCTATCTCGAGGTGCGCGCCGGCACCGGCGGCGATGAAGCCGCACTCTTTGCCGGTGATCTTTTTCGCATGTATTCGCGCTACGCCGAAAGCCGCGGCTGGAAAATGGAAACCGTCAGCGCCAGCCACGGCGAACAGGGCGGGTTCAAGGAGATCATCGCCCGTGTGGCCGGCGGCGATATCTATGCCCGGCTCAAGTTTGAATCCGGCGCGCATCGGGTGCAGCGGGTGCCGGCGACCGAATCCCAGGGGCGCATCCATACCTCGGCCTGCACGGTGGCCGTCATGGCCGAGGCCGATGACGTCGCCGAGGTCGAGCTCAACCCGGGTGATCTGCGTGTAGACACCTTCCGCGCCAGCGGCGCCGGCGGCCAGCACGTCAATACCACCGATTCCGCGATCCGCATTACGCACCTGCCGACCGGTACCGTGGTGGAATGCCAGGACGAGCGCAGCCAGCACAAAAACCGTGCCCGCGCCATGTCGCTACTGGCGGCCCGCCTCAAACAGAGTGCCGAAAGCGCCAGACAACAGCAGCAGTCCGATACGCGCCGTTCGCTGGTGGGTTCGGGCGATCGCAGCGAGCGCATCCGCACCTATAACTTCCCGCAGGGCCGGGTGACCGATCACCGTATCAACCTGACGCTCTACAAGCTTGGGGAAGTCATGACCGGTGCGCTTGATGACATCATCGATCCGCTGGTGCATGAATATCAGGCCGACCAGCTGGCGGCCATGACCGGCGAAAACGGCTGACAGGAATGACTGACAAGAGCTTTCATGCGCATTGATCAGGCCCTGTCCGATGCCGTGGCCCGTCTTGCCCGTCACGCCACTGGCGAGACAGCCACGCCCCATCTTGATGCCCAGCTGCTGCTGGCCCATGTGCTGGGGCGTTCGCGGACCTGGCTTTATACCTGGGGGGATCGCGAGGTTGAACCAACCGAAGCCAAGCGTTTCAATGCCCTGGTTGAGCGGCGTGAGCAGGGCGAACCGGTGGCCTGGCTTTTGGGCTATCGCGAGTTTTTTGGCCTGCCTCTCGCCGTGTCGCCTCATACCCTGATCCCGCGTCCTGATACCGAAACCCTGGTCGAACAGGCGCTGACGCATATGCCGACGAGCGATGTGCGTGCACTGGATCTGGGCACCGGCAGCGGCGCCATTGCCCTGGCGCTGGCGTCTGAACGCCCCGACTGGCAGGTGACCGGTATCGATATTGTTGCAGAAGCCGTCACCCTGGCGCAGCGCAATGCCGAGACGCTGGGCATCACCAATGTCCGCTTTGAGCAGGGCGATTTCTTCTCGGCGCTGGCGCCCTCCATGCGCTTTGAGCTGATCGTCAGTAACCCGCCCTACATCGACGCGTCTGATGAGCATCTGGGGCAGGGCGATGTGCGCTTTGAACCGCGCTCGGCGCTGGTGGCAGGGCAGGACGGCATGGCCGATCTGCTGCACCTGATCGAGACTGCCCGTGATTTTCTGACCGTCGGTGGCTGGCTGATGCTGGAGCACGGCCATCAGCAGGGCGAGGCGGTGCGGGCGGCGCTGGAAAATGCGGGCTATACGGCCGTTGGCACCTGTCCCGATCTGGGCGGGCGCGAGCGGGTCAGTCTGGGACAATGGTCTTCTGTTGCCCTGAATCCCTGATCGCAGTATGAGAGTGACCATGAACGACGAGCAGCTTCTGCGCTACAGCCGCCAGATCATGCTCAACGAGCTTGATTACGAGGGCCAGACACGCCTCATGGCAGGTCATGTACTGATCATCGGGCTGGGCGGACTGGGCTCGCCGGCGGCACTCTATCTGGCGGCCGCCGGTGTGGGCATGCTCACGCTGGCCGATGATGACCGGGTCGATCTTTCCAACCTGCAGCGCCAGATCGCCCATAGCGAGGTGGATATCGATCACTTCAAGGCGCAGTCGGCGGCCGAGAGTATTGCCGCAATCAATAGCCACTGTCGGACGCAGGTCATCACCGAACGTCTCCAGGGAGAAGGGTTACAGCATGCCGTGGCCCGTGCCGATGTCGTGCTCGACTGCACGGATCGCTTTGAAAGCCGGGACGCCATCAATCGCGCCTGCGTGGCCGCCGGCACGCCACTGGTCTCCGGCGCGGCCATTCGCTTCTCGGGGCAGCTGGCCGTCTTTGACCTTCGCGACCCGGCCGCCCCCTGTTACGCCTGCCTCTATGGCGACAGCGCCGCTGAAGATCAGCTGACCTGTGCCGAGAGCGGCGTCATCGCCCCGCTGGTCGGCATGATCGGCAGCTATCAGGCGCTCGAGGCCCTGAAGCTTCTGGGCGGCTGTGGTACGGCGCAGAAAGGGCTTGCCACCTTTGATGGCCTGAGCGGGCAGTGGCGACACTTCGGGCTGGGGCGTGATCCGCACTGCCCGGTGTGTGAGGACAGGGACTGACGGTTCTGGCAGAACAGTCGCTACCGCAGGTCATGATGCCGCGTCTTCCGACGCGGTTTTTTACGTTGGCGCTGTATTCGATGGAAAAGTGCGATCATCGAGTCATGAGCCGCTGAATCGTTCACCGGTTCTGCCACGGCCGAATCGGGTCGGCCAAAAAAAGGCTGTAAACCTTGTCGGCCCATGGCCTCTCGGTACGCATTCCCACCATAATGCTTTTTTCATACGCCTTGATGAGCTGTCCCGATGAGCGAGCACTCCTGGTATGCCCACTCCCGCAATCTGGCGCTGGTCCATACGGCTTCCCTGGCGGGCGCGCAGCGTTTTGATGTCGCCATCATCGGCGGCGGGGTGACCGGGTGCAGTGCGGCGCTGCATCTGGCGGAGCGGGGCTATCGCGTGGCGCTTTTGGAGGCGGGAGAAATTGGCGCGGGCGCCTCGGGGCGCAGCGGCGGGCAGATTCTGCCGGGGCTGGGGACCGAGCTTTCGGTGATCGCCAGAGCGCTGGGACAACAAGCCGCGCGCGAGGTCTGGGAGATGAGCCGTGAGGCGGTGCGGCTGACCGAGTCGCTGATCGAGCGTCACGGCATCGACTGCGAGTATTCCCGCGGGTATCTTCACGCCGCGATCAAGCCGCGTCACGAGCGTGCCATGAAGGCCTGGCGGGACGAGATGGCGACGCGCTATGGCTATGAGGGTCTTGAATGGCTGGAAGGCGAGGCCCTGCAGCGCCATGTGGTCACCGATGCCTACCTCGGCGGTCTGTATGAGCGCGAGGCAGGCCATCTGCATCCGCTCAACTATACGCTGGGGCTGGCACGCGCCGCCCAGCGTGCCGGGGCCGTGATTTTCGAGCACAGCCGTGTGAGCGATATCACGGGTGGCAAGACCGTGCAGCTGACCACGGCACACGGGCGAATTGACTGTGACCATCTGCTGGTCGCCGGCAATGCCTACCTGGGCGGGCTGGTGCCGGAGATCGAGCGCAAGATCATGCCGGTGGTCAACTACATCATCGCCACCGAAGCGCTCTCCGAGCACCAGGTGGCACAGACCCTGCCACAGCGTGACGCGGTCTCGGATGCCAATTTTGTGCTGGACTACTATCGCCTCACCGCAGGGCGGCGTTTACTCTATGGCGGTCAGGTCAGCTACAGTGGCCGTGAGCCGCGCGGGCTTGTCACGATCATGCAGCGCAAAATGCGCGAGCTCTTTCCAGTGCTTGAAGATGTAGCGATCGATTATCGCTGGGGCGGCCGGGTAGCGATCACCCGCAGCCGGGCGCCGCACTTTGGCCGGCTGGATGACAACATTCATTTTGTGCAGGGCTATTCGGGCCATGGCATGGCGCTGGCAGGGCTTGCCGGACAGCTGATGGCGCAGGCCGTGGCCGGGCAGAGCGAGCGCTTTGATCTACTGGCCGCCATGAAACATCTTGATTTTCCGGGCGGTCGCCGGCTTCGAACGCCGCTTCTGGTGCTGGCGACCGCCTTTTACCGATTAAGGGATCGCCTCTGAGCTCTGGAGCGCTGTCCTGCAACCGACCTATACCGACACTGCACAAGCGGTGCATTCATACGCAAGGGGATCCTGTTCGATGGCAGAACGCTCACCGACCGCCGCACCCGACGGGCCATTTCAGCATCGCGATAGCACTCAGGGCGCCAATGCCGGGGCGGCGCGTGAGGCGTCTTCCATCAACCTGAAAGGCATTCGCAAGGAGTATCCGGGGGGCGTGGTGGCGCTTGAAAGCGTGGATCTGGATATCCGCGCCGGCGAGTTCTTTACCCTGCTGGGGCCTTCCGGCTGCGGCAAGACCACGCTGTTGCGCATGCTGGCGGGGCTGGATGAGCCCAGTGGCGGCACGCTGTCCATTGGTGGGGTGGATGTCACCGACACGCCCCCTCACAAGCGCAGCGTGAATACGGTCTTTCAGTCATATGCGCTGTTTCCGCATCTGTCGGTACGCGACAACATCGCCTTTGGTCTGAAAATGCGCGGCATGGCGCGCAGCGAGCGCGAGCAAAAGGTGGTCGAGATTGCCGAGTTCATCAAGCTCGGCTCGCTGGTGGACCGCCGCGTCGATCAGCTCTCCGGCGGCCAGCGACAGCGCATTGCGCTGGCGCGCGCGCTGATCTGTGAACCCGACGTGCTGCTGCTCGATGAGCCCCTGTCGGCACTCGATGCCGGGCTTCGCAGCCAGCTGCAGGTGGAGCTTTTGCGCACCCAGAAGCGTCTGGGCATGACGTTTGTGTTTGTCACCCACGATCAGGAAGAGGCGATGGTGATGAGCGATCGCATCGCGGTGTTAAGCGATGGGATCATTCAGCAGATCGGTACCCCGCAGGAAGTCTATGAGCGCCCGGCCAATCTGTTCGTGGCGCGTTTCATGGGGCATGACAATCTCTTTTCGATCTCGGCCAGAGAGGGCATGACGGTACAAACGCCGATCGGGGCGCTGGAAACCGAAGATCACAATGAGGGGAAAGTGGCGTTGATTCGCCCCGAGACCCTGGAGCTGACCTCGCCCGGCGCGCCGAGCGTGGAGCCAGGCAAGCAGCTCAATACGCTCATGTGTCGAGTCGTGGAGCGCTTTTATCGCGGCAGCAACGTCGAATACCGGCTGTCTCACCAAAGCGGCGAGCAGCACAGCGAGCTGATTGCCGAAATCTCCAATACCGGGGAGCGTCTGTTTCGGGTCGGGGATGAGGTGAAAGTCGAGATCTATCCCGAAGACGTCATCATGCTCAGCGATGACGGGGAGGGCGCATGAGTCAGGCGGATGTGGTCTGGCGCCGGCGCCGGCGTCGGGAAACCCGGCATCTTCTGGTCAGCGTGCTGCCCGGGGCGCTGTGGATTTTCATCTTTCTGGTCCTGCCCAGCGCCTATCTGATGTCGGTGGCGTTTATGACCAACGGCGGCTTCGGTCAGCCGCAGATGCCGCTGACGCTGGATGCCTTTCGCAATCTGGCAGGCTTTGGCTTTCTGGGCTGGAGCCCGGGCAATCTCTATACGCTGTGGCGCTCGATATTTCAGTCCGTTATCTCGCTGGCACTGGTGGTGATGGTGGCCTATCCAATCGCCTGGTATATCTCCATGTGCCGGCCGCGGCTGCGCGCCATCATGCTGCTGGCGGTGGTGGTGCCGTCATGGACCAACCAGGTCATCCGCGCCTTTGGCTGGATGAATCTGCTTTCACCGGGCACGCCGCTGTCGAGTCTTGCCGAGAAAATGGGGCTGATCGCGCCCAATATGGGGCTTTTTCCGTCCGATTTTGCCGTCACCCTCGGGCTTGTCTACAACTTTCTGCCCTTTATGGTGCTGCCGCTGTATGCGGCGTTTGAAAAGCTTGATCACGCCCAGATCGAGGCGGCGCGCGATCTCTACGCCTCGCCGTTGCGCGCTTTTTTTGTCGCCGTACTACCCCAGACGCTGCCGGGGCTTTTGGCAGGCTCCGTGCTGGTCGCCATTCCGGCCTTTGGCATGTACGTCATCCCTGAGCTTCTGGGCGGCGGGCGCTCGCAGATGCTGGGTAATCTGGTCGCGAGTCAGTTCGGGGAGGCGGCCAACTGGCCGCTGGGGGCTGCCGGAGCGCTTTTGATGCTGCTGGCCACCCTGATGGGGCTTGTCATACTGCGTCGAATGGGTCGCCGCCTGGGCGGTGGTACCGAGATGGTGATCTAGGAGAGCGGCATGCAAAACCGGGGATTCAAGAAAGGGCTCGCCGTTTTCTGGTGGCTGACGCTGATCTTTCTCTACGCGCCGCTTCTGGTGGTGATGGTGTTTTCGTTTAATGCCATCAACACCTCGGCGCGCTGGGGCGGCTTTTCGCTGCGCTGGTACGAGCGGCTTTTGAACAACGATGTGGTGATCAGCGCCATCGGCCATACGCTGCTGCTGGCCGTGATATCTTCCATTATCGCCGTGATTCTGGGCGCGATGATCGGCTACGGGCTGTATCGACACCGTGCCCGCCGGCTCGGGCTTTTGATCATCCTGATCTATCTGCCGATCGTGATGCCGGACATCGTGTTCGGCATCGCCGACATGGCGTTTTTCGTCCAGATCAACCGCCTGACGGGCCTGCTCTCGCCTGGGCTTTCGACCATGGTCATCGCCCACGTCACCTTCCAGATTCCGTTTGTGGCGCTGATCGTCTATTCCCGTTTTGTCGGCCTTGATGCCACGCTGTTTGATGCCGCCAAGGATCTCTATGCCAGCCCCTGGCAGCGGATGCTGCATTTTATTTTGCCCACGCTGAAACCGGCGCTTTTGTCGGCCTTTTTCCTGTCGTTTACGCTGTCGGTGGACGATTTCGTCATCAGCTTCTTTACGGCCGGACCGGAAAGCGCGACGCTGCCGATCTATATCTGGGGCGCCATCCGTCGCGGTATCTCGCCGGAGATCAACGCCATTGCCACACTGATGATCGCGTCGGTGGCGCTGGTGGCTGTCGTGAGCCTTTTGTTCAACCGTCGCCGCGCCTGAAGAGCGGTGGCGGACTCATAAGAAACCGTAAAACCAATAATCACCATCATTGAAGGGACACTGCCAATGACGCTTTTCTCACCCCGCCCGGCGCTTCTGGCCGGTGCCGTTGCCGCCGTCATGCTGTCAGGCCATGCCAGCGCGGCCGACCGCCTCTATGTGTTCAACTGGACCGACTACATGGACCCGGCCATCATCGAGGCGTTTGAAGAGAAATACGATGTGGAGGTGGTGCAGAACTACTACGGCTCGCTGGGGGAGATGTTTTCCAAGCTGCAGGCCGGCGGCGTATCGCAGTACGACATCGTGGTGCCCTCGAACTATTTTATACCGCGCATGATCGAGGCGGGGCTGTTGCAGCCGCTGGACAAGTCGCAGCTGCCCAACATGGACAATCTCATGGCGCGCTTCGTTGATCCGCCCTATGACCCGGACAATCAGTACACGGCCGCCTATCTCTGGGGCTCGACCGGACTGATCGTCAATACCGAGACCTTCCCCGATGCGACACCGAGCTGGTCGATGGTCTTTGATGAGTCGGCCAACGGCGATCAGCCGTTTTCGATGCTCAAGGACGGTCAGGTCATGTTTGGCGCGGCGTGCGCGTTTCTGGGCAAGCCCTACAACTGCACCGCGCAGGGCGACATGGTTGAGGCTGCCAAACTGCTGCTCAAGACCAAGCATCGCCGCAACTTTACCGGCTTTACCGACTCCACGCCGGTGCTGGGCCAGGTGTCGCGCGGCGTCAATGCCCTTGGCGTGACCTACAACGGCGACTATCTGCAGTACAAACATGATGACCCGGAAGGCTACGCCAACACCGAGTTCGTGGTTCCGGAGGAGGGCTCCGAGCTGTGGGTGGACTCCATGGCCATCCCGGCGCGGGCACCGCATCCTGAGCTGGCGCACGAGTTCATCAACTTCATTCTGGAGGCTCGGGTCGGGGCGCAGCTGGCCAACTACACCTTCTATTCCACCCCCAACGAGGCGGCGGTCGAGCATCTTGATGAAGTCCTTCAGCAGCCGCCGTCACTGCCCGATGAGGCGGACATGGCGCGGCTGAAGTTCACGCCGACGCTTTCCGGGCAGGACCTGCAGCGCTATCAGCAGCTGTGGAATGAAGTGCAGTCACGCTAGGTCGTAACGAGCGGTTCGCCATCGGGCGGACCGCCTTTTTTATGCGTTTGATCAGGCTCGGCTGGGGAGGCCGACATGACGCTAAAGCATCGTCCGGTGGTACTGACGGACTGGTTTGAAGAGCATCGCATCACCGAGGTGGAGTGTCTGGTCAGCGACCTGACCGGCATTCTCAAGGGCAAGATCATGCCGGCCGGCAAGTACCTTAACGGCGGCCGGCCGCGTCTGCCGGATTCGATCTTTATCCAGTCGGTGACCGGCGGCTATCCCGATGACCAGGCCCTGCGCTTCTGGAATGCCGCCGAGCTCGACATGCAGCTGATTGCCGACCCGGCCGCTGCCTATCTGGTGCCCTGGGCAGAAGACCCGACCGCCCAGATCATTCATGACTGCTATTACATGAACGGCGAGCCGGTCGAAATCGCACCGCGTCATGTCCTCAAGCGCGTGCTGGCCCTTTATGAGGCCCGCGGCTGGAAGCCGGTCATGGCACCGGAAGTCGAGTTTTATCTGGTCAAGACCAACACCGACCCGGACTATCCGCTGGAGCCGCCGATCGGTCGCTCCGGGCGCCAGGAGAGCGGCCGGCAGTCGTTTTCCATTGATGCTGTCAACGAGTTTGATCCGCTCTTTGAGGAGATGTACGACTACTGCGAGGCGCAAAAGCTCGACATCGATACCCTCATTCACGAAGAGGGTGCCGGGCAGATGGAGGTCAACTTCCAGCACGGCGACCCGCTCTATCTGGCCGATCAGGTGGTGATCTTCAAGCGCACGCTGCGCGAGACGGCGCTGCGCCACGGCATGTATGCCACCTTCATGGCCAAGCCCATGGCCAACGAGCCGGGCAGCGCCATGCATCTGCATCAGAGCCTGCTGGATCGTGACAGCGGCGACAACCTGTTCGCCGGGGACAGTGGCCAGCCCAGCGACCTTTTTTTGAACTATATCGGCGGGCTACAGACCTGGATGCCTGCGGCCATGCCGTTTTTTGCGCCCAATATCAACTCCTGGCGCCGGCTGATGCCCGGTGAATATGGCGGCTCGGCGCCGACCAACGTGGAGTGGGGCTACGATAACCGCACCGTGGGGCTGCGGGTGCCGGTGGGCAATGCCGAGGCCACACGGGTTGAAAATCGCCTGCCCGGCGCCGATGCCAACCCCTATCTGGTCATGGCCGCCTCGCTGGCCTGCGGCTATCTGGGCATGACACAGCAGCTTGATGCGCGCCCGCCCCTGAGCGGCGGTGCCTGGAGCGGCGGTATCGCCCTGCCCAACGATGTCGGGCCGGCCCTTGACGCTCTGGACGGCTGCGATGCGCTGGCGGAGGTGCTCGGCGAGCGCTTCGTCAAAAGCTACCTGGCGGTCAAGCGCGCCGAGCATCTGGCCTATTACCGGGTGATCAGCTCCTGGGAGCGCGAGCATCTGCTGCTGCGGGTATAGGCAGCGGGCGGAACAACGTCGGCAGGACACAACAACAAATGGATCACGGGGGGAATGCGCGATGACACGATCATGGCGGTTGCGGGCCGGTGCCGTATTGCTGGCCGGGGTGAGTCTGGCAGCCAGCGCCGGGGAGAAGCGTGCGGATACGCTCTATCTCTTCAACTGGACGGAATATATGCCGCCGGATGTACTGGAGGATTTCGAGCGCGAGCATGACGTTCGCGTGGTGCAGAACTTTTTCACCTCCAACGCCGAGATGTTTACCAAACTGCGTAGCGGCGGCGATGCCCAGTACGATGTGGTCGTGCCGACCGACTATTTTGTGCCCCGGCTGGTGGCGGCGGATCTTGTCCGGCCGCTGGATCATGAACGGCTGCCAGGACTTGAACACCTGCTGCCCGAATTTCAGGACCCCGCCTACGACCCGGGCAATCGCTACAGCGTGCCCTATCAATGGGGCGTGACCGGCATCGTGTATGACACTCGCGTGCTCGATGACATACCACGCAGCTGGTCGGCGCTGTTTGACCCTGACATCAATCCAGAAGCGCCCTTTACGCTTTTGGGCGGTGACCCACAGGTACTGTTTGGTGCCGCCTGCGCCTCGCTCGGCTACGGCTTTGACTGCACGCAAAGGGATCAGTGGGTAGACAGCGCCCGGCGTCTGATGGAGAGCAAAAACCGCTCGAACTTCGTCGGGTTTACCGACAGTACCGCCACTATTGATCAGATCGTGCGCGGCGTCAGCGCCATGGGCATGACCTATAACGGTGATCTGGCCTGGCGTCAGGCCGAGGACCCGGACACTTACGGCCATCTGCGCTTTTTCGTACCCGAGGAGGGCTCACAGCGCGGCATCGATACGCTGGTGATTCCAAAGCGCGCACCGCACCCCGAGCTGGCACAGGCGTTTATTGCCTATACCCTGCGACCTGACGTGGCCGCGCGCATCAGCAACTATACCTTCTATGCCACGCCCAATAAGGCTGCGCTCGACCAGCTCGATGATGCCCTGAAACAACCCCCCTCTAGTCTCAGTGACGAGGAGCGCTCGCGGCTGGTGTTTGTGCCGCTGATCGATACGGCGCAGCTTGGCACGCTGTCACAGCTCAACAATGAAATGCGCAGTCGCTAACTTCCGACGGCCTGCTCAGGCCGTTCGTACGGTACATTGTCATGACCCAGCCTGATGTTGCATCGACCCATCGCGACGGCCACGCCCGCTCGCTCTATGCCGCCACCATGAACCCCGCGCCTGATCGGCCGGCGCTTGCCGGGCATCACAGTGTGGATGTCTGCGTGGTGGGGGCCGGCTTTACCGGCATTTCAAGCGCCCTGCATCTGGCCGAGCAGGGCTTTCGCGTCGCCGTGCTTGAAGCGCAGCGCGTGGGCTTTGGCGCCAGTGGCCGCAACGGCGGTCAGATCGTCAACAGCTACAGCCGCGACATGGACATGATCGAGGCGCGCTTTGGTGAGGCCGCCGCTCAAGCGCTCGGCGATATGGCGTTTGAGGGCAATCGCATTATCCGCGAGCGCATCGAGCGCTACGCCATCCGGTGCGATCTCAAAAACGGCAATCTCTTTGCCGCCTGCAATGACAAACAGCTCGCCGCGCTCAGGCATCACCAAAAGCTGTGGGAAAAGTACGGCCACAGGGAACTGGAACTGCTGGAGGGGGATGCCTATCAGCGCGAGATCGGGAGTTCGCGATACAAGGGGGCGCTGCTGGACCACTCCGGTGGTCATCTTCATCCACTGAATCTGGTGCTGGGGCAGGCCGCGGCGCTTGAATCCCTTGGCGGCGTGATTTTCGAGCACTCGCCCATGACGCGGCTGGAACACGGCGAGCGGGTGCGGATTCATACCGCCCATGGTGTGATCGGGGCCGAGCGCGCCGTGATCGCCGGCAATGCCTATCTGGGCGATATCGTGCCCGAGCTTGCTGATCGCTCCATGCCGTGTGGCACCCAGGTGATCGCCACCGAAGTGCTTGATGAAGCCACGGCAAAGCGGCTTCTACCCACCGACCGCGCGGTGGAGGACAGCAACTACCTGCTCGACTACTACCGGCTCTCCGCCGAGCGCCGATTGATCTACGGTGGCGGCGTGACCTACGGCGGGCGCGATCCGGCCAGCATCGAAGGCGCCATTCGCCCCAAGCTGTTAAAGACCTTCCCGGAACTCAAGAAGGTGAGCATCGACTACGCCTGGAGCGGCAACTTCCTGATGACCCTCAACCGCCTGCCGCAGTTCGGGCGGCTCAACCACAACGTCTATTACGCTCAGGGCTACTCCGGTCACGGCGTGACGGCCTCGCATCTGGCCGGTCGGCTTGTGGGGGAAATCATCAAGGGCGAAAGCGCGCGTTTTGACGCCTTTGCCGATATCCGTCACCTGCCGTTTCCGGGTGGGCGGCGCTTTGCCGTGCCGTTTTCCGCCATGGGCGCCTGGTATTACGCCCTGCGCGACCGGCTGGGGGTGTGATGGCAGACCTTCGTACGTCCGGTGACGACACGTGAGTCCGGACGTCTTCGCTGTCGTTCTTTGTGCGGCCGCCCTGCACGCCGGCTGGAACGCCCTGGTGCGGGTGGGCCTGGATCGGTTGTTGTCTGTCATGCTGCTACGCATAAGCGGTGGGCTGCTGGCGCTAATGATGATCCCGCTGGTTGGGCTGCCGAGTGCCGCCGCCTGGCCCTGGCTTCTATTGTCCGGCGCTTTGCACGTGGGCTATAACGTGTTTCTGGCGCGCGCCTATGCTGGCGGCGATTTCGGTCAGATCTATCCCATCGCGCGCGGCTCGGCGCCGTTGATCGTGGCGGTGGCGGGTCTTTTGTGGCTGGGCGATCAGCCCGCACTCCTGGGATATGCGGGCATTGCGCTGCTGAGCGGAGGAATCTGGTGGATGGCCACGCGCGGTGCCGGTGCGACGAAGCTGCCTCGCACGGGGCTGGGCAATGCTCTGATGACCTCGGTCTTTATCGCCGCCTATACGCTCACTGATGGGCTGGGTGCCCGCGCCAACCACGATGCCATCAGCTATATCGTGTGGCTTTTTCTGATCAGTGGGGTCGCCATGGGAGGCCTCCTGCTGGTGATCAAGGGGCGTGAAAGCCTGAAAGCGGTGGCCTCGCATTACCGGGTAGGGCTGGCAGGTGGTGCGATGTCGATGGCCGCCTACGGCGCGACCATCTGGGCGATGAGTCAGGCGCCGATCGCCTTGGTCGCGGCCCTGCGCGAGTCCAGCGTGCTCTTTGCGCTGGCCATCTCGGCGCTCTTTCTGAGCGAACGGCTGACCCGTCAGCGAGTGCTGGCGGGTTTGATCATTCTCTCCGGCGTCGTGCTGCTGCGTCTGGGTTAGTCCGAGCCCCGATTTCGCCAAGCACATCTAGACCAGACGCAGATACCATTCATACTCCAGCGCGCTGACGGTGCGCTGCGCCAGCGAGCGCTCGGCCTGGCGGTTGGCATAGTAGATATGCTGAAAGCCTCGCCCGAGACGTTCACCCAGCACCTCGCTTTCCATCCACAGCTCCAGCGCCACGCCCCAGGAGTCGGGCAGGGAGGCATCCAGCTGTGTGTAGGCGTTGCCCTCGATGGCTGGCGGCGGCACAAGCCTTTCATCAAGCCCGTGGGCGATCGAGGCCAGCAGCACGGCGCACAGCAGATAGACGTTGACGTCCGCACCGGCCACGCGATGCTCTAGACGCGTGGCGGCCGCCGGCCCCGAGGGAATACGCACTGCTACCGAGCGGTTATCGAGCCCCCACGAGGGGGCCATCGGCACGTAAAGTCCGGGCTGGAAGCGACGAAAGGCATTGAGGTTGGGCGCGCAGATCGCCATCGAGGCCGGCATCAACTCCAGCACGCCGGCAATGGCCTGATGCAGCAGCGCGCTACCCATGGGGTTTTGGTCCTCAGTGGCAAAGACGTTGCGGCCGTGCTCATCCAGCAGGCTGATATGCACGTGCGTGCCGCTGCCGGCCTCGTTGCCCCACGGCTTGGCCATGAAGGTCGCCTCAAACCCCTGCCGCTGGGCCACGCCCTTGATGGCGCGCTTTAACATGACCGCATCATCACAGGCGCGCAGGGCGTCGCTGCGATGGCGCAGGTTGATCTCGAACTGGCCCGGCGCGCACTCCTTGAGGGCGGTATCCAGCGGCAGCCCCTGCTGAGCACAGGCCTCGTGAATGGCATCGATGAAATCGGCGTATTCGTCGAGCTCGCTGATCGAATAAAGCTGGCTGGAACGCGCACGCTCACCGGTCAGCGGCGAGCGCGGTGGCTGGGGCCGGCCGCGGTCACTGCGTTCGGTATCCAGCAGGTAAAACTCCTGCTCGATGGCCACCACCGGCGTCAGCCCCTGCCGAGTAAAGCCTTCCAGCACGCGCGCCAGCACCTGCCGCGGGTCGGCGTGCCAGCCGCTGCCGTCCGGCTCCACCATGGTCATCAAAAGCTGCGCGGTCGGCGTACGCTGATGCCACGAGACCGGCACCAGCGTGCCGGGAATCGGCATGCAGGCGCGGTCGCCATCGCCACTATCGAGCCCCAGCCCCGTCTCTTCCACGGTATTGCCGGTGATATCGAGGGCAAAGATCGAGGCGGGCAGATTAACGCCGCTGGTATAGGCCTCATCAAGACTGGCGCGCGGAATACGCTTGCCGCGCAGGACACCATTGAGATCGCTGATCAAAACATCGATCTGGGTAATGTCAGGATGGGCTTCCAGAAACTGGCACGCCTCAAGGGCGCCAACGGCGGGGATGTCGGTCATGATCGAGCGGCTCGGGCAGGGCTGGGAATATCAGGTGATAGTACGCAAGCGCATTGAAAATTGCAGTGCCACTCGCAGCAGATGGTCAGGATAGTCTGCTCGAAAATCACGTTTTATGCGGCAGGGCATGGCGTATCGTGCTTTTGATCAGCGGCCCCCACGGCAGCGCATTCATCACCGACAGCGTATCGCGCGCACTGGGGACACCGCTTAAAAAGCGGATCAGGCAGTCGGTGGGGGCTTTCTCGAACAGCAGCTGATAAAACCCGGGGGCACGCTCGGGGTGGCGTTCCAGCGTGCTCATGAAGATGCGGTCCAGATGCGCCAGCACGCGTCCCGGCCGGGCGCTCACCGGGGGCTGGCCCCTGGTCAGGGCGTCTGCACAGTCATCGGCCCAGCGCTGAATGGCGTGGAAAGCGTAGCCGGTGGCGGCGCGCATACTGCCACCGTAGGCACCGGCCACCACCATTGAACGGCCCGCCGTGCGGGTTGGCGGGGCCATGGGCAGCGTGCCGGTCTCGCGGCGCAGGGCCTGCCAGCAACCCGCGCCAAAACGCACCTCCAGATGATCTTCCAGCGTGCGTTCCAGCGTGGCCGGGTCGGTCGGCGGGCACCCGAAGCGGGTCCACTCAAAAAGCGCTTGATCCGGAGCGTAGGGCAGCACGTAGAGAAAATCGATGCCGGCACGTGGGTCGGTGCCGACGCGAAAATCCATCAGCTCGGCGCTTTGAGGCATGTTGTCGGCCCGGACGTTGATACCGGCAAAATCCTGCCACAGCCAGGGCGAGGTGAGCGGCTTCGGGTGCGGACGGGTATCCACACCGAAACGCGCCTGAACCGTTTCGCCGCTTTCCAGGATGATGCTGACGCCGTCGTCGCGATCCTCGACCTCGATGACACGGCCCTGATGTCTCGTGATATCCGGATGGGCGTTGATGGCCGCAAGCGTTCGGGTATAAAAGCGCTCGGCTTCGAGCATCTCATAGGGGTAGCGGTGGCTTTCAACGGTGGTGCTGGCCTGATCGGTGTGCAGCGTCAGGGCGTGCCAGCGGGCGCAAACGTCGTCCTGAAAGGGGTGCGCCGTGACCGGCCAGCCACACCAGGTGCGGTCGTTGGTGTACTCACCGCGGGGATCGATGATCAGCGTACGTGGCGGCTGGTCATGTTGTGCCAGTCGATAGGCGAGGCTCAGCCCGGCGCAGCCGCCGCCGAGAATGACGAGATCAAACGCCTCGCCGGTGCTCATGCGTTATCAGAGCCGTGGGCGCCGGGCAGATCGGCGATGTGATGATGAAGATCGGCGTCATGGCGCTGGCGATCGCTGCCCTTGATAGCCCCCCGGCCGCTCAGGCGGCGGGTGGCGAGCCACATCTTGCCGGGCAGGGGCACATGCACGCGACCCTGCCACCAGGCAAGGCGTTCACGGCGCAGGCGAAAGCCGATGGCGCGATAGACATCGGCGGCGACCGCAATGGCGCGGCGGTTTTTGCCGGGGATGCGATTAAAGCCGTCCGCGGCGCTGGCGTAGTAGGCCTCGGCGCGGGTCAGCAGGCGATCAATGGCGCGGGCTACCTGCTCGCGCTGCCCTTCATCGGCGCGGGCAATCTCTTCCGGGCCCAGATGACCGATCCACTCGGCCGGCAGATAGCGCCGGCCCATGTCGGCATCCTCGCGCACGTCGCGGGCGATATTGGTCATCTGCATGGCCAGGCCCAGATCGATGCCGTGTGGAACAGCGCTGTCATCGGCGCCCACCACCGGGCACATCAAAACGCCCACGGCGCCGGCCACGCCGTAGCAGTAGCGCATCAGATCACGCTCATCCTGGATCAGAGCCGGGGTGCGAACGTCCTCGATCAGGGCATCGATCAGCGCGACAGCGGCGCGCGTGTCCAGGCCGCGGCGCGTTTGCAGATCGATCAGTACCTGCGTGAGCGGGTCACTGCCGGCGCCGGCCAGCAGCTCACCGCGAATGGCCATTAAACGGCGGTGGGCATCCGCGTTTTCCGCCTCGGTGGGCATGTCCTGATCGGCCAGGTCATCCAGCTCGCGACAGACCATGTACAACAGCGCGGCGTCGTGGGCGTCATCGCGCTCCATGAAGTAGCTGGCAAAGCGAAACGACTTGCCGTGACGCGCCAGAATGGCCTCGGCGGTGTCGGGCTGTGCCGTCACGAACCGGCCTCCGGCAGCAGGTGATCGACCACGCGAGCGCTGGATAGTACGCCCGGCAGGCCCGCGCCCGGATGGGTGCCGGCGCCGGTGAGGTACAGATTGTCCAGCACCTCGCTTTTGTTGTGAAAGCGAAACCAGGCCGACTGACGAAAGATGGGCGCGATCGAGAAGCCGGTGCCGTGCATCGACAGATAGCGCTCGCTGAAATCTTTTGGCGTCATGTGAAAGCGGGTGACGATCGAGTCACGAAAGCCCGGCAAAGTGGTGCGATCCAGCGCATCGATGATGGCATCACCGAGCCTGTCGCCTTCACGCGACCAGTCCACATCGCCCTGCAGGTTGGGCACCGGCGCGAGGATATAAAACGAGTCGCAGCCGGGTGGGGCAAAGGAAGGATCGGTGGCCGTCGGGCGGTGAGCATAGAGAGAGAAGTCGTTGGCCAGCACACGGTGCTCGAAGATGTCTTCCAAAAGCTCGCGGTAGCGCTGGCCCATCCAGATGGTGTGATGCTCGGCCTGAGGGAACTGCCGTTTGGTCCCCACATAGAGCACGAAAAGCCCCATCGAGTAGCGCGCGCCGGCGAGTTTCAGCTTCGCGCTGGTCGAGACCTGATCCACCATATTGGTATACAGGTGCGCGGCATCGGCGTTGCTGATAACAGCATCGGCCGGCAACTTCTCGCCGCTTTCGAGTTCCACGCCGTTGGCGCGGCCGTGCTCGCTCAGGATACGTTTGACCGTGGTGCCGGTCTCGATGGTGATGCCCACATCGCGCATGAGCTTTTCCAGCGCGGCGACCAGCGCGCCGGTGCCGCCCATGGGGAAGTGCACACCCCATTTGCGCTCAAGCCAGGGGATCAGGCCGTAGATGCTGGTGGTGCGAAAAGGATTGCCCCCCACCAGCAGCGGCGGGATCGAGAAGGCCTGACGCAGGCTGTCGTCCTCGATGTGGGCGCAGACCATCTGCCACACCGAGCGATAGCTTTTCAGTCTGAGCAGGGCCGGAATCTGCGCGGCCATGGTCGAGAACTGATGAAAGGGGCGGTCGGCAAGCTGGTCAAAGCCGATCTCAAATATCTCCTTCGAGGTTTTCAGGAGATTTTGATAGCCCTGGACATCGCGCTCGTTGAAACCACGGATGCTGGCAAGCGTGGCCGACATGTCGGTGCCGTAGTCGAAAGTGCGCCCGTCCTGAAAGTAGAACTGATACCAGATATCCAGCGCGACCATCTCGACATAGTCTTCCAGTCGCTTGCCGAACAGCTCGAAAAGCTCCTCGAACAGAAAGGGGGCAGTGATGACGGTGGGGCCGGCATCAAAGCGAAACCCCTGGTCGGTAAAGACCTGAGCGCGACCGCCCAGCTGCTCGCAGCGCTCGATGAGCGTCACATCATAGCCCTTTTTGCGGGCTCGCAGGGCGGCGGCCATGCCGCCAAAGCCACCGCCGATGACCAGAGCGCGGCTCATGAGGTCTCACCCGTCACGCTCATCAGTTTCTCCTCGAGTTGATGCGATTCATCCATCAGGGCCTGACCGCAGCCCTCTGGCAGGGTGTCCGCCAGCTGGCGCGTTCGGGCCAGAAGGCGGCGACCGTACTCCAGCGCCGAGGCCATGGGGGCGGCATCACCGCGGCGGCTCAGGGCATGAAGCATATTACAGGCCCCCTGGTGTTGGTCGATCATGTCGCTGTCAAAATCCTCGATATCGTCGATGAGCTGGTAGATCGTGGCAAACAACAGCGCGGCCTGTCGGGCATTGTGGACGGCGCCGTCATGGCCGGTCAGCAGCAGAGGCGCTTCAAGCGCCAGCGCAAAGAGTGGGCCGGACTTGCCGCAGGCGGCCTGGCTGCACTGCTCGAAATCGGCCTCTGGAGCCAGTGCCAGGCTAAAGCATTCGGCCTGACCGTAGATGGTGGTCTGCACGTGGTGATGCACGCAGGACAACAGCGCGGGCAGATGCCTGGCATGGGCCGCAAGATCTGCCATCAAACCATAAGCTGCAGAAATGAACAGATCGCCCAGACAGATCGCCACGCCTTCGTTCCAGGCCCGCCACACGCTTTGCTGGCCGCGACGCATGCTGTCGTGATCGAGCACGTCGTCGTGAACCAGAGAGGCGTTGTGCAAAAGCTCGCTGATGCAGGCGCAGGTCAGCGCGGAGTCGTGATCAAGGCCCAGCGCGCGGCCGGTGTGATAGCCCAGACGCGCACGCAGATAGCCGCCGGCAGCGCCAAGATGGTGATTGATGGCATCAGAAATCATGCCCTGCTGCCCGTCGTCTTTCAGCGCCCGGGTCAGAGTGGCATGAATGTCGCTGTTGAGGTCGGCGCTGGGGGCGTCCTGTACGGGTTGGCGTTCGACGATCGGAGACGTCAGGCCGGTCATGAATCTCTCCTTGTCTGACGCGCGGTTGCGACCGACATCCATGTTTATAGTCACCTGACGGTTCAAGGACGAACGCCAGTGCATTGATTGATTCAGAGCAATAAAACGGGTTACTCCAGGATAGCTGAAAATCATCGCGGCTGTCATGGTCGCGGGTCATGACCGATGGCTTTTCCTGCACCTGTCGTACACAGCTCCGTGCTTTTTCAGGGTGGCGCAGTGACATCCGTCTTGCCAGACTCAGGGCACATGATACGACAGCCGGGTCATATCGACCTGAACACACAGGAGGCAGCAATGGCCAACCCAACGCTTTTGATTACGGGCGCATCAAGCGGCATCGGTGAAGCCTGTGCCCGCCATGCGGCCGAGGCCGGTTACAACGTGGCACTGGCGGCACGCAGCACGAAGCGCCTTGAAACGCTGGCGGAGACGCTGGAGCAGGAATACGGCGTTCAGTCGGCGGCCTTTACCTGCAACGTGCAGTCGTGGGAGGACCAAGAGCAGCTGGTGGCCTCGGTCGTTGCGCGTTTTGGCAGTCTGGATGCGGTTTTTGCCAACGCCGGTCGCGGCCTTGAAGGGCGTGGCTATGGCGGCAGCGACCCGGAAGAGTGGCGCGAGGTGCTCTTGACCAATGTGCTGGGCCCGGCACTGACGGTGCGCGCGGCCATGGCCGAGCTGAAAAAAAGCCGCGGGCACGTGCTGATCACGGGCTCCGTTGCCGGGCGCCGGGTCATGCCGGGCTCGTTTTACGGCGCCACCAAAAGCGCCGTCCAGAGCATGGCCTATAACCTGCGCGAGGAGGTCAAGGGCAGCGGCATGCGCGTCACGCTGATCGAGCCGGGCGTGGTGGATACGCCCTTTTTCGACGAGCCGCAGGACAATGCCCTGACGCCGGACGATATCGCCCGTTCGGTGGTCTTTGCATTGACCCAGCCCGGGCACGTGGAAGTGCACGACATGTGCATTCTGCCGACACCACCGATCGAGGAGTAAGCGTCGGGCAGCAGGGCTGTGTGGGTATAAGCGCCAGGCCATAAAAAAAGGGGACGCCAGCTGGCGTCCCCTTTTGGTACTCACATACGTGTTTCGCTTACATACGTTTCGTTGCTGACAGTACGTGATTACAGCAGCGCGTCGAGCTTTTCCGTGAGCATGGCGTTGACCTGCGGCGGGTTGGCCGTACCGCGCGAGGCCTTCATGACCTGGCCGACGAAAAAGCCGATCATCTTGCCGCGCTTGTCCTCGGTTGCTTCGCGATACTGGGTGACCTGCACCGGGTTGTCGGCAATCACCTGATCACACAGCGATTCGATCGCACCGGTATCGGTGACCTGCTTGAGACCGCGGGACTCGATGATCTCATCGGCCGTCTCACCCTTGCGCTCCCACAGATCGGCAAAGACCTGCTTGGCAGCCTTGCCGTTGATGGTGTCATCCGCCAGACGCCTCAAAAGGCCGCCGAGCTGCTCGGCGCTGACCGGGCTTTCGGTGATATCAAGGCCGTCACGATTAAGCCGGCCGAGCAGATCGCCCTGGACCCAGTTGGCGGCCAGCTTGGCATCGCTGCAGTGGCCGTGCACGGCTTCGAAATACTCGGCCAGCGCTCGTGACCCGGTGAGCACGTCGGCGTCATAGGGCGACAGGCCCAGAGCATCGACAAAGCGCTGGCGCTTTTCGCTGGGCAGCTCCGGCAGCAGCGAGCGCTGATGCTCGATATAGGCCTCATCGAGCATCAGGGGCAGCAGGTCGGGGCAGGGGAAGTAGCGATAGTCGTTGGCTTCCTCCTTGGTCCGCATCGAACGGGTCTCGTCCAGATCCGGGTTGTAGAGACGCGTTTCCTGCACGACGACGCCGCCTTCCTCGAGAATCTCGCTTTGACGCTCGATCTCGAAGGCAATGGCACGCTCGACAAAGCGGAAGGAGTTGACGTTCTTGATCTCGGCGCGAGTGCCGAGCTTCTCCTGCCCCTTCGGCCGCAGGGAGACGTTGACGTCGCAGCGCATCGAGCCCTCAGCCATGTTGCCATCGGAGATACCCAGATAGGTCACGATGGCGTGAATGGCGCGGATGTAGGCGGACGCTTCCTCGGCGCTGTGCATGTCGGGTTCGGAGACGATCTCCAGAAGCGGCGTGCCGGCGCGGTTGAGGTCGATGCCGGTCATGCCGCTGTAGTCTTCGTGCAGCGATTTGCCGGCATCCTCTTCCATGTGGGCATGATGGATACGCACGGTCTTGATGGTGCCATCGCCCAGGGTGATGTCGACCTCGCCACGCCCGACGACCGGGTGCGCCATCTGGCTGGTCTGGTAGCCCTTGGGCAGGTCCGGGTAGAAATAGTTCTTGCGCTCGAACACCGAGTATTCGGGGATCTCGGCATTGATCGCCAGGCCAAAGCGTACTGCCATGGCCACGGCATTTTCGTTGAGCACCGGCAGCGTGCCCGGCAGGCCCAGGTCGATGCCGCAGGCCTGGGTGTTGGCCTCGGCGCCGAAGGCCGTCGAGGCGCCGGAAAAGATTTTCGAGCAGGTCGACAGCTGCACGTGGACTTCAAGCCCGATCACGACTTCCCACTGCATGTTGTTACTCCTTGATCTCGGGCCGGCGCTGATGCCAGTCGGTGGCCTGCTGATAGGCGTGCGCCACGTTAAGAAGGTGCGCTTCACTGAAGTGCGGCCCCAGAATCTGAAGCCCGACCGGGCGGTTGTCGACCAGACCAGCCGGCACACTGATACCGGGAATGCCGGCCAGGTTGATGGCGATGGTGTAGATGTCCTGTAGATACATCTGCACCGGGTCGGCCTTGGCACCCAGTTCAAAAGCGGTGGTCGGCGCCGCCGGGCCCATCAGCACATCCACCCGTCCAAAGGCGTCGATAAAGTCCTGACGAATCAGTCGACGGATCTGCTGCGCCTTGCGGTAGTAGGCATCGAAAAAGCCTTCCGAGAGAGTGTGCGTGCCGATCAGGATGCGTCGCTTGACCTCATCGCCAAAGCCTTCGGCGCGGGTGCGCTTGTAAAGATCCTCGAGATCGACCGGATCATCACAGCGGTGACCAAAACGCACGCCATCAAAGCGTGACAGGTTGGAGGAGGCCTCGGCCGGCGCGATGACGTAATAGGCCGGAATCGCCAGACGGGTATGGGGCAGACTGACATCGATGACCTGCGCGCCGAGAGATTCGTAGACCTTCACCGCGTCGCGAATGGCCGTTTCGACCTCGGGGGCCAGACCTTCACCGAAATACTCCACCGGCAGGCCGATCTTGAGGCCGTTGAGGGGCTTGTCCAGCCCCTGGGTGTAGTCGGGCACGTTGCGCGAGACGCTGGTTGAATCGCGCACGTCATGGCCGGCCATGGCGTTCATGAGCATGGCGCAGTCTTCTGCCGTGCGGGCCATGGGGCCGGCCTGATCCAGGCTCGAGGCGTAGGCGATCATGCCGTAGCGCGAGATGCGTCCGTAGGTGGGCTTGAGTCCGGTAATGCCGCAAAACGCCGCCGGCTGGCGGATCGAGCCACCGGTGTCGGTGCCCAGCGCGGCCGGAACGAGGCCTGCCGCCACGGCCGCGGCACTGCCGCCGGAGGAGCCGCCGGGGACTAGCGTCGGATTCCAGGGGTTTTTGACCGGACCGTAGTAGCTGTTTTCGTTGGAAGAGCCCATGGCGAACTCATCCATGTTGGTCTTGCCAAGGCTGACCGTACCGGCGTGGCGAAGCTTTTCCACCACGGTGGCATTGTAGGGGGCGATGAAGTTGTCCAGCATCTTCGAGCCGGCACTGGTGCGCACGCCCTCGGTGCAGAAAATGTCCTTGTAGGCCAGCGGCAGGCCACCGAGAACACCGGCTTCCCCCTTGTGACGCAGGGCGTCGGCGGCATCGGCGTCTTCAAGGGCCTGCTCGCCGGTGACGGTGATAAAACTGTTGAGCGCCGGGTCCAGGCGCTTGATGCGCTCGAGCAGCGAGGTCGTCAGCTCACGACTGGAGAAGTCACCGGCAGCCAGGCCGCGGGCCAGTTCGGCAAGTGTCTTGTCATGCATGGGGGCTTGTTACTCCTTGGCTGCCCTTGATCGGGCCAGTGTTTCCGGTCTGTCGCATCTCAAAGCGGTCAGGCGTTGTCATGACGATCACTCGACCACGCGCGGCACCAGATACAGACCGTCTGCCGTAGCCGGGGCAATTTTCTGGAAGGTGTCGCGACGGTCGGGCTCGATCGCTTCGTCGGCGCGCAGGGGCTGAGTGGCGTCGAGTGGATGGGACAGCGGCGCCACGCCGTCGGTGTCGATCTCGGCAAGCCGGTCTACCATCTCCATAATGCGAGACAGATCATCAACATAGCGTTCGGCCTGGGCGTCACTCACACCCAGACGAGCCAGATGTGCTGCGCGCAGAACATTGGCGTGTTCAATAGCCATGGCGGTTCTACCTTTGAACAATGCAGGGTTGAATTACAAAAGCGTGGACCTCCGGCTTCTGATCGGGCTGCATAAAACCAACAAAAAGAAGCGAGGCCACATTGTGGGAAGAAGGTATCATAAGCAGCGACGGCATGGCAGGCGGGCTGCTTGCCGCATCATGACGGCGATGATACCGTTTGCATCCGCACAAGTTCCGGTCTGGCCCAGGTGAAAGACTTTCATGTTTAAACGTTTACGGGGGTTGTTTTCCAGTGATCTGTCGATCGATCTGGGAACGGCCAATACACTGATTTATGTACGTGGTCGCGGTATCGTGCTCGATGAACCCTCGGTCGTGGCCATTCGCCAGTCCGGCAGCATGAGAAGCGTGGCCGCTGTCGGCCTTGATGCCAAGCGGATGCTGGGGCGCACGCCCGGCAACATCACCGCCATTCGTCCGATGAAGGACGGCGTCATTGCCGACTTCACCGTCACCGAACAAATGCTGCAGTATTTTATTCGAAAGGTGCATCAAAGCACCTTTTTAACGCCCAGCCCCCGGGTTCTGGTCTGTGTTCCCTGCATGTCCACGCAGGTCGAGCGCCGTGCCATCAAGGAGTCCGCTGAAGGGGCCGGGGCCCGTGAAGTCTTTCTGATCGAAGAGCCAATGGCGGCTGCCATCGGTGCCGGTCTGCCGGTCGAGGAGGCCACCGGTTCGATGGTGGTCGATATCGGTGGCGGCACGACCGAAATTGCCATCATCTCGCTTTCCGGCGTGGTCTATTCCGAATCCGTGCGGGTGGGCGGTGACCGCTTTGACGAAGCGATTACGGCCTATGTGCGTCGCCATTACGGCAGCCTGATCGGCGAGGCCACGGCTGAGCGCATCAAGGAAGAGATCGGCTGTGCCTGGCCGGGCGGTGAACTGCGTGAAATCGATGTCCGGGGCCGCAATCTCGCCGAGGGCGTGCCGCGCAGCTTTACCCTGAACTCCAACGAGATTCTCGACGCCCTCCAGGAGCCGCTGTCCTCGATCGTGGCCGTCGTCAGGAGTGCGCTGGAGCAGTCGCCTCCCGAGCTTGCCTCCGATATTGCCGACCGCGGTCTGGTCATCACCGGCGGTGGCGGTCTTTTGCGCGATATCGACAAGCTGATTGCCGAAGAGACCGGCCTGCCGGTCATCATTGCCGAAGACCCGCTGACCTGTGTGGCCCGCGGCGGTGGCAAGGCGCTTGAAATGATCGATCAGCACACCTTCGAACTGCTGTCTACCGACTGATGTCAGCGGCTGCCGGCGCCTTGCGCCGGCGGCATACGGTTCGCGGGAGGAAAGCCTATCAAACCGCTTTTTTCGCACGGTCCCATTCCCGGCTACCGAATGATCCTTTGCGTCATTCTGGCGTCCTTTTTGATGTTTGCCGACCAGCGCATGAGCTGGATGGAAGACGTGCGTGCCCAGGTGTCGACCGTGGTGGCGCCGGTTCAGTGGATCGTCAGTCTGCCGGCCCGGGGCCTGAGCCTGGCGTCTCTGGCGCTGAGCGATCAGACCCGTCTGGTCAACGAAAATCGCCAGCTTCGCGAGCGACTCCTGACCCTGTCACAGCGTGTCCAGCGCATGGCCAGTCTGTCCGAGGAAAACACCCGGCTGCGCGAGCTTTTAAAAGCGACGCCGCGTCAGGAAATTCCCTGGATTACGGCGGGACTGCTGACGCTGGACAACGATCCCTTTTTGCAGCAGATGATCATCGACCGCGGCCAGCAAAGCGGCGTGTACAGCGGTCAGCCGGTGGTGGATTCGGCCGGACTGGTCGGTCAGATCATCTCGGTGTCGCGCTACTCGAGCCGCGTGCTTTTGATTACTGATGCCAGCCATTCGGTGCCCGTGCAGATCAACCGCAACGGGCTGCGCTTCATCGCTCGCGGTGCCGGCCAGTCCAGCCGTTTGATGCTGGACAATGTGCCCAACAATACCGACATCCGTGAAGGGGATCTGCTGGTGACCTCGGGACTGACCGGACGTTTCCCGGAAGGCTACCCGGTGGCGCGCGTTAACCGGATTGTGCGTAATGCTGGTACGCCCTTTGCCAGTGTGGAGGTGTTGCCCATCGCCCGGCTCGATCGCAGTCGCAATTTCCTGCTGCTCTTTACCCATGACCGGCTCAAGCGCACCCGTCATCGGTTGAGTCAGGAGGCGGTGGACGCGGCCCTTCAGGTGGCTCGCGCCAGCCGTCAGGAGACGCGTCAATGAAAGGCTATTCCGCAGTCATTCCACTGTCCTTTCTGTGTGCCCTGATTCTTCAGGTCATGCCGCTGCCCGAAGAGTGGCTTTTGTGGCGCCCCAACTGGACCGGGCTGGTGCTGATCTACTGGTGCATCATCACGCCCTACCGGGTGGGCGTCTTCCACGGTTTTTTGATCGGCATGCTGATCGATCTGCTGCAGGGGACGCCGCTGGGAGAGAATGCCCTTTTGTATGCCACCATCGCCTTTTTGACGCTGCTGCTCTATCAGCGCATGCGGATCTATGCACTCTGGCGTCAGGCCATGCTGGTTACGATCGTGCTGGCATTGATGCAGCTGTTCGAGCAGTGGCTGCGCGCCATTTTGCTGGGCTCGCCGCTGCATCTCGAGTTTGTTTACGCCGCATTGCTGGGTGGCCTGCTATGGCCCTGGCTGTTTACCCTGATGCAGGTCGTGCGCCGGCGCTTTGCTTCCTTTTGATATCCCGTTTGCGTCTGCCGGACAGTGTGTTGTTCGGTGAATCAGGGCGCCCTTGCAGCCCCCTTTTTCGGATACCCCATGCCCATGTCATCGCCTGATCTGATTCTTGCCTCGGCATCCCCCAGGCGCCTTGAACTGCTGGCCACGCTTGGTGTGATCGCCCATGCCTTTCCGGTGGATCTGGATGAAACCCCACACCCTGATGAGCCGCCCCGGGACTACGTCGTGCGTCTGGCGCGGGAGAAGGCGCTGGCCGGTCAGCAGGCGTTTGACACGACACTGCCCGTGCTGGGCGGCGATACTGCGCTTTCCGTGGACGGGCAGATTCTGGGCAAGCCGGAAAGCGATGACCATGCCCGGGCCTGGCTTCGCGCCCTGTCAGGACGTTCGCATCAGGTCATTAGTGCCGTGGCCGTCACCGGGCCTGCCGGGGTGTTGGAGGCCTGTGTCATCAGCGACGTTCATTTTCGCTTGATGGAAGAAACGGAAATCAGCGCCTATGTTGCCAGCGGTGAAGGGCGCGACAAGGCCGGTGGTTATGCCCTGCAGGGGCGGGGGGCGATGTTTGTCTCGCGCATCGAGGGGAGCTGGTCGGGTATCGTCGGCCTGCCGCTTTGTGAAACGGCGCAACTGCTCGCCCGTCAGGGCGTGGCGCCATGGCTGGCCGGTAATGAATTGACCCAGGGAGAGGCGTCGTGAGCGGTGAAATCCTGATCAACATGACGCCCATGGAAACCCGGGTTGCGGTGGTCGAAAATGGCGTGCTCCAGGAGGCCTGGATCGAGCGGGACCAGTGCCGGGGAATCGTCAGCAATATCTACATGGGCAAGGTCGTGCGCGTACTGCCGGGCATGCAGGCGGCCTTTGTCGATATCGGGCAGAGCCGAACCGCCTTTATTCACGCCCACGAGCTGATGCCGGCCGGTCATCCCGGACAGGAGGCCGCGCCGATTCGAACGCTGGTCCATGAGGGGCAGTCGCTGGTGGTTCAGGTCATCAAGGACCCCATGGGCACCAAGGGCGCCCGTTTGACCACGCAGCTTTCCATTCCCTCGCGCTATCTGGTGTACATGCCCGGGGCGGCCCATGTCGGCGTGTCCCAGCGCATCGAGGGTGACGCCGAGCGCGAGCGTCTGCGCAACATGGTTCATGCTCAGGCCAGTGCCCGCGACGCTCTGGTGGGCGGGTTTATCATCCGCACGGCCGCCGAAGGCGTTGATGAGCCCTCGCTGGCCGCCGACATGCAGTTTCTGCTCAGGCTGTGGCGCAAGATTGATGCCGCCCGGCGCGGTACGAAAGCCCCGGTCGTGCTCTATGAGGATCTGGCACTGCCGACCCGGACACTGCGTGATGTCATGCATGAAGGAATCGAGCGTATCCGCATCGATTCGAGAGAAAACCATGATCGCCTGCGTGAATTCGCCCGGGAGCTGATGCCGTCGCTGGAGTCGCGCATCGAGTATTATCCCGGAGAGCGTCCCATCTTTGATCTCTTCTCGGTCGAAGACGAGCTGCAACGAGCGCTGGAGCGCCGCGCTGATCTCAAATCCGGCGGTTATCTGATCATCGATCAGACCGAGGCCATGACCACCATCGACGTCAATACCGGCGCCTTTGTAGGGCATCGCAATCTTGAGGAGACCATCTTCAAGACCAATCTCGAGGCGGCAACGGCCATTGCCCGACAGCTTCGCCTGCGCAACCTGGGTGGCATCATCATTATCGATTTCATCGATATGCTCGACAGCGACCACCAGCGCCAGGTCCTGCGGGTGCTGGAGAAGGCGCTCGAACGTGACCATGCCCGTACCCGACTGTCGGGAGTTACCGAACTGGGGCTGGTTCAGATGACGCGCAAGCGAACCCGCGAGAGTCTGGAACATGTGCTGTGCCAGCCGTGTCCCGTCTGCAAGGGGCGCGGCACCCTCAAGACGCCGGAGACCGTCTGCTATGAAATCTTTCGTGAGATCATGCGTGAGGAGCGGGCCTATTCGCCGGAGACGTATCTGGTCATGGCCGCTCAGCGCGTGGTAGACAGACTGCATGAAGAGGAGTCGACGGCGGTGGCTGATCTGGAGAGCTTTATTGGCAAGACCATCCGGTTTCAGGTGGAACAGCACTATTGTCAGGAGCAGTACGACATCGTACTGATGTGATCATGTCTTCGCTGCGAATCCTGACGCGCTGGCTGCTGACCCTGGCAGCCATCATCCTGCTGCTGCTGGCGGTCGTGACGACCTCGCTGCGCCTGGGCGTACTCAATCAGCCCGCTCTGCAACAGCAGGTTCTCGAGATGCTGGACCTGCCGTCGCAGTATCACGTGCGCTGGCAGGACCTGCGACTCGAGCTGCAGGGGCGCGAACTGGTCGTGGCGCTGAACAATCTGGATCTCGACGGCAACGAGGGCGCGCGTTCTCTGATGTCACTGGGCGGTCTCAAGGCGAATCTTGACGTGTTCGATCTGATGGCCGGTCGAGCCCCCACACTGTCCGCCTTTCATGTCCGCGACGTCTCGATCGATCTGTATGAAACCGCGCCGGGCGAGTGGGGGTGGGGGCCGTCATCGCAGGACGACAACGACGAGGCCTTGGAGATAACGCCCGAGCGCGTGACGACCTGGGTTGAGACCCTGATGCGACAGTCCGTCGATCTCCGGGATGGTCGCATCAACTTCCACGCCCGTCTGGCAGAGGGGGGGTCCGACGCCTCTGGCGAAAGCTCTGCCACGACCTCCTCACTCTTGATCGACCGGGTGGCCATTGCCGGCAGCCGGCAGACCGGGCGTACGCTTGCAGCGTCGGCGCACTGGGAGGGTGAGGCGGCGGCAGGCTTTGGCCTGGCGGGTCGCTTTGATGACATCACCCCACTGGATGGCCGGCTTCAGCTCAAGGCCGATGCCGAGCAGGCTCGCCGCCTGGCCGGTCTCTGGAGTGCCCTGTGGCCCGGCTACGCTTTTTCGAGTGCACAGGGTCAGGCCTCATTATGGTTGGGCTGGCACGAGGGCGACATGACGACCGGTCGGCTATCGCTGGACGGGGCAGCGCTTTCCGGCATGCATCGCGACGCGGTGTTTACGCTCAACGACATGACGCTGGAAGCCGGGCTCGAGCGTACCTCGAGCGGTCGCTGGCACGGCAGCGTCGAACGCCTCGGGCTTGCACGTGATGGCCAGGCGCTTTCCCTGTTGCCCGAGGCGGCCGAGCTGGACGCATCAGAGGACTTCTCCGATTTCAGCGTCAACACCACGGCGTTTGCACTGGACGATATCACGGCCCTTTCGGATCTCATGCCGCTGCCGGACGGCGAAAGCCGCCAGATGCTGGCGGGGATGGCGCTCAAGGGACGTATTGACGGTCTCTCCATTCGTCGCCGTCAGGGTGGGCCTGTCGAAACGCGTGCGGCACTGCGGGGTGTCTCGGGACAGCCAGTACAGCAGATCCCCGGGTTTGGCCCGATCGATGGCTGGCTGGTGGCCGAGGGGCTTGATGCACGGCTTGATTTTGGCGCACGCCATACCGAGCTGAATCTACCGGAAGTCTTTCTCGCGCCCTGGGCGCTTGATAACGTCAGCGGCACGCTTGCCTTCAATATCGGTGAGGATGGCGAGATTCACTTTGGCGGCAGCGATATCGCGCTTGAGCGCCGAGGGGCGCATGCCCGAGGAGATTTCGCGTTGACGGCGCCGCCGGGCAAGCCGGAGCGCTTTGACATGAACGTCGCCTTTGAAGGCGTCTCCACCGACAAGCCGCGCGAGTGGCTGCCTGTCAATGCCATCGATGACCCCGAAGTGCGCGTCTGGCTGGACAAGCGCATTCATCGCGCCGATATCCCGAATGGCAACGTGGCGCTGCGGCTGGTATTCAACGATGATCGGCCCGAGGCCCCCGATGAAGACAAGGTGAGAGTGTCGGCGGATGCCCGCAATGTCAGCATGACCTGGCAGGAGGGCTGGCCGCCGGTGACCGGACTGGATGGTCGGTTCACCATGGCAGGCAACAATTTCGATGCCGATATTACCCACGCCAATCTGATGGGCATGGTCTCACGCGGGGCGAAGGCGGCGCTTCATGACCAGCAATTTACGCTCTCGGCGCTGGTCACCGGCGATGCCGGCAACCTGCTTGAGCTGTTGCAAAAGGCGCCGCTGGAAGATGACTCGCTCAGCGAGACGCTCAACACCTGGCGCACGGGGGGTAGTCTGATCGGTTCGGTCAATGTCTCGCTGCCGACCACGGACCCCGAAGCCGTCAAAATCAACAGCGACGGTCGGCTGAGTGGCGCCACGCTGTATTCGAAAGAGTCGGATCTGACCGTGACCGATATCGAAGGTGATGTGCATTACGGCTATCGCCGTCAGCAAAGCCGCATTACCGGCGCGCTGGATGCGCGTGTTTTCGAGGGGCCTGTCAGGGCACGGCTGAATCTGATGGATGGCGGTATCGATATTACCGGGCGCGGCTACGCCGAAGGGGTGGCGGGCTGGCTGGGCCTTGAGAACATTATTCCCATCGTTCACGGTCCCATCGACTATACGGCGCAGATCATGCTGGGCGAGGGGGGGGCACAGATTCACGTGCAGACTCCGCTTGAAGGGCTGTCGCTGCAGCTGCCTCAGCCGTTTCAGAAATCGCCCGACACGCCGCTGCCCCTGACGCTGGATGTGGACGTTGGCAGCGGCGCCGGTGAACTGCGGGCCGGTGAGCTGGTGCGTGCTCGCTGGCGGCGCAACAGCCATCAGGGGCAGGTCTGGCTGGAGGAGATGCCCGCCGAGAACGTCGAGTGGCCCGAGCAGGATCACTGGCAGGTCAACTGGCAGGCGGACCGGCTGGATCTGGTGGCCTGGCAGCTGGCCATTTCCCAGCTTTCCGACACGGCCGATGACAACAGCCGTCGCCGGCGCCCCGATGCGCCCTCCCAGAAGATTTCGCCCATCGAGCGTATCGCGGTGGATACCGACTGCGTTTTGTTCGGTGTGACCTGTCTTGGCAGCGCCCGCGGGCTGGGTGAAGTGCGCGGCAATGACTGGCACGCCATGGTCGACAGCTCCTTTTTGAGCGGTACGGCCGACTGGCGTGACAATCCGGCACTGCCGGTGACCGTTCATATCGACTGGCTGGATCTGACGCCCCTGATGACCGAGGCCCGGCGCAGCAGCGAGGCGGCCGATGCTGCGGGCAAGGCTTCGGAAACAACGCTGACGGCCTATCCGGAAGGGCTGGCGAGTCTGGGAGATGGCGAGTTCACGGTCGATCAGGTGCGCCTTGACGGGCGTATGCTGGGGAAGGTGTCTGGTGGCTGGCATTCCGATAGCGAGCGTATCGACATATCGCCCCTGACAATCGAGATGCAGGACCTTGAGGCCAACGGGCAGCTGGTATGGGAACGTGCCGGGAGTCTGCCCAGCCTCAGCCGGTTGCGGCTTGAGGCCAGTGCCGGAGACCTGGGCAAAACCATGGCCTCCTTTGGCGTCAACAACGTGCTCCAGACCGACCGGGGCAGGCTCGACACACAGTTGGCCTGGCCGGGCGCGCCCTGGCAGTTTGATATCAAAGGCGTCAACGGCAGCGTGAACGCCGATCTGGGCAGCGGCCGTCTGACCGCCGTTCAATCGCGCTGGGCCAATCTGCTATCGCTTTTGAACCTGGACAATCTGATGCAGCGCCTTCAGCTCAATTTCTCCGATGTGACCCGCTCCGGGATCGCCTTTAAATCGGTCAAGGCCCGCACAACGCTGCATGAGGGCGTGGTGCGCACAGTGGAGCCGGTGGTCTTTGACGGCTCCGCGACCCGGTTTTCGGCGGGCGGGCAGGTGGATATCCCGGCCCGCACGCTGGATGCCCATCTGGGCCTGACCGTGCCGGTGTCCCAGAATCTGCCTCTGGCGGCGGTACTGGTGGGCGCGCCTCAGGTGGGCGGTGTGCTTTATCTTCTACACAAGCTGTTCGAGCCCTGGTTCGACCGGGTATCGCAGGTTCATTATCACGTGGCGGGTCCCTGGGAGACGCCACAGGTCAAGCTGGAGCATACGCGCTGATGACAATGCCATCCTATTCGAGTACTCGATCGGATCACGCCCGTGCCCTGCTGCTCGACGCGCACGGCCTCGACGATGCCGCGCTTTATCAGGGGCTTGAAACGGCCATGGGGCCGGGCATCGATTTTGCCGATATCTTTTTACAGCGCAGCTGGCGCGAGTCCTGGTCGCTGGAAGACGGCGAGGTCAAGGAGGCCGGCTACAGCATCGACAGCGGGCTGGGCATTCGCGCGCAGCACCTGGAGCAGACCGGGTTTGCCTACTCCAATCAGCTCAGCCGTGAGGCCATTGCCAGCACGGCGCATACCGCGTCGCTGATCGTGCGCGCCGGGCAGCGCACACCGCCGGTGGCGGTCGGTGCGCCGGTATCGGCGGCCGCGCGTTACGACAGCGATAATCCGCTGGCGTCACTGGGCGCTGATGACAAGGTGGCCATGCTCCAGCGCGCCGACCGGATTGCGCGCGCGGCGGATCCGGCGGTAACGCGAGTAAGCGTTTCGCTGAGCGCCTCCTATGAGGCCATCATGGTGCAAAACAGCGACGGCACCCAGGCACTGGACCTGCGTCCGCTGGTACGCTTTAACGTCTCGGTCATTGCCGTGCGTGACGGTCGCCGCGAGCGCGGCAGCGCCGGCGGAGGTGGTCGCTTCTCGCTGACGCAGTTCATGCGCGATGACGTGGCCGACCGCTACGCCCGCGAGGCCGTTCGTCAGGCGCTGGTCAATCTGGAGGCGATCGATGCGCCGGCCGGACAGCTGCCGGTCGTGCTGGCCAACGGCTGGCCGGGCGTGCTGCTGCACGAGGCGGTCGGACACGGTCTTGAAGGCGATTTCAACCGCCACGGCAGCTCGGCGTTCAGCGGTCGAATCGGCGAGCAGGTGGCGGCGCGCGGTGTCACCGTGGTGGATGATGCCACCTGTGAGGGCGGTCGAGGCTCGCTGAGCGTGGACGATGAAGGCACGCCCGGGCAGTACACGCCGCTGATCGAGGATGGCATTTTGACCGGCTACATGCAGGACCGGCTCAATGCGCGACTGATGGGCATGGCGCCGACCGGCAACGGGCGGCGCGAGTCCTATGCCCACCTGCCCATGCCCCGCATGACCAATACCTATATGCTTGCCGGGGCGCACGACCCCGAAGAGATCATTGCCTCGGTCGATCACGGCATTTACGCAGCAAGCTTTGGCGGCGGGCAGGTGGATATTACCTCGGGCCGCTTTGTCTTCTCGGCAAGCGAGGCCTATCTGATCGAAAACGGCAAAATCACCACGCCGGTACGCGGGGCCACCCTGATCGGTAATGGCCCTGAATCGATGGGGCGCATCTCGATGATCGGCAACGATCTGGCACTTGATACCGGGGTGGGCGTGTGCGGCAAGGAAGGGCAGTCCGTGCCTGTCGGCGTCGGACAGCCCACCCTGAAACTCGATGCCATGACGATCGGCGGCACGGCCGGTTAAAACGGCCGGCCGATCAGGACTTACAGCCCGGCGGTATCGCGAATCAGGCGGAAAAGCTTGCGGGCGCTGGCCGGTGGCTTGTCGGCGGCGCGTTCGGCCCGGGCGTTGCGAACCAGCTGGCCCAGCGTCTGACGATCCACGTCCGGGTATTCGTTGACAAAGGCGGTCAGGGTGTCGCTGTCGCCGTCGATCAGGCGGTCGCGCCACTGCTCCAGGTGATGAAAGCCGAGCTCACGCTGGCGCTTTTCACGCGCCATGGTGTCGAATTCGGCGCGAATCTCGTCGAGGTATTCGGCGCGCATGATCTTGCCGACATACTGCATGTGGCGGCGCCGGGCTTCGCGGGAAGTGATACGCCGGGTTTCGTCGATGGCGGCCAGCAGATCATCGGATAGCGGCAGGCGCGCACGCTCTTTGTCGGACAGGGCAATGATCTGCTCGCCGAGCTCCTTGAGATCCTGCGCTTCCTGTTTCAGGCGGGTCTTGTTGGGACGGCCGTTGTCATGATGAAACGCATCATGCGGGCTGTCGGTGTCAGAAGGCGTCTCCTCTACGGAGGGGGCGCGTGATTTTTTTCGTGGCGACATGCAAAAGCTCCGGCGAGCGAAGAACCAATGAATAGGGGAGGCGAGTATATCAGGCTCGTTCCCCTTCCAGGACAGACAGGAGAGCGCCATGGCGAGCACACTGGATATTGATGGTCAGCAGGCGGCACTGGAAACGGCCGTGGCGCAGGCACTGGAACACGCCCGAAGTGCCGGCGCGGATGCCTGTGAAATCGGCGCCAGCGTCCAGCAGGGCATGGAGATCAACGTGCGCGGGGGCAGCGTCGAGACGCTGGAAATGGCACGTGATCAGGGCATCGGTGTCACGCTGTATCTGGGCCGGCGCCGGGCCAGCGTCTCCAGCAGTGACGCGTCACCGGCTTCACTGGTGGATGCCGTCAGTCGGGCGCTTGATATTGCCCGCTATACGGCGGAAGATCCGGCCGCCGGGCTTGCCGACCCGGCGCTTCTGGCACGAGAGCTGCCCGACATGGGTATTCATCACCCCTGGGCGCTTGAGCCCGATGAGGGGATCGAACTTGCCAAACGCTGCGAGCAGGGCGGTTTGGCACTGGAAGGCATCGACAGCAGCGATGGCGCCTCGCTGACCACCAGTGAAGGCGTCAGTGTCTATGGCAACAGCCATGGGTTCATGGGTGTCACGCGCGCCAGTCATCACGCGCTGTCGTGCATGATGATTGCTCGCGACAGCGCCGGGATGCAGCGCGATCACGACTACACCGTCAACTGTGACGCCTCTCGCCTTCGGGCGCCGGAGGCGGTCGGCCGCGTGGCGGCCGAGCAGGCCATGGCGCGACTGGGCGCTCGAACCATGGAAACCGGCAGAATGCCGGTGCTCTTTACGCCGGCGATGGCACGCTCGCTCATTGGCCATTTTCTCAACGCCATTGCCGGTGGCGCCGTGTTTCGCGAATCCTCCTTTTTGTGCGACGCCATGGGAGAGTCACTGTTTCCCGAGTGGCTGAGCCTTGGCGAGCGCCCGCGTGAATATGGCGCCATGGCCAGCAGCGCCTACGACGATGAGGGGGTCTATACGCGGGACAACGACTTTATCCGGGATGGGCGGCTGGCAGGATGGATGCTCTCCAGCTATAGCGCCCGGCGACTGGGGCTTGTCACCACCGGCAACGCCGGCGGGGCGCGCAACGTGCGTCTACAGGCGCCGTTGACGCCCGAAAAAGAGCTTGTGGGCCGCATCGAGCGCGGTGTGCTGGTAACCGAGCTGATGGGCCAGGGGGTCAATACGGTAACGGGCGACTACTCCCGCGGGGCGGCAGGTTTTCTCATTGAGAAAGGCGAGATCGTGGCGCCGGTGGAGGAGTTCACCATTGCCGGCAACCTGCGCGACATGTTCCGCAATCTTGCTGCGCTGGGCGATGACATCGATCGGCGCAGCAGCGTGCATACCGGCAGCTGGCTGATCGATGACATGATGATTGCCGGATAAAGAGGCATAGACCTTCAGGACCGGTCGAGGTCCTGAAGGCGCTTCAATAGAGGGCGGTGGCCAGCCCCAGAAAGGCCACAAAGCCCACCACATCGGTAATGGTGGTCAGCAGTACCCCGCCTGACAGTGCCGGATCGATCGACAGCTTTTTCAGGATAACCGGGATCAGGGTGCCTGCCAGCGCCGCGACCAGCAGATTGATGATCATGGCCATGGCAATGATGGCGCCAAGCTTGGCGTCATGAAAACGCGCCACGGCCATGACGGCGACCACGCCCGCCCAGAGCACGCCGTTAATCGAGCCGGACAGCAGCTCGCGTACCACCAGCCAGCGCACGTTGGCGCCCGACACATGTCCCAGCGCAATACCGCGAATGAGCACGGTCAGGGTCTGTGATCCGGCAATGCCGCCCATGCTGGACACGATCGGCATCAAAACGGCCAGCGCGGCAATCTGCTGAATGGTGTCCTCGAAAAAGCCGATGGCAATCGAGACGATGGTGGCCGCCACCAGGTTGATGCCCAGCCAGACCGCGCGACGGCGGCTGGTGCGCAGTACCGGGGCGAAGGTGTCCTCTTCATCTTCAAGACCTGCCATGGTCATCATGGTGCGCGCCGAATTTTCGCGGATGACATCGACCACGTCATCAATGGTGATGCGTCCCAGCAGCCGGTTGTCGGCGCTGATGACCGGCGCCGATATCAGGTCTCGGCGCTCGAAAATGCTGGCCACCTCATCTTCATGCATCAGTGCCGTGAGGGTAACCACGTCGGTATCCATGATTTCCCGCACGCTGATGCCGGGGTCACTGACCAGAATGCGATTGATGGGCAGGGCCCCGATCAGCTCGTCGTGGCGCGTCACGACCAGCAGGCTGTCGGTGGATTCGGGCAGGCGCTTGTGGCGACGCAGATAGCGCAGCACCACCTCCAGGGTGACATCCGGACGAATCGTGACGGTGTTGGTGTCCATCAGACCGCCGGCCGTGTCCTCGGGATAGGACAGGACCGCTTCGATGCGCGCCCGGCGGGTGGGCGTCATCATCGACAGGATGTCTTCAAGCGTCGTATGCGGCAGACGCTGCAGCAAATCGGCCGCGTCGTCGTTATCGAGCTGCTGGGTGGCCATCAGCAGCTGCGAGGCATCCATTCGGATCAGAAACCCGGTCTGGATATCGTCATTGAGATACTGAAGGATTTCACCCTTGGCGTGACTGTCGACCTGTTCCCACAGGATGTCACGCTCGCGCGGGGGCGTGGATTCCAGCAGCTGAGCAATGTCGGCAGGCGGCAGGCCGCGGCGAAGCAGGCGGCGCACCTGGTCCATCTCCCGCTGCGCCAGAGCGTTTTCGAGTCGCTCCAGACGAGGCTGACGTCTCTTGTGGTTGTTGCTCATTGCCGTGACATCCCGGTGTCAGCCCATGTAAGAGACGCATTCTAGCAGAGAGTCGAACAATGTTCGTTAACGCCCGAGGGCGCTACTGGTCTTCATCAAAGCGCGCATCAAAAAGCGCCACGATGGCGGCCAGCGCCTCTTCGGCATCCTCGCCTTCCACTTGCACCTGCACCACGCTGGTACAGGGTGCGGCCAGCATCAAAAGGGACATGATGTTGGCGGCATCGGCGCTTTTGTCACCGTGGTGAATCGTCACTTTCGAGTCAAAGGGCTGACAGCACTGCACAAGACGCGTCGCGGCGCGTGCATGCAGCCCGCGACGGTTGGTCAGTGTCAGTTCACGCTGAAGCATCACCCGCCTCGCTGACAGCGCGCTGGATGGTCAGTTCGCGATGGCGAATGCGCACGGCCGGGAACTGACCGGCAAAGTGCTCGCCAAGCTGCTCGGTGAGATAGACCGATCGGTGCTGGCCGCCGGTACAGCCGATGGCCACGGTCAGATAGCTGCGATGGCTGGCAAGGTAGGAGGGCAGCCAGCGTTCGAGCCACTGACAGATATCGCCAAACATTGCCCTGACCTCGTCATGGGCTTCCAGAAAGGCGATCACGTCATCGTCCTGACCGGTCTGGGTGCGATAGCGCGGATCCCAGTAGGGATTGGGCAGACAGCGCACGTCAAACACCATGTCGGCATCCAGCGGCACGCCGCGCTTGAAACCAAAGGATTCAAAGGTCAGCGTCAGGTCATTGATGTCGTGGCGCGCCACCTGTTCGGCCACGCGACGTCTGAGGTCATGGACGGACTGATTGGAGGTGTCGATGATCAGATCGGCCGTATAGCGAAGGGGCGAGAGGAACTGATGCTCCGCCTCGATCGCCTCGGCCAGCGTCATCTGGGTTTCCCGCGTCAGCGGGTGGCGGCGACGTGTGGCCGCGTAGCGCTCAAGCAGCACTCGTGAGTCGGCCGTTAAATAGACCACCTGGCAGTGAATGCCGCGGTTGGAAAGCGCTTCCAGATGTTCCGGAAAACGCTCGAGCGCACTGGGCAGATTGCGGGCATCGATACTGACCGCGACACGGTTGCGGTGCGGGCTGCCGGCTTCGAGTTCGTCGATCAGTGCCGACAACAGCATCGCCGGAAGATTGTCGATGGCATAAAAGCCCTGATCTTCCAGTGCCTGCAGCGCAATGGATTTCCCGGAACCGGAGCGTCCACTGACGATAACTAGTTCCATGGCCATGCTGCTTATACTCGCGTGGAAAGTTGACTGATGGCCTGCATCAGAATGTCATGAAGTTCCTGTTCATCGTGGGCGTTGCGCAGGGCATGCCGGGTTTCGGCAGCGTTCATGACTTCGGCGATCTGTGCCAGCAGGGAGAGGTGCGTGTCTTCGGCGGCTTCCGGTACCAGCAGTACAAAAAGCAGGTCAACGGGCTCGCCATCGATGGCATCGAAATCCACGGCCTGCTGAAGACGCATGAATCCGGCCAGTGGCTGGCGGCAGTGTGAGTTGCGTGCATGGGGAATGGCCACGCCATTCCCCACACCGGTACTCCCCAGACGCTCCCTGCTGATCAGACGGGAAAAGACTTCCTGACTGTCGAGACTGGGAATGTTTTGTGAGACGAACCCGCTGAAAAACTCCAGCACGCGCTTCTTGCTGCCTCCTTCCACGTCAAACAGGATTCGGTCGGAGGGGAGTATCTGATCAAGTGTCATGGGTTTACAGGTATTTGCCGTTGCCCTGGGAGCGGGCCTGTGTTTTCTCCTTGTGCTTGAGCAACTGTCGATCCAGCTTCTCGGTCAAGGCATCGATGGCAACATAGAGATCTTCCTGCTCGGCCTGAGCATGAAGCTCGGCACCTGCGGCGTGGAGCGTGGCCGCAGCCTGCTGGCGCTCCTTCTCGACAGACAGGGTCACCTGAACATTGGTGATGTTGTCGTAGTGGCGTTCCAGCTTGGCAAGCTTTTGATTGACGTGCTCGCGCAGTGCATCGGTCAGTTCGACGTGGTGCCCGGTAATGTTTACCTGCATGGCATGCTCCCTGAATCGAAACGGATAACCGGCAGCCCGTGTGGTCTGCCGGACCTGCAAGCCTCTCCGGCTACTCTCAGATTGTAACGCTTTTCCGGTCAGCGCAAACCCTGAATCACATCGTTATCTGTCGCAGGGCTTTCGAGGCGCCATATTTCATGGCGGGATTCAGGCCAGACGCTTGCGCTCGCTGGAGGAAGGAATGCCCATGGCCTCACGATACTTGGCCACGGTGCGCCTGGCGACCATGATGCCGTTGTCGGCCAGAAGCTGCACCAGCCGGGCATCGGAGAGTGGGCGCCGCGGCGCTTCGTCACCGATGAACTTGCGTATGCGGGCGCGAATCGCCGTGCTGGCGTGGGCATCGCCTTCCTGGCCCACATGGCTCGAGAAAAAGTACTTGAGCTCCTTGATGCCGCGCGGCGTATGGATGTATTTGCGCGTGGTGACCCGGGAGATGGTGGATTCATGCATGTCCACGGCCTGGGCAATATCGGCCAGAATCATGGGCTTGAGGGCCTCATCCCCGTGATCGACAAAGCCTGCCTGTCGCGTCATGATTTCCTGTCCGACCCGCAGCAGGGTGTCGTTGCGACTCGACAGACTCTTGAGCAGCCAGCGTGCTTCCTGAAGGTGCTCCTTGAGGAAGGTGTTGTCCTCGCTTTTATCGGCACGACGCACCATCGCGGCATAATCGGGCTGTATGCGAAGTTTTGGCAGCGCGTCCTGATTGAGTTCGACCTGCCAGCCATGACGGCCGTGATAGCGCAGGATCAGATCCGGGACGACAAGGTGCTGATCAACGGCCTCGAAGTCCTGTCCGGGGCGCGGGTTGAGCGAGCGAATGGTATGGATCACCTCATCAAGGGCGTCGTCATCCAGACTCAGACGACGTTTGAGAAGACGGCGATCATTTTGCCCCAGCGGCTCGAGAAACTGGCGAATCAGGCGTCGGGTCTGGGCAAGCCAGGGGGTGTCGCTTGATCGCTGATCAAGCTGTAACAGCAGGCATTCGCGCAGGTCGCGGGCAAAAACGCCCGTGGGTTCACACTGTTGAAGACGTGCCAGCATGCGCTCCATCTCGGCCTGTGCGAGATCGGCAAGGCCCTGCTGGCGCAGCCCCCTGACGAGGTCTTCAAGCCCCGTGCCGAGATAGCCGCTGGGCTCCAGCGCATCGAGCAGCGTGTCGGTCATCAGCTGCTCGCGCGGGTCCATGTCCATCAGCAGGATCTGTTCGCGCACATGTGACGTCAGATCGATGGCCTGAGCGTTGTGCTCGATATTCCAGCTGTCTTCCGCCGCGCCCGGGGTATTGTTGCTGCCGTTGGTATACACATCGTCCCAGCGGGCATCCAGCGGCAGCTCTTCCGGGATGGTGTCGGACCATTCATCCTGCGAAAGCGGCGTTTCCGGCTGCTCAACGGTGTGCTCTTCTTCGAGATCCAGCAGCGGGTTGCTCTCCAGCGCCATCTGAAGCTCCTGCTGCAGATCCAGCGTGGACAGCTGCAGCAGGTGAATGGCCTGCTGCAACTGCGGCGTCATGGTGAGCTGAGTGCCGGTACGAAGCTGTAAGGCGGGTTTCATCATGGTCGTAACGCCCGGTCGCCAACGTTTGGTGCCACGCTATCCAGTCCGTGGCGACCTTGCAAGTGCTGAAGGCGCCATGAACTGCAAATACCATGCCATTGACTGATAAGTCGATGGGGCTAAAGGCGAAACTCGTGGCCCAGATAGACGTCACGTACGTGCTGGTTGTTCATCACGGCATTGGCATCGCCCTCGGCGATAATCAGGCCGCTGCCGACGATGTAGGCGTTGTCGCAGATGTCGAGCGTTTCACGCACGTTGTGATCGGTAATCAAAACGCCAATGCCCCGGGTGCGGAGCTGGCGGATGATGCCCTTGATCTCGCCGACCGAGATGGGATCCACGCCGGCAAAGGGTTCATCGAGCAGAATAAAGGCCGGCTCGATGGCAAGGGCGCGTGCGATCTCGACGCGCCGGCGCTCACCGCCGGACAGGCTCATGCCCATGTTGTCGCGAATATGGGTAATGCTGAACTCTTCAAGCAGCTGATCGAGACGTTCGCGACGCTGATGGCGATCAAGATCCTTGCGCGTTTCAAGGATGGCCAGAATGTTGTCGGCCACCGAAAGCTTGCGAAAGATGGAGGCTTCCTGAGGCAGGTAGCTGATGCCGGCGTGAGCACGCTTGTGCATCGGCTTGCGGCTGAGATCAAGATCATCGATGGCGACGCGGCCGGCATCGGCCTGGATCAGGCCCACGATCATGTAAAACGAGGTGGTCTTGCCTGCCCCGTTGGGGCCGAGCAGACCCACGATCTCGCCCTGTCGGATCGACAGGCTGATGTCCTGAACGACACGGCGCCCCTTGAAGCTTTTGGCCAGATGGGCTGCGTGAAGGGTTTTCATTAATTGCTGCTGCCCTGTTGATCTTCGGGGGTGAGCTGCATGCGGACGCGTCCGCCTGAACTGCTGTCAGAGCTGCTGCTGCCCTGAGTGCTCTGGTTGCCGCGCGCATTGACCTGGCGGGAGTCGAGAAAATACTCCACGTAGCCGCCGTTGAAGGTGTCACCGCTTTGATGCAGCTCGGCGTTGCCGATCAGTTCGACGCGTCGCTCGCCGGCATGATAGATAATGGTGTTGCCCCAGCCCTTGGCCAGCGGATCGTTGGGCGCCGGCTGCTGTTCGATGTAGGCGCGTCCGCCGCTGCCGCCCTTGGCCGTCAGGCTCGACAGGCCGCCGCTCTGGGCGCGCTTGAGCTCAACCTGACTGGAGCGCAGCTTCATGGTGCCCTGGTCGACTTCGACGGTGCCGGTATAGACGGCCGTGCCGGCACGGTTGTCGATATTGAGCTCATCGGCACCGATGTTGATGGGCTTTTGGCGATCGCTTTCCAGGGCCATGGCCTGCTGACCGAGCAGTGCCAGCAGCAGGGCAGAGGTACACAGCAGCACAGGGCGCATCATGGGAATCCTTGTCATCATTCATGTTTGAAAAAGGCGGCGATTACTGGCGAATGGGGGGGTGAAAGCCCTGCACATTGCCTTCAAGCGTCATGCGATCCTCGTTGACCCAGCCGTCAAAGCGGTCACCACGGGTTCGCTGCTCGTTCTGGGTAAAGATGGCGTCACTATCGCTCCATGCATGTTGTGACGGTACATCATAATGCAGTACATCCGTTTCAAGTTGCCACCCGTCCGCCGGCTGACGCAGTACGGCGTTACCGGCCAGTTCAAACGTGTTGGCATTCGCCCCGAGCGTGGCGCGCTCGCCATCGGCCGTCCAGCGATTGCCATCACTGCCCAGCAGCGTGAAATGCGGCGTTGTGGCACGTGTCACGTCATCTTCGGGCGTGTGGGATACGCGTGGACTTTCCATGGTCTGCGACATGCGGCCCTGGTCATCGAAGCGGGTATAGGACACGCCTTCAAGGTAATAGTCCGGAACGCCGGCATCGCTGTCCGGCGCCGGCCCTGGTGTCATCAGGGTGTTGCGCTGATCGATCAGCGTCAGAACGCCGCCCAGCGCCAGTACCAGTGCCAGAATGCCAAGGCGTGTCCGTGTTCGTCCGGACGGGAGTCTGTCTCGAAAAGCCATGTACACTTCCTGTCGGAGTAAGCGCTGCAGCCTCAGGGCCGCTCGTGCGCACCAATGATATCCTGCCAGACGCCGCGTGCGCTCAGCAGCCACTCACAGAGTTCACGCACCGCGCCCTGTCCGCCGTCTGCCCGGGTGACCAGATCGGCACGCTGGCGAATATAATCCGGCGCATCGGCTACCGTCACGCCCAGCCCTGCATGCATGATGGCGCCCAGATCCGGCAGGTCGTCACCGCAGTAGCACACTTCTTCGGGCGCCAGATCGTGTTCCGCCATCAGGGCTTTTAGCACGACGCGCTTGTCGTCCCGGCCCTGAATGACGTGGCGAATGCCCAGTTCAAGGGCGCGTCGGTCGACGGCCGGGGAGACCCGACCGGTGATCAGGGCGACTTCGATGCCGGCCTGCATGACCAGCTTGAGTCCGAGACCATCCCGAACATGGAATACCTTGTCGCCATCGTGCTGGGCCTGTGAGGTGTAACGAAGGCGCCCATCGGTCAGCACGCCGTCGACGTCCAGCGCCAGCAGGCGAATGGGGTGGGCGCGCGCCGTCAGTGAAGTGCTCGTCTCATCAAAGCGTGTCATGGCGTGTGCCTTCAAATATTGAGCAGGCTGATCGACCGTGTGTGGCCAGCAGCAGGCGCTTTTGCCTTCGAATGAAGCGAAATGATGCTAGACAATGCCGCTTCTGAGCAGGTCGTGCATCTTGAGAAGCCCGGTGGGCCGATGCCGGTCATCCACCACGACCAGTGCCGTAATGCGGTGGTATTCCATGATCCTGACGGCCTCGGCTGCAAGCGTTGGCGCCTCGATGGTACGTCCGCCCGGCGTCATGACATTTTTGATGATCAGCTGTCGAACATCGCCGTGGCGATCGATCGTCCGGCGCAGGTCGCCATCGGTATAGATGCCCACGAGACGGCCGGCATCATCAGTAATGCAGGTGAAGCCGTGGCCCTTGCGGGTCATTTCCATCAGCGCCTCGCTGAGCATCGCCTCCTGATGAATGACCGGCAGTTCGTCGCCGGTGTGCATCAGATCTTCCACGCGCAGCAGCAAACGTTTGCCCAGCGTGCCGCCCGGATGAGACAGGGCAAAGTCTTCCGGGCCGAAACGACGCGCTTCAAGCAGGGCAATTGCCAGCGCATCGCCCAGCGCCAGGGCCGCCGTGGTGGAGGAGGTCGGCGCCAGGTTCAGCGGACAGGCCTCCTGTGCCACGCTGGCATCAAGATGGACGTCGGCGTGTCTGGCAAGACTTGATAAGGCATTGCCAGTCATTGCGATCATGGGGGTGCCCAGCCGCTTGAAAAGCGGCAAAAGCGCTGTCAGCTCAGCGGTCTCGCCGGAGTTGGACAGCGCCAGGACAAGGTCGTTGCGCACCAGCATCCCCAGGTCGCCGTGGCTTGCCTCGCCGGCATGCACAAAAAACGAGGGCGTGCCGGTACTGGCCAGGGTGGCCGCCGTTTTTCGTCCCACATGGCCTGACTTGCCGACGCCGATGACCACCACACGACCGCTGCAGCGCAGAATGTGCTGACAGGCGCGGGTAAAGGGCTCATCGAGACGCTCGCACAGATCCTTCAGGGCGTTTTGCTCAAGCAAAAGGGTGCGTCGTGCGCTGGCCAGAAAGTCGTAATCGGTATCAGGTGTCGTCATGGCAGTGAATTCTGACGCCGGATGCCCCCGGGCACAAGCGCAACCGTTTAGACGATACCGGAACCATTTCTGCGTCGGTGGCAGGGTGCTTGTCGATCATCGAACACGTGATTTTTATGCCTTTATGGCAGTTGACGGCAACGGGCACTGGTGGGGGTGGGTATAATTCGGATACGATGTTCGCTAACTCCATATCCTTTTGTGTTTACTCAGGAGTTGTATGTCCGACTCAACACTGGTCAGCGTCGAGAATCTTCACTTCTCGCGAGCTGGCAGACCCATTTTTTCGGGCGTTGATCTGGAGATTCCGAAAGGGCGCATTACGGCCATCATGGGACCCAGTGGCACCGGCAAGACAACCCTGCTCAAACTGATCGCCGGACAGCTCACGCCGGATTCGGGCAGTGTGCATGTCGGTCAGGACAACGTGCATCGGCTCTCCCGTCAGGCGCTGTTTCGGATGCGTCGTCGCATGGGCATGCTGTTTCAAAGCGGGGCGCTGTTTTCGGATCTGAGCGTGTTTGAAAACGTGGCCTTCCCGCTGCGCGTTCATACCGACCTGCCCGAACACATGATTCGTGATCTGGTGCTGATCAAGCTGCAGGCCGTGGGCCTTCGTGGCGCCCGTGATCTGATGCCCGCCGAGCTTTCAGGCGGCATGACCCGGCGTGTGGCGCTGGCACGGGCCATTGCGCTGGATCCGGACCTGATCATGTATGACGAGCCCTTTGTCGGTCAGGACCCCATCTCCATGGGGGTACTGGTCACGCTGATTCGCCGACTCAACAGCGCCTTTAACATGACGGCCATTGTGGTGTCCCATGATATCAAGGAGACGCTATCGATTGCCGATCATGTCTACGTGATTGCCGATGGCCGCGTGATGGCCAGCGGGTCGCCGGCATCACTGCGCGAAGCGCAGGACCCCCGGGTCAGCCAGTTCATTCGGGGCGAGCCTGACGGGCCGGTTCCCTTTCACTATCCCTCGAAGAATTTCTACGAAGATATTCTTGCCCCATCGGAGGTGTCGTGATGTCACCGTTGACGTCTCTGGGGCAAAAAACGCTGGATGCGCTCGAATCGCTCGGGCGCAGTGCCATCTTTCTGGCACAGGCCCTTTGCCATCTGCCCCGCGCTGAAGGTGTCAGGCTGTGGCTGCGACAGATGTATTTCGTGGGTGTCATGTCACTGCCCATCGTTGCTGTCTCGGGGCTTTTCATCGGTATGGTCATCGCACTTCAGGGCTATCTGGTGCTGTCCGGGTTCGGCGCCGATGAGGCGCTGGGCCAGATGGTGGCACTGTCCCTGTTGCGGGAGCTGGCCCCTGTCGTGACGGCGCTTTTGTTTGCCGGTCGTGCCGGTTCGGCGCTGACCGCCGAGATCGGACTCATGAAGGCAACCGAGCAGCTTTCCAGCATGGAGATGATCGGCGTTGATCCGTTGCGTCGGGTCATCTCGCCACGGCTCTGGGCAGGCTTTGTGTCCATGCCGATACTGACCGTGTTTTTCAGCGTGATCGGTATTGCAGGCGGCTACCTTGTCGGCGTGGACTGGCTGGGTGTCGATCAGGGCTCGTTCTGGGGCAACATGCAAAGCAGCGTTGTCTTCATGGATGATGTCATGAACGGCATGCTGAAAAGCGTGGTCTTTGGTGTCGTCGTGACATGGATCGCCGTCTTTCAGGGTTACGATCTCGTACCGACCTCCGAGGGAATTTCGCGCGCCACGACTCGAACCGTTGTCTTTGGTTCGCTGGCCGTGCTGGGGCTGGATTTCATTTTGACCGCGCTGATGTTTGGAGAATTCTGATGAAGCGCTCTAAGTGGCTTGAAACCGGTGTGGGTGCCTTTGTACTGGCCGGATTTCTGGGACTCGTTTTTCTGGGTCTACAGGTAAGTGGTCTCGCTCCCGGGCAGGCTGAGCAGAATTTCACGGTGCATGCGAACTTCAGCAACATCGGTGGTCTCAAGGAGCGTTCAAGAGTCACCATGGCGGGTGTCACCGTGGGCCGTATCACGGACATCGAGCTGGACCCGCAGTGGCTTGAAGGACGTATAACGATGAAGATCGACAGCGATGTGGGTGAAAAGCTGTCGGAAGACTCCACGGCGTCTATTCTGACGGCAGGGCTTCTGGGCGAGAAATACATCGGCCTTTCAACCGGTGGGGCGCCCGAGATGATCGAGGATGGTGGCACCATTCGCGATACGCAGTCGGCGCTGGTGCTCGAAGAGCTGATTCAACAGTTTGTCTCGAACATGTCCAAGTAACCTCAACGACGAGCGTCGCGACGTTATTCGGCGCTCCCGCAATATGTATCGCCAGGAGGTGATGTAGATGAAAAAAGTCTCCCGTTATGTCGGTGTACTGGTAGCGGCCATGATCGGCATGGGCGTGATGTCTGCCCAGGCGGCCAATCAGTCTCCGCACGAGGTGGTCAGCCAGAGCGTTGAACAGCTGATGTCAAAGCTCGACAACAATCAGGACCGCTATCGCAACAACCCCGACGAGCTTAAAAGTGTGGTTGAGCAGAACATCGACCCCATCGTTGACTGGCGCTATGCCTCGGCAAGCGTCATGGGCAAGTACTTTCAGGCGGCAAGCCCTGAGCAGCGCAGCCGGTTTGCGCGCGTGTTCAAGCAGACCCTGATCGATACCTATGCCCAGGGGCTGGTGACGTTTGACTACCAGGACGTGCGTGTACTCGATAACAATCAGAACACGCGCTACGAAGATCAGGCCAGCGTTGATATGGAAGTCGTGGCGGCCAATGGCCAGCGCTATCCGGTCTCCTACACAATGCGTGAGCGCAGCGGCGAGTGGAAAGTGATCAACGTGGTGGTCAACGGCATCAATCTGGGGCTGACTTTCCGCAACCAGTTTGACCAGGCCATGCGCTCCAATAACCGCGACTTTGATACGGTCATCAACGGCTGGTCGCCCGATGTTGACCTTGAAGAGGGCGACGGAGACAACCAGAAGGCCCAGGGCTGATGAGCGATACGCTCTACAGCGATGATGCCGTTACCCTCGAGGCTCGCGATGCTGCCCTTTACCTGAAGGGCGCACCGGGCTTTGACAACGCGCCAGAGCTGGCCAGGGCCGGTATCAACTGGCTCGAGAAATATCAGGGGGCACAGGTCTCCTTTAATCTGTGCGGCGTTAACCGTACCAGCAGCGCCACCATCTCGGTGCTGCTTGAGTGGCTGCGCATGACACAGAAAAGAACGCTGGAAGTGGATCGCATCACGCTTTCGGACAGCATGCGTGAACTCATCGAGATGGCAGAGTTGAGCGATGTGTTTCCGGCGCATGAAACCTCGTTTGCGACAGCCGGCGAGTCGTGAACCTCTGAGTCGATAATTCATGATTGAAGGGCGGCGTCACTGACGCCGCCTTTTTTTTATGTCCATTCGCGCCGGGTCATGCTTTTCATTTACCATTGGCACCCAACACACCAGTACAGGAGTCATCATGCAACCCGAAGAGGTCAAGCACCTGCTCCAGGCCCGAATCGATGGATGTGAATTTCATATTCAGGGAGAAGGGTGCAATTTTCAGGTCACCGCCATCGGTGACGTTTTTGAAGGCATGAGTCCCGTCAAACGTCAGCAGCTGATCTATTCGGCGCTTTCCGAAGAGATTGCCAGCGGCGCGCTGCATGCCATTACCATCAAGGCCAGAACGCCGGCTCAGTGGGCCAGTGCGTCACCTGATTCAGATCGTGTTTGATTGCCGTGGAAGCCTGATGAATGGATAAACTGATTATCAGCGGTGGCCGGCCGCTGTCCGGCGAAGTCTGGACGTCAGGTGCCAAGAATTCGGCCCTGCCCATTCTTGCTGCCACGTTGCTGGCCGATGAGCCGGTAACCATCGGCAACCTGCCGCATCTGCAGGACATTACCACCACGCTCGAGCTGCTCGGGCGCATGGGGGTAGAGCCCATCATGGGCGAGAAGATGAGCATCCAGCTCGATGGCCGGGTCAGGGACTGTCATGCCCCCTATGATCTGGTCAAAAAGATGCGGGCCTCGATTCTGGTACTGGGGCCATTGCTTGCCCATTTCGGGACCGCCGATGTCTCGCTGCCCGGCGGCTGCGCCATCGGCTCTCGCCCGGTGGATCTGCACATCCGCGGTCTGCAGGCCATGGGCGCCGATATCAAGGTGGAAAGCGGCTACATTCGTGCCAGAGCGCCCGATGGTCTGAAAGGCGCCCATATTGTGATGGATACGGTTACGGTGACGGGCACGGAAAACCTTCTGATGGCCGCAACGCTTGCCGAAGGGCGTACCGTGCTGGAAAACGCCGCCCGCGAGCCTGAAATCGTGGATCTGGCCGAGTGTCTGATCGCAATGGGTGCAAACATCAGCGGCCATGGCAGCAGCACCATTACCATCGAGGGTGTCAGGCGCCTGCACGGCTGTCACTACGACGTTATGCCCGATCGCATCGAAACCGGCACCTTTCTGGTGGCCGCAGCGGCGACTCGTGGCCGGGTCCGGGTGCGTAATGCCCGCGCCGATACCATGGAAGCGGTGCTGCTCAAGCTGGAGGAAGCCGGTGCCGAGATCGAAACCGGCGACGGCTGGATTTCGCTGGACATGCATGGTCGCCGGCCCAAAGCCGTCAACATTCGCACAGCACCCTATCCGGCCTTTCCGACCGACATGCAGGCGCAGTTCGTGGCGCTCAACGCCGTGGCCGAAGGCAGCGGTCGTGTGGTTGAAACCATTTTTGAAAATCGTTTCATGCATGTTCAGGAAATCAACCGCATGGGCGCGGACATTTCCCTGGAAGGCAACACGGCACTGGTCAACGGCGTCGAGCACTTGAGCGGCGCGCCCGTCATGGCGACCGATCTTCGCGCCTCGGCAAGCCTTGTCATTGCCGCACTGGTCGCTGAGGGTGAGACGGTAGTGGATCGTATCTATCACATCGACCGCGGCTACGAGTGCATCGAGGAAAAGCTTCAGCTGATGGGGGCGCGTATTCGTCGCGTGCCGCGCTAGGGGCCGCACGGGTACACGCCACGCCGATTCATTTTTGCAGCCATTGAAGATCACATGAGTAAACCGCTGATACTGGCGCTCTCCAAGGGTCGAATTCTCAAGGAGACGCTGCCGTTGCTGGCTGCTGCCGGCATTGAGCCGCTGGAGCCGCTCGACAAGAGCCGAAAACTCTTGTTCGACACCACGCTTGAAAACGTCAAGCTGGTCATTTTGCGTGCTGTTGATGTGCCGACCTATGTGCAAATGGGCGCCGCCGACGTGGGTGTGGCCGGCAAGGATGTTCTGCTCGAACATGGCGCCCAGGGGCTCTATGAACCGCTGGATCTGGATATTTCACGCTGTCGCCTGATGACGGCGGGTATCGAGGGCGTTACCCCCGGGCGTGCCCGGCGTCGTGTGGCGACTAAGTTCGTCAATATCGCCCGGCGCTACTACTCGGGACTGGGTATTCAGGCCGAGGTCATCAAGCTGTACGGCGCCATGGAACTGGCACCGCTGATGAATCTCGCCGATGAGATCGTCGATATCGTGGATACCGGCAATACCCTGCGTGCCAACGGTATGGCACCGCGCGAGCTGATCGCTGATATCAGCACGCGTCTGGTGGTCAACAAGGCCTCCATGACCGTGGAGCACGCGCGACTGGGGCCGTTGATCGAGCGCATGGGACAGGCCGTGGAAGCGCGCCGTTACAGCGACATGTCGTCCTGAGTCCGACCGGGTACTGACCGGTCAGCCGGCGCAGGACGCTGCTCTATCGGTGTCGCATGATACTTTCCGGCACAGGCCGGAATGCAAGGAGTCATTCAGGCGTGATGGACAAGCAGAGCATACATCGACTTTCTACACAGCAGCCGGATTTCGATACCCGGCTGGAAGCACTGCTGGACTGGGAAAGCGTTTCAAGCGCCGAGGTCCAGCGCAGCGTGGACGCCATCATTGCCGATGTTCGTCGCCGCGGCGATGCCGCCGTCATGGATCTCACCCGTCAGTTCGATCGTCTTGACGTTCAGGATATGTCGGCACTGACATTGAGCGCCGAGCGACTGGAACAGGCATGGCATGGGCTGCCGGAAACGCAGCGCCAGGCACTGGCGGTGGCGGGTGATCGCATTCGCGCCTACCACGAACGCCAGAAGCCCGAATCCTGGTCCTATGAAGAAGCCGACGGCACCATGCTGGGGCAGAAGGTGACACCGCTCGACAGGGCCGGCGTCTATGTGCCCGGTGGCAAGGCCGCCTATCCGTCATCGGTGCTGATGAATGTCATTCCGGCCCACGTGGCTGGCGTGAAAGATATTGTCATGGTCGTACCCACACCGGATGGCGTGCTCAATGAGCTGGTGCTGGCCGCGGCCCATGTGGCCGGCGTGGCCCGCGTCTTTACGGTTGGCGGGGCGCAGGCCGTGGCGGCACTGGCGTTCGGGACCGAAACGATTCCGAAGGTCGACAAGATCGTGGGGCCGGGCAATATCTTTGTGGCCACGGCCAAACGCGCGGTGTTCGGACAGGTCGGCATCGACATGATTGCCGGGCCTTCGGAAATCCTGGTGGTCTCTGATGGCGGCACCGATCCGGACTGGCTGGCGATGGATCTATTTTCGCAGGCCGAGCACGATGAAGACGCTCAGGCGATCCTGATCAGCTGGGACGCGCAGCATCTGGAGGCGGTAGCACAGAGCATCGAGCGGTTGTTGCCCACGCTTGAGCGTGCCGACATCATCCGCGAATCGCTGTCGCGCCGTGGCGCCCTGATTCTGGTCGAGGACGAGGCGCAGGCCATAACGCTTGCCAATCGCATCGCGCCGGAACACCTGGAGCTTTCGGTGGCCGAGCCGCAGCGGCTGGCAGAGCAGGTGCGTCATGCCGGTGCCATTTTCATGGGTCGCTATACGGCCGAGGCGCTGGGCGATTACTGCGCCGGGCCCAACCACGTGCTGCCCACTTCCGGCACGGCGCGTTTTTCCTCGCCGCTGGGGGTATATGACTTTCAAAAGCGCTCGTCGCTGATTCAGTGCTCACCGCAGGGAGCGTCAACGCTTGGGAAAACGGCGTCCGTACTGGCAAGAGGCGAGTCGCTGACGGCGCACGCCCGCTCGGCCGAAAACCGTATCGACAGCGACCGCGACTGATCTTCAAACGCTGTCAGTCATCAAGCGCCGGTCAGCTCTCGGGCTGTGCCGGCGTTACCGGCCGACTGGGGCGCTCGCCCACACTCACGTTAACGCCAAACCGCTTGCCGCTGCGATAAAGCTCGACCGGCAGCTGTTTGCCGGGCTCGATCTCGGCGATATCCACCATGGCGGTCTGGGCATCCAGCAGCGGCTTGCCATCGATCGACAAAATCAGATCGCCCACCCGGATGCCGGCCTGTGCCGCCGGGCCACCCTCCACCACATCCGATACCACGACCCCGCGTGGGGCGTTGATATCCAGCGACGAGGCAAGGCTTGAACTGACCTCTCTTGCCTCGATGCCCAGCCAGCCCCTGACCACCCGCCCACGGGTGACCAGATCGTTGAGGATGCCATGCGCCAGGTTGGTAGGGATGGCAAACCCGATGCCCTGTGATCCACCGGTACGTGAAAAGATGGCCGTATTGATCCCGACAAGCGCGCCTTCGGCATTGACCAGCGCGCCGCCTGAATTGCCCGGATTGATGGCGGCATCCGTTTGAATGAAATCCTCGTAGGCGTTGAGCCCCAGATGATTGCGGCCGGTGGCGCTGATAATGCCCATGGTCACGGTCTGTCCGACGCCGAAGGGGTTGCCGATGGCCAGAGCAATGTCGCCGACACGGGTATTGGTCGCATCGGCAAGGTCGATGACCGGCAGGTTGTCAAGATCGATCTTGAGAACGGCCAGATCCGTTTCCGGGTCGGTGCCGATGACGGTCGCCAGCGTCTCGCGGCCGTCACGCAGGGCAATCTGGACTTCATCGGCACCGCTGATCACGTGGTTGTTGGTCAGGATGTAGCCTTCATCGCTGACGATAACGCCCGAGCCCAGACTCGAGAGCATGCGTCGTCGGCCGGACTGGCTGTTGCCAAAGAACTGCTCAAAGAAGGGGTCGGACATCAGTGGATGATGGTCGCGCTCAACCAGCCGCGATGAATAGACATTGACCACGGCCGGCGCTGCCTTTTGAACGGCGTCGGAGTAGCTTGCAGTCCCCGGGCCGCGGTGCAGAGGCGTTGCATCGCGCGTGACCGGCGGTGTGCGCTGTACGGGGGGCGTGGCAGCCTGCATGGCGGGCGGGGTAGTGACGCTCGGCCCCTGGCGGCTGTCACCGGCAGGGCGCTCGCCACTGTCGATGATCTGCGGCATGTGATCCAGCAGTACCAGCGCCAGCAGCACGCCGCACACGACAGGCCAGATCAGGGGCACCAGAAATCGGCGCATGACAACATCCTTTTGAAACAGACAGCGCTGGGCTGCAGACTTGCAGAGTATCGGGATCCGGCATGCACGGTATGAGCTCGGTCTTTTGGCACGCAGATCGCATTGACGTATTAGAGTGGGGCGAGTTTATCACCGAGGCGTCAGCAATGTCCGATGCAGGCGTTACACTTTCAGGAATGGATGACCGGGAGAGACGACATGAGCACACGCAGGGTATTACTGGATGACATGCAGGCGCTGCTGACGCCGGAGCGTTTCAAGGATTTTACCGTCAACGGACTGCAGGTCGAGGGCCGCGATCAGGTGACGCGCATCATGAGTGGTGTGACGGCCAGTCAGGCGCTGCTCGATGAAGCGGTGGCATGGCAGGCCGACATGGTGCTGGTCCATCACGGCTATTTCTGGAAAAACGAGCCGGTGGCCATTACGGGCATGAAGCAGCGCCGTATTGCGACACTACTGGCACACGACATCAACCTGGTGGCCTGGCATCTGCCGCTCGATGCCCACGCAACGCTTGGCAACAACGTGCTGCTGGCCGGCCGCATGGGCTGGGAGGTACAGGGTGTGCTTGACGGCGAAATGGGGCAGGGGCTTTTGTATCATGGCGAGATGGCCGAGTGCACACAGCAGGCGCTGGCCGAACGGTTCCAGCAGCGTCTTGATCACACGCCGCTGATGATTTCGGGCCATGATCGGCCCATCAAGCGTATTGCATGGTGCACGGGCGGGGCGCAGGACAAGATCATCGAGGCGGCGGAAGCCGGCATGGACGCCTTTGTGTCCGGTGAGGTGTCGGAGCGAACCACGCATCTGGCCCGCGAAATGGGGATCACCTATTATGCGGCCGGCCACCACGCCACGGAGCGTGATGGCATTCGTGCGCTGGGCGAATGGCTATCGCAGCGCCACGAGGTCGAACACCGCTTTGCCGATATCGATAATCCGGTATAGCGGCTGCCGGCGCACCGACAGCTGCTCTGGGATCAGTAGCGGGGCGGTTGTGGTGCAGCGCTGTCGTCTTCCTGCTTCTGGCGCAGTCCGTAACTCTCATCGAGCGTGCCATTGCTGTCGGCGTAGTCGCGCGGCACGTGAAGAGATGCCGCCTCTTCCTCGCTATCTTCCGGTGTGTCGACATGGCGCTGACGCTTGAGCGCCGGGTCGCTGGTCATGCTTTCGGCATCTGCATCAAGTCGTGTCTGGAGCTCTTCACTCTGACGAGTGATATTGCGAGCCAGTGCCATGGTATCGGCAAAATGCGTATTTACGTTGTCGCGTAATCCCTTGAGCTCAAGCTCGGTTTCAGCGAGTCGCTGCTTGAGTTTCTGGCTGGTCGCTCGCTGATTTCCCGAGAAATGGCGGATCAACACGCCGATCGCGATGCCTGCCAGCAGCGCCACAATGGCGACTACCCAATCAATATTGCCTTCGTTCACCAGAATTCCCCTCTTCGATGCTGATTGCACGCACGACCGGCGTGACCATGCGATGGGCCATTATAGAAGGCGTCATGTTGTTCGGGTCAATTCACTCACGACATAATCGTGCCCATCAGCGATGACAAATCACCGGCCGCAGGGCGAATCAGGCTGTGTCACGCTGTACAATCATGGGTACCCGATCTTCTGCAAGGCACCAGACAACATGTCCAGACTTTCCCCGCGAGAACAGTACCGGCAGGATCTTGAACGTGAAGGCTTTCAGCATGACAGCTCTCAGGAAAAGGCAGTCGAGCATCTACAGCGTCTTTATGACGCGCTGACGAGCAGACCGAGACCCACCCCTTCAACCGCGGCGGCACAGGAAAGCGGGCTCAAGTCCAGAATGTCGGGCTTTTTTAGCAAAAAAAGTGCTGCATCCGCGCCCACAGCCCCTGCCGAACCGGAGATCAAGGGGCTTTATTTCTGGGGTGGTGTGGGCCGAGGCAAGACATGGCTGGTGGATACCTTCCACGACAGTCTGCCCTTTGATGACAAGATGCGTACGCACTTTCATCGCTTTATGCAGCGTGTCCACAAGGAAATGGAGGCTCACAAGGGCCAGAAAAATCCACTGACCCTGGTGGCGGCAAAATTTGCTGAAGAGGCCAGAGTCATCTGTCTCGACGAGTTCTTCGTCAAGGACATTACCGATGCCATGATTCTGGGCAATCTGCTTGATGCGCTTTTCGCTCAGGGCGTGGTGCTGGTCACCACTTCCAATATCGTGCCGGATGAGCTGTACAAAAACGGGCTGCAGCGTGATCGGTTTCTGCCTGCCATCGACCTGCTCAATCGTCACTGTGAAGTGGTCAATGTCGATGCAGGCATCGATTATCGAATGCGTACGCTGACCCGCGAAGAGGTCTTCCATACGCCTGCCGATGACAGTGCCGATGACGCCCTGCAGGAGAGCTTTGTTCACCTTGCCGGCGAGTCCGGTGAAGAAGACACGCTACGCATTAACGGTCGTGCGCTAAAGGCGCGCCGCTGTCATGACGGCGTGGTCTGGTTTGATTTCAAAACGCTTTGTGACGGGCCGCGCAGTCAGAATGACTATATCGAGCTCTCGCGCCAGTATCACAGCGTCTTGATTTCCAATGTGCCGGTCATGGGGGCGGCCATCGAGGATCAGGCCCGTCGTTTTATCAATCTGGTGGACGAGTTTTATGATCGCGCCGTCAAGCTTGTGATGTCGGCCGATGCCGAGCCCGAGGCGCTCTACAGCGGCGGAGAGCTGGCGTTTGAGTTCGAGCGCACGGTTTCGCGTCTCCAGGAGATGCAATCAAGCGACTATCTGGCGTTGACTCACAAGCCCTGACTGTGATTAACCCCTTGTTCGCGGGAGGCTGGCTCTGTACAATGCGCGCTCGCTTATCGTTGTTGTCTCTGCCTGCAGGGCAACAACCAAGAAAAATAGGGATTGGCAGAGCGGAAGCAGTGCTCTCGCCACAACCATGGTGATTCATACATGAAGACGTTCAGCGCCAAACCGCAGTCCGTGCAGCGCGACTGGTATGTCATCGACGCTGCAGACAAGACTCTGGGTCGACTGGCTACCGAGGTCGCTCGCCGTCTGCGCGGCAAGCACAAGCCCGAATATACCCCTCACGTTGATACCGGCGATTACATCGTCATTGTCAACGCCGAGAAGGTCCGTGTGACCGGCAAGAAGTCCTTTGCCAAGCAGTATTATCGCCATACCGGTTATCCGGGCGGCCTGCGTTCGATGAACTTCGAGCAGATGATCGATCATGCGCCGGAGCGTGTCATCGAAATCGCTGTCAAGGGAATGCTGCCCAAGGGCCCGCTGGGTCGCGCCATGTATTCCAAGCTCAAGGTTTATGCCGGTGGTGAGCATCCTCACGCGGCGCAGCAACCTCAGGCACTGAATCTCTAAAGGAACATTTTCATGGCACAGCAGCAGTACTACGGCACAGGCCGCCGCAAGACCTCCACCGCACGCGTTTTCCTGCGTCCGGGCAATGGCACTATCACGGTCAACAAGCGTGAGCTCAACGAATACTTCGGCCGCGTTACAGCCCAGATGGTTGTACGCCAGCCGCTCGAGCTGACCGAGCTGACCAACCAGTTCGACATCTATGTCACCGTTCAGGGTGGCGGCGGTTCTGCACAGGCAGGCGCCATTCGTCACGGCATCACTCGTGCCCTGATGGAATACAATGAAGAACTGCGTACACCGCTTCGCAATGCCGGCTATGTGACGCGTGATGCGCGTATGGTCGAGCGTAAAAAGGTTGGTCTGCGCAAGGCACGTCGTCGTCCCCAGTTCTCTAAGCGTTAAGCTTCGACGTCATGTCTCAAGGCGCCCGGGTGTTTTCCCGGGCGTTTTTGTGTCTGCATGACGGTTTTTCCATATCCGTTGAAACGCTGTGGTTGCCAATCCGGCAACCCTAGACGTGCGCTCTCGTGTTATCATCCAGCTCGTCATTAAAGTGAGGACTTTCTATGGGTGTTGTGGCCAAACGATCGTCAATGACGTTCTACACAGGCAGTGACGACCATTACAGCCATCGCGTCAGGATCGTGCTGGCCGAGAAGGGGATTTCCGTTGATATCATTGAGGTCAACGATGAGCATCGTCCGGCGGAGCTGGCCGACCTCAACCCCTATAATAGTGTGCCGACACTGATCGATCGTGATCTGGTTCTTTATGAATCCAAGGTCATGATGGAATACCTGGATGAACGTTTTCCGCATCCGCCGCTGTTGCCGGTTTATCCCGTGGCGCGTGCCCAGAGCCGTCTGTGGATGCATCGTATCGAGCGCGAATGGTGCCCGATGGTGGAGCGTATTCTGTCGCCGGGCTCCAAAAAGGAAGTCGAGCAGGCCCGAAAGGAGCTGCGCGAGAGCCTGATCGGTATCAGCCCGATTTTTGAAGATATCCCGTTTTTCATGAGCGAAGAGTTTTCGCTGGTGGATTGCTGCCTTGCCCCCATCCTCTGGCGTTTACCGGCGCTGGGTGTTGATCTGCCCGAACAGCAGGTCAAACCACTGATGGGCTATATGGAAAGGCTGTTTGCGCGGGATGCCTTCAGGGCATCGCTTCTGGAGTCGGAGCGAGAGCTTCGCAGCTGATCGGATTTCGCTACAGGCACCTGATGTCCTGCAGCAAGCGTGCTGATTGATGCACAGGGTCTGACATTTCGATGCATTCTTCAGTGAGGTGACAACATGCATTCCAGCCGTCCCTATCTGATTCGTGCGCTGTATCAGTGGCTGCTGGACAACGACTGCACGCCTTATGTCGTTGTCGATGCCGAGCGTACGGGTGTGGTGGTACCAGAGCAGTTCGTCCAGAACGGCCAGATTGTTCTCAATATTGGCCCGGGCGCCGTGCGAGAGCTTTTCATGGAAAATGACATGGTGGCATTCAATGCGCGCTTTGGCGGTCAACCGATGACCGTTGAGCTGCCTATTGATGCCATTGTGGCCATCTATGCGCGTGAAAACGGCGTGGGCATGGTCTTTGGCCAGGAGCCCGTCATGCCGGATGCCGATTCGGGCGTTGCCGAGCCGGATGGCGATGACCTTGACGAGCGTGACTCGCATCTGGGCGCGGTGGCCAAAACGGACGAGGAAGGCGGTAATGACAGCGATGATGACGACGACGATGGTTCGCGTCCTCGCAAGGGGCGCCCGTCCCTGAAGGTCATCAAGTAGCGATCTGATCCAGTGCCGCAATACCAACGGGCCCGCTGTAGAAGCGGGTCCGTTTTTTTATGTCGCGCGCACCGTTATGCAGGGTCAGGCGTCGATATACTCAAACGCCTTGACGATACGCTCCACGCCACTGGTCTGCGAAACCAGTCGAACCAGATAGTCCGCTTCGCTTGCGCGAACCATGCCCATCAGATACACCGTGGCGTTTTCGGTCAGAACCCTGACCCGGTCGCTATCAATGCGGTTGCTGGCTGTAATGCGTGCCTTGACGCGTGAGGTCACCCAGGTGTCCTGCAGCCGCTGCTGTGTTGAACTGTTGGGGCCGACGCTGAGTTCGTTGCGCAGGTGGCGAACGCCCTGAAGGCGCGTGGCAAGCTCACCCGTCTGCATTTTCTGGGCGTCGCTGCCTACCTGGCCTGTCAGTAGAACAAAGCCGTTATAAACGTCGACGTTGATATGCGTATCATCAAGGCTGTCATTGGCGCGAATACCGTCCCAGAGCGTGCGTGCGATTTGGGTATCCTGATCGATGGCATAGCTGGTACGCGTACCATAACCGGTGCTGCCGGTAATGGTGCTGCAGCCGCTGGCGACAAGCGTGGCGCCCAGCAACAGGGCGGCCGCTACCCGAGGGAGTGTGCGCTTATTCATTGCTGCCAAAGAGTTGGTGGTCGATCAAATCGCACAGGCAGTGAATGGCCAGCAGATGCACTTCCTGGATGCGAGCGGTAACGGTGGCCGGTACACGAATCTCACAGTCTTCCTGACCCAGCAGCGAGGCCATGTTGCCGCCATCGCGGCCGGTCAGGGCGACAACGATCATGTCGCGATCGTGCGCGGCCTGAATCGCTTGAATGACGTTGGCAGAATTGCCGCTGGTTGAGATGGCCAGCAGCACGTCGCCGGGCTGACCGAGCGCTCGTATCTGCTTGGAAAACACGTCGTTGTAGCTGTAGTCGTTGGCGATCGAGGTGATCGTTGACGTGTCCGTGGTCAGTGCCAGAGCCGGCAGGCTCGGGCGTTCACGCTCGAAGCGGTTGAGCAGCTCGGAAGAGAAGTGCTGGGCATCACCAGCGCTGCCGCCGTTGCCACAGGTCAGGATTTTGCCGTCATTGATCAGGCTTTGAACCATGATCTGGCTGGCGGCCTCGATGAAGGGCGGTAGGACCTCGCTCGACCAGGTCTTGACGTCGATGCTGGCGTTGAAGTGATCGATGATGCGTGATTGAAAGTCCATGGCACTCTTCAAATGGTCAATGGCGTTGTATTCCCGCAGCGTCGCGGCGGGGATCAAAAGGCGTCAAAAGCGCTTTTGATCCACTCAAAGTGCAGGTGCTCCGGAGGCTCACCCGTCACCCCTACCGCGTCAAAGCGACAGGGGCATGATAACCGCTTGTCGAGCAGATAAAAACGTGCCGCCCGGATCAGCTTTCGCTGCTTGGCGGGGGTGATGGTTTCAAGCGGAGAACCATGCGAGGCGCTGGCGCGATAGCGGACTTCAATAAAGACCAGATACTCGCCATCGCGCATGATGAGATCGGTTTCGCCGCCTCGTACCTGCTGATTGCGGGCAATGGTGTAAAGTCCCTGGCCCTCAAGCCACCGCGCGGTCAACGACTCGATGTCGTGACCGCGCTGGCGGCTGCTGAAGGGTCGAAAGGCCATGTCGACTCAGGGCAGCGACGGCTGGCCGTTGCGAAACATCGCCCAGGGCAGGGTGCGAACGATCCGGCCATCCTGCCCGGGCGCCAGCCGGCCGGTGGCGCCGTAGAGTTCAAAACCGCCAATGGCGCTCATGACCGGCAAACGGCGTGCCAGTTCGAAGGCATCGACCCCCATGGCGTGAAGCTTGATCAGTGCCGGCTGGTCGTTCTGGACAAGGCGTTCGCGAGTGGATTCAAAGGGCAGCGCGTCGCTGCCGCCGGATGCTGCTTCAGGAATCAGCCAGGGGATGTCCACGAACATTACGTCATTAAGGTCGTGATCCAGTCTCGGCTGGGGCGAGCCTTCATAGACGTGTGAGGTCGCGTAGATGGGCAGGTCTGCTGCGTCATAATAATCAAGCGTGGGCGGCACCTGTCGGGCATAGCCGGGCAGGGCCAGCAGAAACAGCATATCGGGCCGGCCGCGGCCGCTGTTCACGACGGATTTGACCGAGGAGGTGGCAGAAGCTGACGGGTCGTAGTTCTGGACGCTGACCAGATCACCACCATTTTGCTGCCAGCTTTTCTGGAAAGCGCTCAGGACACGGCTGCCCCATTCATTGTTGGGCACCATGACGCCGGCACGGTGGTGGCCGTCAAGCTGGGCGCGCTGCGCTGCCTGGCGTGCTTCGTCCTCGGCGGACAGACCGTACTGGAACAGGTTGCGGGCGCTGTTGTGATCGTGCGTGCCGTAATTGAGTGCCAGCGTCGGCAGGGCCACACCGTCACGGGTTTCCAGCTGGGAAACCTGTTCCTTGCTGAGCGGACCGATGACGGCCTGAGCGCCTTCCATGGTGGCGCGCGCGTAGAGGCTCTCCATGTCCTGACCGGTCGTGTCGTAAAAGACCAGCTCCGGGACCTGGTCGCCCTGGCTGCGCACATCGTCGGCGCGGGCCTGGATGCCTTCACGCACTGCGGTGGCGATGGACTCGAGCGGCCCGCCCTGGGGCAGGAACACGGCGATCTTTCGAATCTCCTGATCCCGGATTTCATCCAGGGTGCTCAGATCCGTGGGAAGACGGCGAGAGGCCGGGTGGCGTGAGTTGTTGGACTGCCAGCGGCTGATGGCATCGGTCAGGGTGCTGATGTTGGCGCCCTGTTGACGCTGCAGGCGTGCAAGCTCCACCCAGCCGGCCGCCACGCTGCCCTGCGCAGACAGCTGGTCGAGCTGGCCCGGGTCGAGGCGATTGAGCTGACGCCAGATGGTGTCGTTGAGCTGCGTATCCCCGGTGCGCTCCTGAAGGGCGGTCAGGGTCAGAGCCGACTCGAAAGGCTCGTTGTTCATGGCCTGAGCCAGGCCGCGACGCTCGAGCAGCGTGTTTCTTTCGCTGTCCGGCATCGCCACGTTGCTGTCGAGAATGCCGGTGGCATTCAAAACGGCCTGCGGGTCCTGCATTTCCAGTGCGGCGCGCGAGGTCAGCAGTGCCCAGCGAAGCTGCTGCTCGGAGGGGAGTGCCGAGCGGTCAATGTTGTTGGCCACTTCCAGTGCGCGCGTATTGTCACCCTGACGCTGCAGTATTTCGGCTGCCTGAAGACGCGTCGCTGCCGCCTCGCTGCCCTGCTGCTGCTGGGCCTGGCGCAAAAGATCATCGGAGGACTGGCCGCCAAAGCGATCAACAATGCCCGATGTGCCGGCACAGCCTGCCAGTGTCAGTGCCACCATGGCCGCGCCGGCCAGTCTGGTAAGAGATGTTCGCATACCTGGGCATTTCCTTTTCTTGCCGGTCTCCATGATGGCGCCACGGCGTGGCGTCCGCGAACTGCACGGCGTACCATGCAGCTCCAGTCGAGCCTGTAATGTTTTTTGCCATGACACGGGCCAATCCGAAAGCAGTTAACGCGTCCGAACCAGTGTAGTGTGATGACATGAATAGTTTTAGCAAGGGCGCATTGTACGTGGTTGCCACACCGATTGGTAACCTTGATGACCTCTCCAGACGTGCCATGGATACCCTGGCACAGGCCGATCTTATCGCGGCTGAAGACACCCGTCACAGCGTGCGTCTGCTCGACCATATCGGGGTGCGCGTACCGCTGATATCCCTTCACGAGCATAACGAAACCTCACGAATCGAGCGCATCAAACAGGCCCTTGATGACGGTCAGCGCGTCGCCCTGATCAGCGATGCCGGCACACCCTTGATCTCGGATCCGGGCTATCGCCTGGTGCAGGCACTGCGCGCGGCGGACTACACCATTATTCCCATTCCGGGTCCCAGTGCGCTGATCACGGCGCTCAGTGCCGCCGGGCTCCCGACCGAGCGTTTTTTGTTTGAAGGCTTTCTGCCGGCCAGGGGGTCGGGGCGACGCAAGCGTTTAAACGATGTCGTCGAACTGCCGGTCACGCTGGTGTTTTATGAATCGCCTCACCGTATCAGCCAGCTTCTGGAAGATATCGATACCGTATGCGGCGAGCGTCATCTGGTCATCGCACGCGAGCTGACCAAGACCTTCGAAACCTTTTTGCAGGGCACGGCGCGCAGTCTGCTTGAGCGCATGGCCGAGGACAGCGATCAGATGCGCGGCGAGTTTGTGGTCATGATGGCGCCGGCGCCGGAAAAGGCGCTTACCGGCAGCAGCCAGGTCGATGCCGATCAGCTGCTGTCCTCGTTGCTGGAAGAGGGGGTAGGGGTCAAACAGGCGGCGGGTGTGGCAGCCCGCATTCTCGGCGGGCGCAAGGGCGACTGGTATCAGCAGGCTCAGCAGCTCAAGGACAGCGCATTACGTAAATAATTGTTGCCAGGGCGTCACGAATCGCCTTGCACAAGGATAAAAATGGTTAACGCGCTTGGAGCCGGGGTTCGGCACTGATATTCTTGCGCGCTTGGGAGTCGGCCGGACAGTCGCCGCTGGACCTTCGGGTTCGGGGGAGGAAAGTCCGGGCTCCACAGGGCAGGATGCCAGGTAACGCCTGGGCGGCGCGAGCCGACGGAAAGTGCAGCAGAGAGTAGACCGCCCAAGCGGTGTCGAGTCTCTCGATGCCGACGGCAAGGGTGAAAGGGTGCGGTAAGAGCGCACCGCGCGCCTGGTAACAGGTCGTGGCAAGGTAAACCCCATCCGGAGCAAGACCGAATAGGAACCCATTGGCGTGGCCCGCGTCGGGTTCGGGTAGGTTGCTTGAGGCGTTCGGTGACGAACGCCCTAGAGGAATGACTGTTCTCGACAGAACCCGGCTTACAGGCCGACTCCCACCTGTTTTCCCTTGAAACATCCCTTGAGCCCTCATGAATCAGACCCCAGGTATCCGGCAAGACCACAAGCATGAAAGCGTCCTGCTTGAGGGTGCCGTCGATGCCCTCGTTCAACGACCGGATGGCCTCTATCTGGACGGCACATTCGGGCGTGGCGGGCACTCCCGCGCCATTCTGGAGCGCCTGAACGATCAGGGGCGTCTTGTCGCCATCGACCGGGACCCCGATGCGCTGGCCGCAGCGGCGGCCATCGACGACGCGCGATTTTGCATGGCCCGCGCTACCTTTGCCGATCTGGGCGAGGTGGCGCACCAGCAGGGGGTTCATGGCAGGCTTTCCGGCATTTTACTGGATGTCGGCGTTTCTTCTCCCCAGCTTGACGATGCCAGCCGCGGTTTCAGCTTCATGCGTGACGGCCCACTGGACATGCGCATGGACCCTGACGCCGGCATCAGTGCCGCCCAGTGGATTGCCGAGACGCCCGAGCGCGACATTGCCGATGTTTTCAAGCGTCTGGGCGAGGAGCGCTTCGCCAAACGGCTGGCACGTGCCGTGGTAGAGCGGCGCAAGGAAGCCCCCATCACCCGTACCGTAGAGCTTGCCGAGCTTTTAAAGACGGCCCATCCGGCATGGGAAAAGGGGCGCCATCCCGCCACGCGCGCCTTTCAGGCCATTCGTATTCACCTCAACGATGAGCTGGGCCAGCTTGAGCGCGCCTTGAGTGCCGCGCTCGAGGCGCTGGCCCCCGGCGGGCGTCTGGTGGTCATCAGCTTTCACTCGCTGGAAGACCGTCTGGTCAAGCGTTTCATCCGCGACAAGTCGCGTGGCGATCAGCATCTACCCCGTCATATGCCACTGCGCGAAGACCAGATCCAGCGTGACATGGCGCCCGTGGGCAAGGCCATACGCCCGGATGAGCAGGAAACCGGAGCCAACGTTCGTGCCCGAAGTGCGGTCATGCGTGTCGCGCGCAAGCTGGGACAGGAGGGCTAGTTCATGGCCGAACGCGCGCCGGGAGCGTCTTCACGCGGACAGTGGCAGTGGCCCTTTCGGCTTCGCCTGACGTTTGTGCATGCCATTATTCTGGTGCTGGTAGTGCTGGTTATCGTGTCAGCGCTGGGTGTCATCAGCACGGCCTATCACACGCGATCCCAGTATGCGCGGCTGCAGACCATGGAGCGTCAGCACGATCAGCTCCAGACCGTCTGGAGCCGTTTGCTGCTTGAAGAAAGTACCTGGTCGACCCCGTCACGCATCGAAAATCTGGCCCGTGATCGTCTTGAGATGCACGTGCCGGACGTTCATCACACCAGGGTCATGCGGCCATGAGCGAACAAAACCGCCGCGTTGGACGCAATGCCCGCATGTACGGTCGTGAGCCGGCAGCCAGTCACGTGGCGGCGATGCCGATCTGGCGTTACCGAGTGGTGCTGGCGGTCATCTTCATGGCCATGGCGGTACTGGTGGGACGTATCGTCTATCTACAGGTGGTCGATCATCAGTTCCTTCAGGGGCAGGGGGACTCCAGAACCATCCGCGTGCAGAACATCGATGCCCACCGCGGCATGATTACCGACCGCGACGGTGAGCCGCTGGCGGTCTCCACGCCGGTGGTCACTCTATGGGCCAACCCGAAGGATCTTCCCGAGGACCCGGTACAGCTGGCCCGGCTGGCGGAGGCGCTGAATGAGCCCCCCTCCGATTTCATGGCGCGGGTGCAAAACTACCGTGACAAGGAGTTCATGTATCTCAAGCGCCGAGTGACGCCCGAGCCTGCCGCTCGCGTGCTGGCGCTCGATATTCCCGGCGTGCACGGCCGTCACGAGTACAAGCGCTATTACCCGGCCGGTGAAGTAACCTCGCAGCTGGTCGGCATGACCAACATCGACGATCACGGTCAGGAAGGCCTGGAGCTTGCCTTTGATCGCTACCTCTCCGGGCGTCCGGGTCAGCGCCGTGTGCTGCAGGACCGCAAGGGGCAGCTGGTACGCGATCTACACATGATCCGCGAGGCCCATCCCGGCGGGGATGTGACACTTTCGATCAATCTGCGCCTGCAGTATCTGGCCTATCGTGAGCTCAAGGCGGCCGTTACCGAACACAACGCCGACAGCGGCACCGTTGTGATGATGGATGCGCACTCCGGTGAAGTGCTGGCCATGGTCAGCCTGCCGTCCTACAACCCCAACAATCGCACCAGCGTGGACCCGGCAGGGCTTCGAAACCGGTCGCTCACCGATGCCTTCGAGCCCGGCTCGGTCATGAAACCGCTGGCGATGAGCGCCGGTCTTGAGTCAGGCAAGTTCACGCCGGACACGCCCATGGATACCAGCCCCGGCTGGATGATGGTGGATGGCTACACCATCAAGGACACCCGCAATTTCGGCCAGCTGGACATGACAGGCGTCATTACCCACTCCTCAAATATCGGCATGACCCATATGGCGCTGGCGCTTCCCGACGATGCAATCTGGAACGTTTACGACGCCATGAAGCTGGGTCATCCCACCGGACTTGGCTTCCCGGGTGAGGCCAGCGGCAGCCTGCCATCTCCGTTCAGCTGGTCCAAGGCCAAGCGTGCCACGCTCTCCTACGGTTACGGCCTGTCGGTCAATGCGGTCCAGCTGGCCAGCGCCTACACAGCGATTACCAACGACGGCAAGCAGCTGCCGCCGTCGCTGCTCAAGCTGAACAAGCCGCCCGAGGGCCATCAGGTCATGTCCCCCAAAACGTCCCATGAGCTGATCCGCATGATGGAAACGGTCGTGGAGCCGGGTGGTGGCGGCACGCGCGCGGCGCTTGAGGGTTATCGAGTGGCCGGCAAGACCGGTACCGTGCGCAAGGTGGGCAATACCGGCTACCAGAAAGAGGCCTATCGCTCCAATTTTGTAGGCATCGCGCCGGCGAGCAACCCACGCATTGTGACCGTGATCTCGATCGATAATCCCAAGGGCAAGCAGTACTACGGCGGTCTGGTAGCTGCCCCGATCTTTTCCAGGGTGGCCGGCAACGCGCTGCGCCTTCTGGACATTCCCCCCGACGATCAGAGCAAGGAGGCGCCTGGTGCCTGATTTGCCGACCGGCACGCTGGCCGATGCCATTACAAGGCTCTGGCCCGAAGCCGGGACGTTACAGCTGCCCGATGAGGCGCGGCTGGTGCTGGACTCACGCCAGGTTCAGCCCGGCGATGTTTTCGTGGCCCTGCCCGGCACAAGGGTAGACGGCCGTCAGTATATCGACCGGGCTCGTGACAGGGGCGCCGTGCTGTCGCTGGTGGCTGCGCCATGGCAGGAAAAGGCAGATGATCTTCTGATTCTTGAAGACCTTACGGGTCGACTGGGCCGGCTTGCGGCATTGGCGGCAGGCGTGCCGTCCTCGCTTGAGCAGATTGCGGTGACCGGCACCAATGGCAAGAGTTCGGTGACCCACTACATCGCCGCGCTCAGTGAGGTGCTGGCAACGCCTGCCGGCATGATCGGTACGCTGGGCAGCGGCCGCCCCGGTGCGCTGGATCACGCCGGGCTGACCACGCCGGATGCGATTTCGCTGCAGCAGCGTCTGCGCGAACTGGCCGATGCCGGCGCCCGGCGCGTAGCACTCGAGGCGTCCTCACACGCGCTCGATCAGCAGCGTCTGAGCGGCTGTTATGTTCGAGCGGCCGTTTTTACCAATCTCAGTCGTGATCATCTGGACTATCACCCCAGCATGGCCGCTTATGCGGCCGCCAAGGCCCGTCTTTTTCAGCGCCCCGAGCTTGAACTGGCCGTCGTCAACGCCGATGACGCGCTCGCTCGTCTGATGCTGGCCGGGGTCAAGGAAGGCGTGCGGGTACTGAAAGTGGGCAGCGAGACGTCCCACGATTTTCAGGTGCGACGCTGGCAGGCAGAGCGTCTTGGCCTTGCCGCCACCCTTATGACGCCGGAAGGCGAGCGGCAGCTGTCGCTGGCACTGATGGGACGGTTCAACCTGGACAACGTTGTGCTGGCCATCGCCACCCTGTACGGACTGGGTAGCCCGCTTGATGCACTGCTGGAGGCCGCCGGTCGCCTTGCGCCGGTGCCCGGACGCATGCAGCTGCTGGCACGTCCGGGCGCGCCGGCGATCGTTGTGGACTATGCCCACACGCCGGATGCGCTGCGCAACGCGCTTCTGGCCCTGCGCGAACATGTGCCGGGTCGGCTCTGGTGCGTGCTGGGCTGCGGCGGCGACCGGGACAGCGGCAAGCGCCCGCTGATGGGCGGCGTGGCAGCGCTTCTGGCCGATGAGGTCGTGGTGACGGATGATAACCCCAGAGGCGAGTCACCCGACGAGATTCGTCGCATGATCCTGGGTGAAATGCCCGACGGTACGTCTGTCCGGGAAGTGCCCGGTCGCGCCCGGGCCATTGCAGAGGTCATCGAAAACGCTGAACCGGGAGATGTGATCCTGCTGGCCGGCAAGGGGCATGAGGACTACCAGGAGATTCAGGGCGTTCGCCATCCCTTCAGCGATATCGATGTGGCGTCTCTGGCGCTGGAGGCGCACTGGCATGAGTAATACGCCGCAACGAATTATCGAAGCGCTGCGCCTTGAAGAGGAGGCCATCATCGACCCGCGCGGCGAGTTCGAGCACGCAGCGGCCTGTCGCATCGTGACCGATACCCGCCACCTTGCGCCGGGTGACGTGTTCGTGGCGCTGCGTGGTGAGCGCTTCGATGGCCACGACTTTCTCGAAACGGCCCATGACCGCGGCGCCGTTGCAGCCGTTGTCGATACACCGGTCGAGGCGGATATCGCGCAGCTGGTGGTGGCCGATACGCGCCTGGCACTGGGGCTTCTGGCTCGCTATCACCGGCTTCAGTGGCAGGGTCGACTGGCCGCCATTACCGGCAATAGCGGCAAGACCACCGTGCGTGCCCTGTGTGAGGCGATCCTGTCACGCAGTGCGCCAACGCATGCCACACGAGGCAATCTCAACAACGATATCGGGATGCCGCTGACGCTTTTACAGCTGGATGACACCTGTGCGCAGGCCGTTATCGAAGCCGGCGCCAACCATACGGGCGAAATCGCCTGGACGGCGTCACTGGCGCGTCCGGATGTGGTGTTGATCAATAACGTCACCGACGCCCATATCGGGGAGTTCGGCAGCGCCGGCCATATCGCCCAGGCCAAGGCGGAAATCCTGTCCGGACTGACGGCCGGTGGCGTGGCCATTCTTAATCGCAACGATCGCTTTTACCCCCTCTGGGCGGCGCTGGCCTCGGATCATGATGTGCTGGATTTCGGTATCGATGTGCCTGCTCGCGTTCAGGCCGTTGATATGGCAAGCGACGAGGGCTTTTATCGGTTTACGCTCACCATTGATGGCGAGACGCTCGGTCGGATAGCGCTGCCCCTGATGGGGCGTCACAACGTCATGAACGCGCTGGGTGCGGCTGCCGTGGCCCATGCCATGGGCTGTGCACCGGCGCATGTTCTGACCGGATTGAACGAGGCCGAGGGCGTGGCCCGGCGAATGGTAATGATCGAAGGCATTCGCGGGACCACGCTGATCGATGACAGCTATAACGCCAATCCGGGCGCGATGCGGGCGTCACTGGATACCCTGGCGCAGCGGCCGGGACCTCGCTGGTGCTTTCTTGGCGCCATGGGCGAAATGGGCTCCTATAGCGCCCGGGCACATGAGGCACTGGGGCAGTACGCGCGCGATCTTGATATCGATCGAGTGGTCACGATCGGCGCGCCCGCCAAGGCGATTTCAACCGCCGTCGGTACGCGCGGGTGCCATTTTGACGACTGGGCATCGATGATCGATTTTGCCCGTCAGTCCCTGCCCTCAAATGCCAGCGTATTGATCAAGGGCTCCCTCAGTGCCGGGATGGACCGTCTGGTCAACGCACTTCGATCAGAATCTTCAGGTGATGACTCATAATGTTGCTCTTTCTTGCCGAACTGCTTGCTTCCTTCCAAACCAGCTTCAGCGTTTTCGGGTATCTGACCCTGCGAATGATTCTGGCCACCCTGACCGCGCTTTTGATCTCGCTGATGATCGGCCCCTGGGTCATTCGTCGGCTGGTGGCCGGTCAGATCGGTCAGGCCATTCGTGACGACGGCCCTCAGTCGCATCTGTCCAAGGCCGGCACGCCCACCATGGGGGGCGTGATGATTCTGATGTCGATTGCGATCTCCACGCTGCTGTGGGCCGATCTTGGCAACCACTATGTCTGGCTGGTGCTGCTGGTCACGCTGGGGTTCGGGGCCATCGGCTGGGTGGATGACTATCGCAAGGTGGTCGAAAAGAATCCGCGTGGGCTACCGGCCAAATGGAAATATCTGTGGCAGTCGGTGATCGGTCTTGGCGTGGCTGTCGCACTTTATTTCACGGCATCCTCGCCGGTGGAAACCAGTCTGATCGTGCCGTTTTTCAAAAGCATCGTGATCCAGCTCGGCCCCTTTTTCATTTTGCTCACCTATCTGGTGATTGTGGGCAGCTCCAATGCCGTCAATCTGACCGATGGGCTGGACGGGCTGGCGATCATGCCGACCGTACTGGTTGCCATGGGGCTGGGGGTTTTCGCCTACGCCAGCGGCAATGCCATGTTTGCCGAGTACCTGCATATTCCCTCGGTACCCGGGGCGGGCGAGATGGCCGTGTTCTGCGGCACCATCATCGGCGCGGGGCTCGGGTTTCTCTGGTTCAACACCTATCCGGCCCAGGTCTTCATGGGCGATGTCGGCGCGCTGGCGCTGGGTGCAGCACTTGGCGTGGTGGCCGTGGCCGTACGACAGGAGATCGTGCTGTTCATCATGGGCGGTGTCTTTGTCATGGAGACGGTGTCGGTCATTTTGCAGGTTGCCTCGTTCAAGCTGACCGGTCGACGCATCTTTCGCATGGCGCCGCTGCATCACCACTTTGAGCTGAAGGGCTGGCCCGAGCCGCGTGTCATCATCCGTTTCTGGATCATTACCGTGGTGCTGGTGCTGCTGGGTCTGGCGACCCTGAAAATCCGCTGACATGACATCGACTGACATGCTGATCGGGCCGCATCATAGCGTTGTTGTCGGACTGGGCCGTTCGGGGCTGGCCATTGCCGAGCACCTGAGTCGGCGGGGCGAGCCCTTTATCATGGCCGATACGCGAGACCGGCCGGCCGGGCTGTCCGATTTCCAGCGCCTTTATCCCGACGTGCCGGTGCACTGTGGTGATCTGCGCAGGCTTGATCTTCAAAAGGTCAAAAGGGTTGTTTTGAGCCCCGGGGTGGATCCCCGCACGCCCGATCTGGAACAGCCCGGTCTTGAGGTCGTGGGGGAGACGGCGCTGTTTGTAGAAGCGCTGAGCCAGCGCGCGAAGCGACCGATGCTGATTGCCATTACCGGCTCCAACGCCAAATCAACGGTCACAACGCTGGTGGGCGATATGGCCCGTGGCTGTGGCATCAATGTGGCGGTCGGGGGCAACCTGGGTACGCCGGCGCTGCGTCTTCTGGCGCAGCAGCCGACAGCCGAGTGCTTTGTGCTGGAGCTTTCTTCCTTTCAGCTGGAGACCACGCCGCAGCTCGGTGCCGATATCGCCGTCCATCTCAATCTCAGCAGCGATCATCTGGACCGGCACGACGGCATGGCAGGTTACGCCCGTGCCAAGCAACAGATCTTCAACGGTGCCGGTATTGGCATCATCAACCGTGATGACGCGGCCACTGCGCCCTTTGATCCAGCGCAGGTGGCGCGAGTCGCCTCCTTTGGCAGTGACATGCCGGGCAGTGACAGCGACTGGGGGCTGGCCGAGCTTGATGCAGCGGTCTGGCTCATGAAGGGGTCGCAACCGGTCATGGCGGCACGTGATGTCATGATGCCGGGGCAGCACAGTCTGCTTAACGTGCTGGCGGCGTTTGCCGTCGGTGATGAGGCCGGCTGGCCCCGTGATGGCATGGTCGATACCGTGGCACGTTTTGCCGGCCTGGCGCATCGCGCGCAGCGGGTGGCCGACATTGATGGCGTCACCTGGATCAATGACTCCAAGGGCACCAATGTGGGGGCGACGCTTGCCGCCATCGAGGGCATCGGGGTGACGCTGGCCGGTCGCCTGATCCTGCTGGCCGGCGGGGTCGGGAAGGGCGCTGACTTTACGCCGCTGGCCGAACCGCTTGCCCGCCACGCCCGGGTCGCGGTGGTCTACGGGCGCGACCGTGCGCTGCTGGCTCGCGCCCTGGGATCGGTGGTGACGGTCGTGGTCGTGGACACGCTCGAGCAGGCCATGCAACATGCAATGGGCGCGGCACAACCGGGCGATGCCGTATTGCTGTCTCCTGCCTGCGCCAGTCTTGATCAGTTCGACAACTTCGAAGCACGCGGAGAGGCCTTCTGCGCGTGGCTCAAACAGTGGCAGCCTCACTCATGAAACCTCTGGCAGAACGTTTTTCCACCGAGCGCCATGTCATCGATGGCTGGCTGGTGCTTGCAGCACTCACGCTGATGCTCATCGGCTGGGTCATGGTGACGTCGGCGTCAACGGAAGTGGCCAACAGCCAGACCGGCAACCCGTGGTATTACAGCATTCGTCACGGCATTTTCGTGCTGGCCTCCATCACCATCGCGCTGGTGGTCATGCGTGTTCCTTCTGTCTGGTGGCGGGCCAATGGACCCACGTTGTTGCTCATTGCCGCCATTTTGCTGGCCGCCGTGCTGATTGTGGGTCGAGAGGTCAACGGCAGCCGGCGCTGGATCCATCTGGGGCCCATCAACCTTCAGGCCTCAGAAGTCGCCAAGTTCTGTCTGATCATCTACATCGCCGGCTATACCGAGCGCCATCTGACGCGGCTGCGCCGCAGCTGGTGGGGCTTCATGGCGCCCCTGATACTGACCTTTTCGCTGGGCATTCTGCTGATTCTGGAGCCTGACTACGGCGCCGCTGTCGTGATGCTGGCCGCCACCATGGGCGTGCTGCTGCTGGCGGGGGCGTCCCTGTGGCGCTTTGTGCTGCTGACCGGGGGCGTGGTGACTCTTGGCGCCTTTGTGGCGATATCAGAACCTTATCGTCTGGCCCGTATCGCAAGCTTTCTTGACCCCTGGGCCAATCAGTATGGTTCGGGATATCAGCTGACTCAGGCATTGATTGCCTTCGGACGCGGCGGTTGGAGCGGACTGGGGCTTGGCAACAGCGTGCAAAAGCTTTTTTACCTGCCCGAGGCGCATACCGATTTCGTCTTTTCCGTGCTGGCAGAAGAGCTTGGCATGCTGGGTGCCGTGGGTTCGGTCGCGCTTTTTGCCATTCTGGTCTATCGCTGCTTTCGTATCGGGCGCAATGCCGAAGAGAGCGGTCACCTCTTTGCGGCCTACGTCTGCTACGGCATCGGCATTATTTTTGCCTCGCAGTCCTTTATTAATGTGGCGGTCAACGCCGGGCTTTTGCCCACCAAGGGACTGACGCTGCCGCTTTTGAGCTATGGCGGGTCGAGTCTGATGGTGAGCGGGGCCATGGTCGGGCTGCTTTTACGCGTGGATGGTGAAACGAGAGGCCGCCGCCGCGCCGCGCGCAAGCGCTCTCGCAGCACGGCTACCGAGGTGCCGGCATGAATACATCCTCCGGAAAGGCACTGATCATGGCCGGCGGCACCGGTGGCCACGTGGTACCGGCGCTGTCACTGGCGCGGGCGCTGCAGGCAAGGGGTATAGAAGTGCACTGGCTGGGCACGCCGCGTGGTATCGAAAACACGCTGGTCCCCGAGGCGGGGATTGCGTTGCATCACGTCTCGATTGCCGGGCTGCGGGGCAACGGGGCGCTGGGTTGGCTCAAGGCGCCGTGGCGGCTTTTAAAGGCCGTGCATCAGGCGCGCCACATCATCAGGTCACTGGATGTGTCGCTGGTGGTGGGTCTGGGCGGCTTTGCCAGCGGCCCCGGCGGGCTGGCCGCTTGGCTGATGAAACGACCCCTGATCATTCATGAGCAGAACGCGCTGCCCGGTATGACCAACAAGGCGCTGGCCCGGCTGGCGCATCGCGTGTATGCCGCTTTCCCCGGTGCCTTTGACGAGGCTCGACACCCGATCGTAATCGGCAATCCGGTACGCCAGGAGATTGCCGACATCGGTGCCGTCCCGCGCGGCATCGATACGCTGATGGGTCGGCCGCTGCGGCTGCTGGTGGTGGGCGGGTCGCTGGGTGCGCAGGTGCTTAATGAACGTGTGCCGGCAGCGCTCGGTATGATGGCCGCCGATGTTCGACCCGAGGTTCGTCATCAGGCCGGTCGGGACAAGGAGACCGCAACCGTTGCGGCGTATCAAAAAGCCGGTGTCGAGGCCACTGTGTCCGATTTCATTGGCGATATGGCGCAGGCCTATGAATGGGCCGACCTGGTGGTCTGTCGCAGCGGTGCATTGACCGTCAGTGAACTGGCAGCGGCAGGCAGGGCCTCGCTTCTGGTGCCGTTTCCGCACGCGGTGGATGACCATCAGACCATCAATGCAAACTATCTGGTTGAGGCCGACGCGGCGCAGTTGATCCCCCAGGCGCAGATGAGCGTGCAGGCATTGAGTGAGGCGCTTGCCGGGTTGCTGAACGCTCATCGTCTGCTGGAGATGGGGCAACGTGCCAGAAGCGTGGCGCAGCTGGAAGCGACCGATATCATGGCCCAGGGCTGTATGGAGACAGGTTTTGAGTAATCAGGTGCAGGCACGCAGCGGTATGCGTCGTATACGCTGTATTCATTTCGTGGGCATTGGCGGCTCCGGCATGTGCGGCATTGCCGAAGTGCTGGCCAATCAGGGGTTTTGCGTCAGCGGCAGTGATCTGCGCGAATCTTCGGTGGTGGCGCATCTGCGCCAGTGCGGCATTCGCGTGGCCATCGGTCATCATGGCGACAACGTGCGCGACGCCGATGTCGTGGTGGTCTCAAGCGCCGTGGACCCGACCAATCCGGAGGTCATGACCGCGCGTGAACGTCGTGTGCCGGTGGTGCGTCGCGCGGAGATGCTCGCCGAGCTGATGCGCTTTCGTCATGGCATTGCCGTGGCGGGCACCCATGGCAAGACCACGACCACCAGCCTGACGGCCACGCTTCTGGCCGAGGGCGGTCTGGATCCGACCTTTGTGATCGGCGGACGACTTACCAGTGCCGGCAGCAATGCTCAGCTGGGGCAGGGCGACTATCTGGTCGCCGAGGCTGACGAGTCCGACGCCTCGTTTCTGCATCTTCAGCCGATGACGGCCATCGTGACCAATATCGATGCCGATCACATGGCGACCTATGAAGGTGACTTCGGTCGTCTGCAGGACACCTTCATCGAATTTCTGCACAACCTGCCGTTCTACGGGCTGGCCATTGTCTGTCTCGATGATCCTGTCGTGTGTGAGCTGTTGCCGAGAATTCAACGCCACTTCGTCACCTACGGTTTTGATGAAGGCGCCGATTATCGAATTGTCGATTTCTCTCAACTCGGCGATACCGTGTCGTTTACCGCCCGTCGGCCGGCACCCCACGGCCCGATCACCGTACGACTGGCCATGCCCGGGCGTCACAATGCGCTCAATGCCATGGCAGCGATCGCGGTGGCCACGGATGCCGGTGTCAGCGATGAATCGATCGTCCAGGCACTGGCAGGATTTGCCGGCGTAGGGCGTCGTTTTCAGGTGCAGGGCCATTATCGACTGCCCGAAAGCGGTGGCGACAGTCTGCCGGTCATGCTGGTAGACGACTATGGCCATCATCCCCGTGAGGTGGAAATGGTCATTCAGGCGGTTCGCGAAGGCTGGCCGGATCGGCGGCTGGTGATGATCTATCAGCCGCATCGCTATTCCAGAACCCATGATCTTTACGAGGATTTCGTGCGGGTGCTTTCAAGCGTCGATCAGCTTCTGCTGCTGGACGTCTACAGTGCCGGTGAAGCGCCTGTTACGGGCGCCGATTCCAGGGCGCTGGCAGGCTCCATTCGCCAGCGCGGGCAGACATCGCCACTGTTTGTTGAAAGTCGGGAAGCGCTGGCGGAGATATTGAGCAACGTGCTCGATGACAACGATATTCTGATTACCCAGGGGGCCGGCGACATCGGTGGGCTCAGCACGGCACTGGCACGCTGTGAGCTCAAACTTCAGGGAGTTACCCTGTAATGATCGGGGTTTTCAAAACCTTTTGGCCGGTGCAGGGCGTGCAATGACAACGGCAACCTCCAATCGCCTGCTGGGGCTGATTCTTATCGTGGCACTGCTGGTGGCAGGCGGTCGCACGCTCTGGATATGGCTGGACAAGCCCATCGAGCGCGTGTCCATCAGAGGGGATCTGGAGTACGTCAATGCCGCCTATCTGCAGGATCAGCTCGCACCGCTGATTGCCGGAGAGAGCTGGCTGTCCGTTGATATCGGTCAGCTGCGCAGCGAGGCACTCGAGGTGCCCTGGCTCAAGGATGTCCGGCTTTCAAGGCGCTGGCCGGATGCCCTGACGTTTGAACTCTACGAGCAGCGTCCCGTAGCCTGGTGGAACGATGGCCTGTTGCTCAACGCTCAAGGGGAGGCCTTCGCGGCGGGGCCCATCAGCAATGTGGGTGACAGACCCTGGCTTGCGGGCCCGCAGGGCAGTGGCCAGGAGGTGCTTGCCTATTATGACGCCTTGAAAAGGCAGTTCGAGCGTCTGGACATGACCATCACACAGCTTCGACTCGAGCCACGCGGTGCCTGGCGAGTCCAGCTTGATAATTCATTCTGGATCATGCTCGGGCGAACGGATCTGGACATGCGCCTTGAGCGTTTTATTACCGCCTGGCAGCGTGGGCTTTCAGCGGGTCGAAACGATATCCGCTATATTGATTTGCGTTATCCCAACGGCGTCTCGGTGGCGTGGCACGGCGAAAACGAGCCCGAAAATGATAATTCGGATGGATAAACTTAACGTTCTCGTTAAGTTGCGTAAAAACACGGGTATTGAAGGGTAATGGGTATTTCTTTCACTCTAAAATCACCGTATTCTCGGTAATGCTTTCACTATTATTAATGCGGAATTACGCCAGTTACTTTTTTAATTGAATGCGATTGAGATAATTGTGCGTATTAACAGGTTGATCAGGGAGTAGGCCCGACCTATGGCAGGAGAAACCAACGCTTCCAATATGGTAGTCGGGCTGGATATCGGAACATCCAAGGTTGTGGCCATCGTTGGACAACCCACCGATGACGGCGGCATAGAGATTGCCGGTATCGGTTCCCACCCCTCTCATGGCATGAAAAAAGGGGTGGTCATCAATATTGAATCGACGGTGCAGTCGATCCAGCGCGCCGTTGAAGAAGCCGAACTCATGGCAGGATGTGACATTCATTCTGTCTATGTCGGTATTGCGGGCAGCCATATCAGTTCCATGAATTCCGATGGTGTTGTGGCCATCAAGGAACGTGAAGTGGCGCCTTCTGATATTGATCGTGTCATAGATTCCGCCCGCGCCCGTGCCATCTCCGAAGGACAGCGAATTCTGCATGTGTTGCCGCAGGAGTACGCCATTGATACCCAGGAAGGGATTCGTGAGCCGCTGGGCATGTCGGGCGTCAGGCTCGAGGCGCGCGTCCATCTGGTGACGGCCGCCCTCAATGCCGTACAGAATATCGAAAAGTGTGTGCGTCGCTGTGGTCTGGAAGTAGACGACATCATTCTCGAACAGCTGGCATCAAGCTATGCCGTGCTGACCGAGGACGAGCGTGAACTGGGTGTGTGCATGGTGGATATCGGTGGGGGCACAACCGATATTGCCGTCTTTACCGAAGGCGCCATCCGACACACCGCCGTCATTCCCATTGCCGGCGATCAGGTCACCAACGACATTGCCATGGCACTGCGCACGCCGACCCAGTATGCAGAAGATATCAAGGTAAAATACGCCTGTGCACTGACACAGCTGGCGTCCAGTGACGAAATGATCAAGGTGCCAAGCGTTGGCGATCGCCCGGCGCGTGATCTTTCAAGACAGCATCTGGCCGAGGTGGTCGAACCTCGCTATGAGGAGCTTTTTACTCTGGTGCGCGAAGAACTTCGGCGCAGCGGGTATGAAGATATGGTAGCTGCCGGTATCGTGTTGACAGGCGGTACCTCAAGAATGGAAGGGGTGGGGGAGCTGGCAGAAGAGATATTTCACATGCCGGTGCGCATTGCCTGTCCGCAGAACGTGCGAGGGCTGGCAGATGTCGTGCGCAATCCAATTTATTCGACCGGTGTTGGTTTGTTACTCTACGGCATGAAATATTCTCGCTACTCGCGTTCTACGGCCCAACCCCGCCGGGAAGAGCAGCCAAGACGTTACCAGTCCGAGCGCCAGGACAACGAGCGGCTCTCCTCAACCATTACGCGGATCAAGGGCTGGTTAAAAGGAAATTTCTGACAGGACTGCCTTGGCGGTCCAGGAGACGGGGTTATGTTTGAGCTTGTAGACAATGCGCCATCCAGCAGCGCGGTAATCAAGGTAATCGGCGTAGGTGGTGGCGGCGGTAACGCTGTCAACCACATGGTCGAAAGCAACATCGAAGGCGTCGAATTCATCTGCGCGAACACCGATGCGCAGGCGCTCAAGCGAGTTGCTGCCAAGACCGTTTTGCAGCTGGGCAGTGAAATTACCAAGGGATTGGGTGCCGGGGCAAACCCGGAAGTCGGCCGTCAGGCTGCCATGGAAGATCGTGAGCGCATTGCCGAGCTTCTTCAGGGTGCCGACATGGTCTTCATTACCGCCGGCATGGGTGGCGGTACCGGCACCGGCGGTGCCCCGGTCGTGGCGCAGGTAGCCAAGGAGCTGGGGATTTTGACCGTGGCAGTTGTCACGCGCCCGTTCCCCTTTGAAGGTCCCAAGCGCCAGCGCGCTGCCGAAGAGGGCATGAAGGAGCTCTCCGAGCATGTCGACTCCCTGATCACCATCCCCAACGAAAAGCTGCTGACGGTACTGGGCAAGAATGCCAGTCTGCTGACGGCGTTCAGTGCTGCCAATGATGTCCTGCTTGGCGCCGTGCAGGGAATCGCGGAGCTGATTACAAGCCCCGGTATCATCAACGTCGACTTTGCCGACGTTCGCACGGTAATGTCCGAAATGGGCATGGCCATGATGGGTACCGGCACGGCCATGGGCGAAAATCGCGCCCGCGAGGCCGCTGAAAAGGCCATTCGCAGCCCGCTTTTGGAAGATATCGATCTCAACGGCGCTCGCGGCATTCTGGTCAACATTACCGCCGGTCCGGATCTCTCCATTGGCGAGTTCAACGATGTGGGCGCCACTGTTCAGGAGTTCGCTTCTCAGGACGCGACCATCGTGGTAGGTACTGCCATCGATATGGAAATGACCGATGATCTGCGTGTCACCGTTGTGGCGGCAGGCCTTGATGGGCGAGTAGAGAAGGCGGCGCCGCGTCAGACGCAGACTTCTCGCAGCGAGCAGGCTGATTATCGTCGCATGGCGCGCCAGCCGGCCGCTTCTCGTCAACAGGCGTCATCGCGCGAAAAAGAGAAGGAAAAGGAACAGCAGAAGGCTTCTCGAGAATCCCGTGAGCGGCGCCAGAAGTCGCAGGAAATGGACGATTATCTGGATATTCCGGCCTTTCTGCGCCGCCAGGCAGACTGATCTGATTAGGCGGCCCTTCGGGGCCGCCGAATTTTTTCGTGGTAATAAAAGCATAATAATCGACTAATCGAACACTGTTCGTTGTCGAACCCCAAGGGAACTGTTACCATATAAACAACTGTTTGAATGTTTCCTGCCTGGTAGCCCAGACTATGATCCGTCAAAGAACATTACAGAACACCATTCGTGCGACAGGCGTTGGCCTGCATTCGGGTAAAAAGGTTTATCTGACACTGCGCCCGGCGCCGGTTAATACCGGTATCGTGTTTGTGCGTACCGACCTTGACCCGGTCGTTCGTATTCCGGCGCATCCGGAAAACGTCCACTTTACGACCATGTGCACCGCCGTCGCCATGGGTGACGTTCGTGTCTCCACGGTCGAGCACCTGATGTCGGCTTTCGCAGGTCTTGGCATCGACAATGCTTTCGTCGATCTTAGCGAACCCGAAGTGCCCATCATGGATGGCAGTGCCGGCCCGTTTGTTTTCCTGATTCAGTCGGCAGGCATTGCCGAGCAGGAAGCGGCCAAGAAATTTATCCGCATCAAGCAGGAGCTGACGGTCAAGGATGGCGACAAGTACGCTACCTTCCTGCCGCATGACGGCTTCAAGGTCAGCTTTGCCATCGATTTCGATCATCCTGTCTTTGCCAGCCAGAAGCAGACGACCAGCGTCGACTTTTCGACGACTTCGTTTGTGAAGGAAGTCAGCCGCGCACGTACCTTTGGCTTCATGCGCGATATCGAGTTTCTTCGCTCGCAGAATCTGGCACTGGGTGGCAGTCTTGATAATGCCATCGTTGTCGACGAGTACCGTATCCTGAACGAAGACGGTCTTCGCTACGAAGATGAGTTCGTGCGTCACAAGGTGCTCGATGCCATTGGCGATCTCTATCAGCTGGGCTATAGCCTGATTGGCGAGTTCCGTGGTTACAAGTCCGGCCATGGTCTCAACAACCAGCTGGTACGTGCACTGCTTCAGCATCAGGAAGCATTTGAAATCGTGACGTTCGAGGATCGTGAGACGTCACCGATCTCCTATTCCGAGCCGGCGATGGCGATGTAACCGTCCGGATCGTGATGGCAGGACAATAAACAGTCAAAAAGAAAGGGCATCGATCGCTGATCGGTGCCCTTTTTTGTTGCGCGATATCGATAATTATTCGTTTTTTTGCCCCGAATGCGACGCCAGTCGTTCAAGCGATTTTCTAAGGCGGGGGTTGTCCGTATCGCGGGCGCATTCACGAAGCTGAGAAGCTGCTGCTTCCGGAAGCTCTCGAACTCGAGTGTCGGGAGTATAGGCAGGCCGGATAGGGCGAACCTTGAAGGTCAGGCCTGAAAGATCACGAAAGGCGGGAAGCTGTCGCAGCAGGGTCAGCAGCCGCTGTCGTTCAAAGCGCAGCCACGTTAGCCAGACGGCTCGATCCGTCATCAGCGTCAGATGACCCTCGTGATAGCCGCCGACACGCACGTGATCCTTTAGTTCTTCGGGCAGCGCATTGAGAAGGTGTTCCTGGGCTTCAAGAAGAATCCCTGCCGTGTGGATCAACGGCGCCATGGAACCACGGGTGCGTAACAATTGCCCCACGGGCTGGGCGCGTACTCCTTTACCCTTTATACTCATGGCCCTGCCGCGCGATCATTAAGGATGGCGCCAATTTATCACGGCTGATCCTCAGATTGACAGCATGACCCATCCCGCTCGTACATTCCGTCTGCCACGGGGCTTCAGGACCCGGTGGTGGCTGGCCGGCCTCCTGATTGGCTGTCTTTTGCCAATGGGCATGGCCGATGCTCGTCTTGATGGCACGGCTGCTCAACTGATTCGGATCTGCTTTCATTCGCCAGAGCATATTCGCGCCGAGTCTCGTCGTCGCTACCGTCTCAGACGCCTGGTATTGCGCTTTTGGTGCCTGCCGGTGACGCTGCTTTGTATCGCGTGCACAGTGTTGCCCGTTCGGCCCTGGATCGGCATGCCAACGGGTCATGACGTGCTGTCGCGCCGCGGCCCGCCTTCGACGTGTCGTTGAATTTGATAAATGACATGACACGACGACACAGGATAAAGAGATGCTGAATACGCTGTTACGCAAGATGGTCGGCAGCAAGAACGACCGTGAAGTCAGACGCTTACGCAAGGCCGTTACAAAAATCAATGCGCTGGAAGAGTCCGTCAGCGCTCTTGATGATCAGGCACTGCAGCAGCAGACCGCCCGGTTTCGCGAGCGCCTCGCCGGCGGCGAGGCGCTCGACAAGCTGCTGCCTGAAGCCTTTGCCACCGTGCGTGAAGCGACTCAACGCGTCATGGGCATGCGCCAGTTCGACGTTCAGATGATTGGCGGCATGGCGCTTAACGAGGGCCGTATTGCCGAGATGAAAACCGGCGAGGGCAAAACGCTGGTGGCCACGCTCGCGGTTTATCTTAATGCGCTGCCCGGGCTGGGTGTGCACGTGGTCACGGTCAACGACTACCTGGCGCGACGTGATGCCGATTGGATGCGCCCGCTGTATGAATTTCTGGGTCTGTCCGTGGGCGTTATCTACTCCGGGCAACAGCCGCGGGACAAGCGCAATGCCTATGCCTGCGACATCACCTATGGCACCAACAACGAATACGGCTTTGATTATCTGCGCGATAACATGGCCTTTTCACAAAACGAAAAGGTCCAGCGCCGGCTCAACTACGCCATCATCGATGAGGTCGACTCGATCCTGATTGACGAGGCGCGCACGCCGCTGATCATTTCAGGGCCCGTGGATGAAAACGTCGATATCTATCGCACCATCCATCAGCTGGTGGCACCGCTTGCGCCCTGCGAGGATTCCGAAGATCCCGAAACCGGCGATTTCATCATCGATGAAAAGCAAAAGCAGATCGAACTGACCGAGCGCGGCCACAACGAGATCGAAAACATTCTTCGTCAGGCAAACCTTTTGCCCGACGAAGACTCGCTTTACGCTGCGCACAATCTCGGCCTGCTGCACCACGTCAGCGCCGCGCTCAGGGCCAAGCATCTTTTCCATCGTGACGTGGATTACGTGGTCGACAAGGGTGAGGTCATCATCGTCGATGAGCACACCGGGCGTACCATGCACGGACGGCGCTGGTCGGAAGGTCTTCACCAGGCCGTCGAGGCCAAGGAAAACGTGGAAGTTCAAAAGGAGAGTCAGACACTGGCCTCCACGACCTTCCAGAATTACTTCCGTCTCTACGACAAGCTCTCGGGCATGACCGGTACGGCCGATACCGAAGCCTTCGAGTTTCGTGAAATCTATGATCTGGACGTACTGGTCATCCCGACCAACAAGCCGCGAGCGCGAAAGGACCTCAACGACCTGGTCTTCATGACGACCCAGGAAAAGTTCGAGGCCATCATTGAAGACATCAAGGTGAAGCAGGCTGAAGGCCGGCCGGTTCTGGTCGGTACGGCCTCGATCGAAAGCTCCGAGGTGCTCTCGGAGATGATGCGCAAGCAGCAGCTGGCTCACAACGTGCTCAACGCCAAGCAGCACGATCGAGAAGCAGAGATCATCGCTCAGGCCGGCCGTCCGGCATCGGTGACCATCGCGACCAATATGGCCGGCCGTGGTACCGACATCATGCTCGGCGGTAACTGGGAGTCCGAGGTGGCCGCGCTCGATCAACCGAACGATGCCGCCATTGAGGCCGTCAGGGTCGAATGGAGAAAGCGTCATGACGCGGTCATCGAGGCGGGCGGTCTGCACGTGATCGGTACCGAACGTCATGAATCACGACGTATCGACAATCAGCTGCGCGGACGTTCCGGCCGTCAGGGTGACCCGGGCTCCACCCGCTTTTTCCTGTCGCTGGAAGACAACCTGATGCGCCTGTTCGGTTCCGAGCGCGTGCAGAAGATGATGGGCGTACTGGGGCTTGAAAAGGGCGAGGCCATCGAGCACAAGATGGTCAGCAACGCCGTGGAGCGCGCCCAGCGCAAGGTCGAAGGTCGCAACTTCGACATGCGCAAGCAGCTGCTGGAATATGATGACGTGGCCAACGATCAGCGTCGCGTTGTCTATGAGCAGCGCGATGAGATTCTGGCGTCGGACAACGTTTCCGACAACGTCCAGGGGCTGCGTGTCGAAATGCTGGATCACGCCATCTCAAGCTACGTGCCACCTCAGAGTCTGGCCGAACAGTGGGATCTGTCCGGTCTTGAAGAGCATCTGCGTCAGGAGTTCAACCTTGAGGCACCGGTGACGACATGGGCGCGCGAGGACGAGAACTTTCACGAAGAGATGCTGCGCGAACGTCTCCATGAGCAGCTGCGTCAGGCTTGGGCGAAAAAAGAGGAAAGCGTGGGTGACGAGACCATGCGCCGCTTTGAAAAGCAGGTCATGCTCCAGGTGCTGGATACCCGCTGGAAGGAGCACCTTCAGTCGATGGATCACCTGCGTCGCGGTATCCATCTGCGGGGTTATGCGCAGAAAAACCCCAAGCAGGAATACAAGCGCGAGTCCTTCGAGCTGTTTCAGACGCTTTTGCACAACATCAAATCCGATGTGGTGCGCATTCTCAGTCACGTTCAGGTGCGCCAGCAGGCGGACCCCGAAACGCTTGAGCGCGAGCGTCGGGAAAATCTGGAGCGTGAACAGCAGGCCAGCGAGATGACGCGCACCGATGTGGCTCATGAGGATGTGCCGGCGCCGGAAGTCAGCGAAGAAGCCGTCGCTGCGGCCGAGGCCGTGCAAAATCCCACCGTACGCCGTGAGGAACCAAAGGTCGGGCGTAACGATATCTGTCCGTGCGGCTCGGGCAAAAAGTACAAGCACTGTCACGGCAGTCTCGACAGGTAATTACTGGCAGAGCCGCGCTGCCCGGCTGCCGTTTGGGTGCCGGGTAGACAACATGAACAGCAAAGGGCAATGGTCATGGCCGTAGGTAACGCGCATTTTCCCGATATGCCTCGCATCGAGGGGCTGCGACTGGGCACTGCCCGGGCCGGTATCAAAAAAGCAGATCGACGTGATCTGGTCATTTTTGAACTGGCTGAAGGCAGTCATGTGGCCGCCACTTTTACCCGCAATGCCTTTTGCGCTGCGCCTGTGCACGTGGCGCGGCGGCATCTGGCAGACGGCGCGCCGCGCTATCTTCTGATCAATACCGGCAATGCCAATGCCGGTACCGGAGAGCCGGGCATGCAGGACGCTCTGGCCTGCTGTGCGGCGCTTGCCGAACGAACCGGTCAGCTACCGGAGCAGGTATTGCCCTTTTCTACCGGTGTCATCGGAGAACCGCTGCCGGTCGAGCGGATACGCAATGGCCTGGATGAGGCGCTGACCTCGCTGGATGAGACGCAGTGGCAGGCCGCGGCTGAAGGTATCATGACCACCGATACGCGCCCCAAGGGGGCAACGCGTACAATCACGATCGATGGTCAGCCGGTTACCATCAACGGCATTTCCAAGGGCGCCGGGATGATCTGTCCCAACATGGCGACCATGCTGGCCTTTGTGGCCACCGATGCCGCAATCAAGCATGACACGCTGCAGACACTGCTGCGCAACAGTGTCGATCGCAGCTTTAATCGCATCACCATCGATTCCGACACGTCCACCAACGATGCCTGCACGCTGGTGGCCACGGGGCGTGGGGCGGCTCTTGAGAGTGACGAGGCGCTGGCGCAGTTTGCCATGGCGCTGGATGACGTATTGCTGACGCTGGCTCAGGCCATCGTGCGCGATGGTGAAGGGGCCACCAAATTCGTCACGGTCACTATTGAAGAGGCGGCCAGCGTTGATGAAGCGCTGGCGGTGGCTTTCAGCGTTGCTCACTCGCCGCTGGTCAAGACCGCACTTTATGCCAGCGATGCCAACTGGGGGCGTCTACTGATGGCGGTCGGCAAGGTACCTATCAGTGATTTTGATGTCAGCCAGGTGGCAATCGACATCAATGGCGTCACCATTGCCCGCCAGGGAGGCCGCGCCCAGGAGTACCGCGAAGAAGCCGGTGCGGCCGTCATGGCCGAAGAAGAGATCATTATCACGATTTACCTGGGGCGTGGTACCTCGCGAGAGCAGGTCTGGACATCGGATCTTTCCCATGACTATGTCTCCATCAACGCCGATTACCGCAGCTGACGCGCACCACGAGTGCACTGACGCCATTAAGCCTTGGGGTGGCAGCGCCGTGCCATCCCCTTTACCGATTGATATTCACGCATCATGAAAGGTCATGACAGCATGCCGAAAAGAAGGGTACATGTCGCCGCTGCGGCCATTTTCAACGATCAGGGCCAGGTACTGATTGCACGGCGGCCGTCGATTGCCGATCAGGGCGGACTGTGGGAATTCCCCGGCGGCAAGCTGGCCCCTTACGAAACCGGGCTTGAAGCGCTGCGCCGTGAGCTGCGCGAAGAGCTTGGCATCAGCATCCAGCGCGCCCAGCCGCTGATTCGTGTGCATCATGAGTATCCCGACAAGCATATTCTGCTCGATGTCTGGGAAACGCACGATTTCGAGGGCGAGCCCTGGGGCCGTGAAGGCCAGGCCGTACGCTGGGTCAATCCCGGTGATCTGGGCCGCTATGCCTTCCCCGCGGCCAACGGCCCCATTATTCGCGCCGTCATTTTGCCCCATGATTATCTGATCACGGGAGAGGCCGACGATGAGGCAGCGTTTGATCGCCGGCTTGAGCGCGCGCTGGTAGAAGATGACATCAAGCTGGTACAGCTGCGTGCCCATGATCTTGATGAGAGTGCTTACCGAGCCCGCGCCGAGCGAGCGCTGGTAAAGTGCCGCGAGCATGGCGCGTCACTGATTCTCAACTGCTCGCTGGAAACCTTCAGGGCCGTGGGGGCCGACGGGCTGCATCTGCCCAGTCGTGAACTGATGGCACTGACGCACCGGCCCGTCGAAGAGGACAAGTGGCTGGCGGCTTCCACGCACAATGACGAGCAGCTTGCGCAGGCTCAGCGACTCGGCTGTGACTTCGTAACGCTGTCGCCGGTGCGTGAAACGCCCAGCCATCCGGGTGCCATTACCATCGGCTGGCACGATCTGCAGCAGATGGTTGAAGAGGTCACCATGCCGGTATACGCCCTGGGCGGCACCTCGCGTGACGATGGTGACCGGGCGCGTGCCGTGGGGGCGCAGGGGGTTGCCTCGATACGTGAGTTCTGGCGCTGATCGGATCCTTTGCGCAAAAAAGGGCCACCCCGCCGGGGTGGCCCTTTTGCGTTCATGGATGACCGGCGCGCGGTCGGTGGACAGAGGCGGCTAGTCGCCGCGCTCGATACGGTTCATGAGCTCGTCAAGGCTGGCATCGTCCATGGCGGGCTCGCCGGCAATGCGGTGCGACTCGTCGGCCCAGGCGCCCAGGTCAAGCGTCTTGCAGCGTTGGGAGCAAAACGGGCGCCAGGGGTTGTCACTGGTCCAGTAAAGTCGCTTGCTGCACTGAGGGCAGGGCACTACGGGGGTCTGGCTCTTATCATTCATGGGCGTTGTACTGACTGGCAAGCTGGCGATAAAAAAGATCAAGCCGGTCGATTCGGGCATCGACGACGTGAAAGCTGCCGACATTGTCGATAACGTCGTCGGCGCTGGCAAGTCGCCGATTGCGGGACATCTGGGCATCCACGATCGCGCGTGCCTGCACCTCGGACACGCCGTCGCGCTCGCAGGTCCTTCGGATCTGCTCCTGTGGCGGCACATCAATGACCAGAATCCGGTTGACCAGCTGATGCTGATCGGTCTCCAGCAGCAGCGGTGACACCAAAAGGGCATAGGGCCCTGTCAGGGTTTCAAGACGCTGTATCAGCCTTTCGCGAATACGCGGATGCGTGATGGCCTCAAGGTCGTGGCGGGCGCTGGCATCATCAAAAATGATCTGGCGCAGGGCAGCCCGGTTGAGCTCGCCCTGCTCGGTCATGACAGCGTCGCCAAAGCGCTCGCGAATGTCTGCCAGCGCGGGCTCACCCGGCATGACCACCTCGCGGGCCAGATGATCCACATCAACCCAGCCCGCGCCGCGCCGCGCGAAAGCCTCGGCAATGGTGGTCTTGCCGGCGGCGATGCCCCCGGTCAGGCCGATAATCAGCATGAAAGCTCCCACAGATAATCGTTGTAATGCCCGGGGGCGAAAAGTGTGTGCATGATGACTGGATTCAGGAAAGGCCAATGGCGGCGTAATATAGTCCGATTACCCTATCACCTCCCAGCAGCACCAGCATGCCCGCCGCACTCAGGAAGGGGCCAAAGGGCATGGGCGCGCCTCGCAGGCGAGGCAGAAACAGCTGCAGCACAATACCGATAACGGCGCCGGTCGTGGCCGAGAGGACCAGAATCAGAGGCAGGGTCTGCCAGCCACACCAGGCGCCCAGCGCGGCCAGCAGCTTGAAATCGCCTCTGCCCAGCCCCTCCTTGCCCGTGGCAAGTTTGAAAAACCAGTAAAACCCCCAGGCAATGATGTAGCCGACCGCAGCACCCGCAACGGCTTCGGCCAGTCTGTCAGAGTGATTCGCCAGCTGGTACAGCAGCCCGCCCCACAGCAAAGGCAGGGTCAGCACATCCGGCAGCAGCATCGTGCGCCAGTCAATGACGGCCAGCGCCAGCAGCGTCAGGCAGGCAAGCGCCAGCGCAAGGCCGGTCAGCGTCAAACCATGGTGCCACACGACCCAGAGCACCAGCGAAAGGCTTCCCGCCTCGACCAGCGGGTACTGCACGCTGATGCGACATCGACACTGTGCGCAGCGCCCGCGGCGTTTGAAATATCCCACCAGCGGCAGATTGTCGTGCCAGGCAATGGCGGCATCGCATTCCGGGCAGCGAGAGCGCGGTACCAGCAGGTTGCATCTCGTCTGAGTAGGCGGCGTCAGGGTCAGTATCTGATGCGCCTCTCGGGTCCACTGCTGTGACAGCATCACGGGCAGCCGGGCAATCACAACATTGAGAAAGCTTCCCAGCGCCAGCGCCAGCAGCGCCACGATGGACAGCAAAAGGGGGTCGGTCATGTCGAGGCTCCTATATGGCGCTGCCGAGATCAAACACGGGCAGATACATCGAGACCACCACCCCACCGACCAGGGCGCCGAGTACCACGATAATCAAGGGTTCCATCAGGGTGGTCAGTGTATCGACCCGGCTTTCGACCTCGGCGTCATAAAAATCGGCGACCCGATTCAGCATGGATTCCAGCGCGCCGGACTCCTCACCGATGGCGACCATCTGAACGGCCATGGAGGTGAAAAGACCGGTAGTGCGCATGGCAAAATGAAGCTGCTGACCGGCGCTGACGTCCTGACGAACCCGCTCGATGGCCTGCTCGAACACCAGATTACCGCAGACGCCGCCGGCCGTTTCCAGCGCCGACATCAGAGGGACGCCGGCGGCAAAGGTCGTGGCCAGCGTTCTGGAAAAACGTGCGATGGCAGCCCGTTCAATGACCGGCCCGATGATCGGAAGCCTGAGCACCAGTCGGCTGGCCTGAAATGCCAGTGCCGGTGAGCGTTTCAGCATGCGGCGTGTGACCCACCCGATGGCCATGGCTGCCAGCAAAACCTGCCACCAGAGTCGCTGGGCGGCTTCCGACAGCGCAATGGTGATTCGGGTCGGGGCCGGCAGTTCGGCACCAAAGCTTGCGAACATGCTTTCAAACTGCGGCACGACCTTGATCAACAAAAGGGCCGTTACCCCGATGCCCACGGCCACTACGGCGGCAGGGTAATACAGCGCCTTGCGAACGCGTGCCCTGAGATGATCAAGACGCTCCTTGTTGGTAGCCACACGATCAAGCATGCGATCAAGGGCGCCGGCCTGTTCGCCGGCCTCGATCAGATGGACGAACAGCTGATCAATATGGCGCGGGTGCGCCGCCAGTGCCCGGGAAAAGCTCATGCCGCTGGAAACGTCATGCTTGAGCGTTTCGATGAAATGGCGCAGCGCCGGGCGATTGGTGCCACTGGCGACCGACTCCAGAGACTGCAGCAGCGGCACGCCGGCACGGATCATGGTGGCCATCTGCCGGGCAAACAGCGTGATGTCCTGCCCCCGGATGCGATGCCCCATGCCGGGCAGGGAGCGCTTGCGGATCAGCCGGGTCACGATAATGCCCTGCGACGAGAGCTGGCGGCGAATATCGTACTCGCTGACGCCGTGCATCTCGCCTCTGACCCGCTCGCCGCGGGCGTTTTTGCCCAGCCAGCGAAAGGTAGTGGCCTCGCCTGAAGAGGTGGATGAGCGTTTTGGCAGGGCAGAAGCGGCCATAATGATGATTACTCCTGAATGATCCGGTTGAGCTCTTCCAGCGTGGTCAGCCCTGCCAGTACCTTGTGGAGGCCGCTGCGGCGCAGGTCGTGATGGCCTTCGCGCTTTGCCTGCTCCGCCAGTGCCATGGCGCCGGCGTCCTGCATGATCAGTTGGCTCATGGTCGATGAGATCGGCACCATTTCGTAGATGCCTACGCGCCCGCGAAAGCCGTGAGTACAGTGTTCACAGCCCACCGCCTGATACAGCGTGGCCCGGTCGATTTCATCGTCTTCAAGGCCCTGATGCTTGAGTACGTCACGAGGCAGGGTCACCGGCTGGCGGCAGCGTTCGCACAGTCGGCGCGCCAGTCGCTGAGCGATGATCAAACTGATGGACGTGGCAATGTTGAACCCGGCCACGCCCATGTTGCCCAGTCGGGTCAGGGTTTCGGCGGCCGAATTGGTGTGCAGCGTTGACAGCACCAGATGACCGGTCTGGGCGGCCTTGATCGCCACTTCTGCCGTTTCCAGATCGCGAATCTCGCCCACCATCACCACGTCGGGGTCCTGACGCAAAAAGGCGCGCAGGGCGGCGGCGAAGTCAAACCCGATGTTGGGGCGCACGTTGACCTGGTTGATGCCTTCAAGCTTGATTTCGACCGGATCCTCGGCCGTGGCAATGTTGCGCGCCTCGGTATTGAGCAGATTGAGCGCAGTATAAAGCGTGACGGTCTTGCCGCTGCCGGTCGGGCCGGTAGCCAGAATCATGCCCTGAGGGCGGGCGATGGCCTGCTCGAAGACGCTGCGCTGCGCCGGCGTAAAGCCCAGCGCATCGATCCCCATGCGCGCGCTGTTCGGGTCCAGCAGGCGCATGACGATCTTTTCGCCAAACAGCGTCGGCAGGGTGTTGACGCGAAACTCGACGTGGCGCCCTGCCGACAGCTTCAGGCGCAGGCTGCCATCCTGAGGCAGGCGCCGCTCGGAGATATCGAGCTTTGCCATCACCTTGATGCGTGCCGCAATGCGCTGACGAAGCTGTGCCGGTGGGCGCGAGGCTTCCATGAGAATGCCGTCGATGCGAAAGCGAATGCGAAAGCTCTCATCGAAAGGCTCGAAATGAATATCCGAGGCGCCGCGGCGAATGCCATCGAGCAGGATCTGCTTGACGAAGCGCACCACCGGGGCGTCGTCACTGGACTGAAAGGAGGCGTCCTCGTCGTGATCCTTGAGATCGCCTTCTTCGAGCGCCAGGGTCTCGATGGCGTTCTGGCCTTCCAGTAGCGCCAGTGCCCCTTCACCGTGTATTTCCAGATACTGCTCGAGCCTGGCGGCGAGTTGATCGGCCGGTGCCAGCACACCCTCCACGCTCATGCCGATGGCGAACTGAAGCTCATCCAGCACGGGTAGCCGGGAAGGGTCATCCACCGCCACGGTCAAGCAGCGCTCTTCACGTATTAAAGGCAGGGCGCCCAGCCGGCGGATCATGGCTTCCGGCAGGCCCTGCAGCGGCGGCAGGCGTGCTACGGCAATGGCGTCCAGATCGACGCAGCCGAGTCCGAAGGCCCAGCCGGCACTCTGGATCGCATCGTGCTGTGACACCCCGGTCTCTTCAATGATCAGCCTGAGCAGCGCGCGCTTTTCCCGGTGGGCCTGCTGCTCAAGTGCCAGGGCCTGATCGGCTTCCAGCAGGCCATCCTCGACCAGCTGATGGGCGAGGCTTCGCAAGGGGTTGGCAGAGAGCTGAGTAAGGGCATCCGACATGCACGCGAGTCCATAGGATCAAAGGAAGAGGTGACTTGCCTCACGTTATCGGCGGGCGTTCATTTCTCTAAAGTTCCCGGCGCGTTTGTCGTTAAGGGCTGTGCGTCATCCAGCAGCAGGGCGCAAAATATACCGTTATCCTGCCCATCAAGCGGGAACACATGCATTTAATTGAAAGGGACACGTCAATGGCAGGCAGGCAGGGTGGTTTTACGTTGATCGAGCTGATGATCGTGGTCGCCATCATCGGTGTACTGGCGGCCATTGCCGTGCCGCGCTATCAGGACTATGTGGCAAGGTCCGAGGCGGCGACAGGACTTGCTTCACTAAGGGGATATCAGACGGCAGTTGAGGAAAAAGTACTGACAGGTCGTACAGTTGATGAAACAGAACTGGGCATCAATAACAGCGTTGATGGTGATGCATTGGGTAAAATTTCTATTACTGGTTCCACAGACAGCACCAAGCGAACCGGTGCTGTCACCATGACTTATACTTTTGTATCGGGCGCCAATAATGGCAACCGGATTGATTTAACTCGTAGTGAAAAGGGCGACTGGAGTTGCAAGACGAACGTTCCTGAGGCAAATCGTCCCAAAGGTTGCACAGCTGCATTAACTTAACAATTTTCAAAAAGCCGGCCTCGCGCCGGCTTTTGTTTTTATCCGCCTTCCCGGCTGCACCACCTTTCCCGAACCGCTATAGTAGCGCGCACCTGTTGATCATTCTGGATGCAATGCATGCTGCGCCTGCCGCTTTTCCGTAACCCGGCCGGAATGGGCCCCATTCTGCGTATCCTGGCCATGCTGCTGCTGGTCCTGTCGATTTTCATGCTGATCCCTCTGTTTCTGCTGATGATCGAGCGCGACGGTCAGATGTGGCCGTTTCTCTGGGCCTTTGCAGTCACCTTCGGTACGGCCGTCGGGGTGATACTGCTGACCTGGGGGGTGCAGATCGAGCTGCGCCCGCGACAGATGTTTATCCTGACCACCTCCAGCTGGGTAGTGATGTCGGCCTTTTCCAGCCTGCCCATGCAGTTCGGGGCGCCGCGCCTGTCGATGGCCGATGCGGTGTTCGAGTCGGTCTCGGCCATTACGACCACCGGGGCGACAGTGCTGGTGGGCATCGAGCATCTCTCCGATGGCCTCAAGCTCTGGCGCGGCCTGATGCAGTGGGTCGGCGGGGTCGGGATCATCGTTATGGCGATCGCGGTACTGCCGTTTTTGCGCGTGGGCGGCATGCGCCTTTTTCAGACCGAGTCCTCCGACTGGTCGGACAAGGTACTGCCCCGTGCCGGCACGGTCGCCAAGGCGATCGGGCTGGTGTATGTCGGTTTCACGATCGTTTCGATCATCAGTTACTGGCTGGCCGGTATGCTGCCGCTGGACGCCGTGGTACACGGCATGACTTCGGTCGCCACAGGTGGTTTTGCCAACTACGACGCCTCCTTCGGTCAGTACGCCGACAATCCCGTCATTCTCTGGTTGAGCATTCTCTCCATGCTGACCGGGGCGCTGCCCTTTGTGCTCTACATTCGCATGGCGCGCGAGCGCTCGGGCGTGCTCTGGAAGGATCAGCAGGTTAGGGGGCTGTTGGCACTGCTGGTGGTGGTCATCGCATTGCTGACCCTGTATCGGGTGGTACGCGGCATGGAGTTTTTCGATGCGCTCACGCAGGTGGCCTTCAACGTGGTCTCGGTGGTCACGACCACCGGCTATGCCACGGATGACTATACGGTATGGGGCCCGCTGTCGGCGGCGGCCTTTTTCTATCTGACTTTCGTGGGCGGCTGTTCCGGGTCGACCAGCGGGGGCATGAAGGTGTTTCGCTTTCAGGTGGGGTTGATCATGCTGGTCAATCAGCTGCGCTATCTGGTACATGCCAACGGGGTTTTTGTGCAGCGCTATAACGGACGTGTGCTGACCGAGGATCAGATCCGTGGCGTTATCGCCTTTTCGTTTTTCTTTTTCTTTACCGTCGCGGTGCTGGCGCTGGGCCTGTCGCTGATGGGGCTGGATCTGATTACGGCGCTTTCCGGTGCCGCGTCGGCTGTGGCCAACGTCGGTCCGGGCATCGGTGACGTGATCGGCCCGGCGGGCAACTTTGCGCCGCTGCCGGATGCGGCCAAGTGGATGCTGAGCATCGGCATGCTGATGGGGCGTCTGGAAATCCTGACCGTGCTGGTGCTTTTGACACCGACCTTCTGGCGTAAGTAGCCAATCCCGTCTCGCGCCCTCGATACAGGGCGCGCCCCTGAACCCTGCCGGCTCGGGCGCCCTCCAGCCTGGTGCTAGAGCGGCTCGCGGCCGGCCCGGTTGAGCACGGGGTTGGCGTACTGACACAGCCACCAGGGGCGAAGCTCTTCGGGCACCTGTTCAAGGCGCTTTTTGAAGGTCTGTCGATCCGCCGGTGTGATATCGCGGGTGTCGACAAGCTCCGGGGCGTGGCCGGTGGCTTCCAGCGCCAGATAGTGGCTGGGAAAGAGCGTGTAGTTTTCCAGTACCTGGCGGTCAATTTCCTGGGCGGCGCTGTCGTAGCTGCCCTGATCGTTCCCGAGCGGCGTACCAAACACCAGCCTGACACGCCCCTTGTCCCCGGTAATGCCGGCAGCGATGGAGAGAATGTCTTCGTAGGCGATCTTTTCATAGGCCACGCCGTCGTTGCGCGCCTTGAGCTCGCGTGCCTTTTGCTGATCGCAGGGATCGAATTCGTAGCTGATCGACACCGGCACGATCCGCAGCTCGGCAATAGTGTCGCTGACCGGGGCGTCCTTGTCCTTCATGCGCCGGGCCATGCCCAGCATCTTGACGATCGCGCTGTCGGTGCGATCCACGCCGTTTTTGGCCCGGCCTTCGCGCTGGGCCAGCCAGATCGGATGGTTGTCTTCAACAATGGAGTGGCGAATGTAGTTGGACAGCTGCTGATAGGCGGCCAGCATCGCCCGCTTGCCGCGCGCCGAACGGGGCACGATAAAGCTCTTGTTGAGCCGCATGAGATCGGTCACGTAGGGCTTTTGCAGCAGATTGTCGCCAATGGCGATGCGCACGGTGCTGCGCCCGCTGTGATAGAGCGCGTAATTGACAAACGCCGGGTCAAGGGCAATGTCGCGGTGGTTGCCGATGAAAAGATAGGCCCTTTGATGATCCAGATGCTCCAGACCCTCCACGCTGAAGGTGCTGGTCGTGTTCTGGATCATGCGCGCCATGTAATGGGAAATGTGATTTTGAAAATCACCGACCGTGTGGATGTTGCGCACGGCACGCTTGAGCCCGTGACGTGCCAGCGCGCGTGCCACGCGTGGCGCATAACGGGCCAGTCGGGGCAGCCGGTAACGCGTAATGGTGTCAATGAATTCATCATTGCGGACCAGCCGGGCCAGCGTCGTGACCACTTCATCGTCGTTGTAGGGACGAATGGCTTCGAAGTCGTTCGCAGGTGGCAGCGCATCCGGGGCGGCGGGCATCTCGTTGTCCGGGTCGTCCGACGTCTGATTCATGGTGATGCAGGGGCCGTTGTCGCTTCGCCACCCAGCCACTGCATCAGCCGCTCGGCAGTGTCACCCAGCACATGGGCCATGAGCGCGAACTCGGTCTCCATCTGCAGGACGGGGTCGTCACCGCTTTCGGTGTCGTCGATCTCCTTGAGCACGGCATCGGCAAAGCGGATCGATTTGATCGACATGTCTTCCTGGAGTACCAGCGACATCTGCTCTTCGATGTTCAGTGCCAGCTTGCTGGCCTGGCGGCCCACATCCAGTGACATGCGCACCTCTTCACCGTCCGGGTCGATGCTGCGGGCACGCAGGATGCCGTCATCGCCCTTGGCGCGAAGCTCGATCTGATCGCCCAGTACCATGCCTTCAGGGCGGGTGGCCGGGTCGGTCAGCCAGGTGGTCATGGTACGTCCGGCCGGCGTTTGCGGTGCCAGCGGAATCACCTTGAGCGAGCCGAGCGATTCACGCAGCACGTCGAGGATCTCCTCGGCGCGTTTGGCGCTCGAGGCATTGATACCGATCAGTCCGCGCTTTGTATCCCACCACAGATCCGTGCGCGTGGTGCGGGTAAAGGCGCGTGGCAGCAGCTCCTCGACAATGCGCTCCTTGAGCGCCAGCTTGTCTCGTCGGCCGGGCGGATAGCCCTGCTGCGCGGTCAATGCCTCGACACGCTCCTCGAGCGTTTCCTTGACCACGGCGCTGGGCAACAGCCGCTCCTGACGCAACAGCGTCATCAGCCGATGGCCCTGAACTTCATGCACCAGTTGGTTGCCATGGCGTCCGGCGGGCGCTGTCCAGCCCACGCGCCGGGCCTGAGTCTCGGTTACCGGTTGAAAGCGGTAGGTGTCGAGGGCTTGGGTGAGCTGATCCAGTGACCAGTCGTGCTCATCGAGCAGGCGATAAAGTTGTAAATGCTTGAACCACATAGCGTCCTTTCCTTGAAGGCGCACATTATGTCGAATGGCAGGCGCGGGTGCCAGCGCTGGCATGTCCTGATGACGTACTCCTGGACTATCCGACAAGGACAGACGTTCGTACCAGGCGTGACAGGGCCTTTGTTGGCAGGTGCCTGAATCACCGCCGGATTGCATCACTGTCTGCCGGAGAGCGGTGGGGCTGTGGTACAATCCGGGCCAACCAATTGGATCATTCGTGCGCGATCACGTGTGCGTCGTGATTGCATTACGGGTGTTCGCGTCTGAACGCTCCCCGGCCCCTGCGGCCGGGGCGTTCAGGCAGCAGGGCTTCTTGAACAGGACCAGGATTTGACGACCCATGGGTGAGATCGCCAGAGAGATTCTGCCAGTCAATATCGAGGACGAGCTGAAGCAGTCGTACCTTGATTACGCGATGAGCGTCATCATCGGTCGAGCGCTGCCCGATGTCAGGGACGGGCTCAAGCCGGTACACCGCCGCGTGCTGTATGCCATGCATGAACTGCGCAACGACTGGAACAAGTCCTATCTGAAATCGGCGCGTGTTGTCGGTGATGTCATCGGTAAGTATCACCCGCACGGTGACAGCGCCGTGTACGACACCATCGTGCGCATGGCCCAGGACTTCTCCATGCGCTACATGCTGGTGGATGGACAGGGCAACTTCGGCTCGATCGACGGCGATAGTGCCGCCGCCATGCGTTATACCGAAGTGCGCATGGCACGACTGTCGCATGAGCTGCTCTCGGATCTGGAAAAGGACACGGTCGACTGGGTCGACAACTATGACGGCACCGAGCGTATTCCCGAGGTGCTGCCAACGCGTGTTCCCAATCTGCTGGTCAACGGTGCCTCCGGCATTGCAGTGGGCATGGCGACCAACGTGCCGCCGCACAACATGGGCGAGGTCATCGACGGCTGTCTGGCGCTGATCGAGGACCATACGCTTAGCGTTGATGAGCTGATGGAGTATATCCCCGGCCCGGACTTTCCGACCGCCGGCATCATTAACGGTCGTGCCGGCATTCTGGACGCCTATCGTACCGGTCGCGGCCGCATTCACGTGCGCGCCCGTCATACCGTCGAGCACGATGAGCGTACCGGCCGCGATCATATCGTCGTGACCGAGCTTCCCTACCAGGTCAACAAGGCGCGTCTGATCGAAAAGATCGCCGAGCTGGTCAAGGAAAAGCGCATCGAAGGTATCGCCGAGCTGCGCGATGAGTCCGACAAGGACGGCCTGCGTGTTGTCATCGAGACCCGCCGCGGCGAGTCCGGCGATGTGGTGGTCAACAACCTCTTTTCCCAGACCCAGCTTGAGACCGTGTTCGGGATCAACGTAGTGGCGCTGGAAGGCGGCCAGCCCAAAACGCTCAATCTCAAGCAGCTGCTGGAAGCCTTTGTTCGCCATCGCCGTGAGGTGGTGACCCGTCGCACGCTCTATGAGCTGAAAAAGGCAAAAGAGCGTGGCCACATTCTTGAAGGCCTGACGGTTGCAATCTCCAACATTGATGAAGTGATCGAGCTGATCAAGGCCTCGCCCAATGCGGCCGAGGCGAAGGAAAAGCTGATCGCGCGTGATTGGCAGCCGGGCCAGGTCATCGACATGCTGGACCGCGCCGGCGCCACGTCCTGCAAGCCCGACGACATCGAAGAGAGCTGTGGTCTGTCGGACGACCGCGGCCGCTACCAGCTCTCTGCCGCTCAGGCCCAGGCCATTCTGGAGTTGCGTCTGCACCGTTTGACCGGGCTTGAGACCGAAAAGCTGCTCGATGAGTACAAGGGCATTCTTGATACCATCGCCGAGCTGACCCGGATTCTTTCCTCCGCCGATCGTCTGATGGAAGTGATTCGCGAAGAGCTGGAAGCCGTACGCGATCAGTACCGCGACAAGCGGCGCACCGAGATTCAGAACAGCCGTCGTGATCTCACGATGGAGGATCTGATCGCGGCCGAGGACATGGTGGTCACCATTTCCCGCAGCGGCTATGCCAAGACCCAGCCGCTGTCCGACTATCAGGCCCAGAAGCGTGGCGGACGCGGCAAGTCGGCGACCAGCATGAAGGATGAGGACGTCATCGAACATCTGCTGGTGGCCTCGACCCATGACACCGTGCTGCTGTTCTCCGATCGCGGCAAGGTCTACTGGCTCAAGGTCTACGAGATGCCACAGGCTTCGCGCGGCTCGCGTGGCCGACCGCTGGTCAATCTGCTGTCGCTGGATGAAGGCGAGTGGATCACCGCGATCCTGCCGGTAAAAGAGTATCGCGACGACAGCTACATCTTCTTTGCTACCGCCAACGGCACGGTCAAGCGTACGACGCTGGATCAGTTCTCGCGTCCGCGCAGTGCCGGTCTGATCGCGCTGGATCTGGATGAAGGCGATCGTCTGGTAGGTGCTGCCATTACGTCGGGCAGCGATCATGCCATTTTGCTGTCCTCCAACGGCAAGGCGATCCGCTTTGACGAAAACGACGTGCGCGCCATGGGCCGTACGGCGCGTGGTGTGCGCGGCATGCGTTTGTTGGGCGATGCCCGTGTCATCAGCCTGATCATTCCCAGCACGACGACCATCGATGACAGCGCCGACGATGAAACCGAAGTGGAAGCCAGTCAGATCAGCGAAGGTCAGTGCTATATCCTGACGGCGTCGATCAACGGCTACGGCAAGCGAACCCGGCTCGAGGAGTTCCCGCTGCGCGGACGAGGCGGTCAGGGTGTGATTGCCATGCAGACCACGGCCCGTAACGGCGCGCTGGTCGCCGCCATCCAGGTGGGTGAAAGCGACGAGATGATGATGATCTCCGATCGCGGCACGCTGGTCCGTACTCGTGTCAGCGAGGTCTCCATCAGTTCGCGTAACACTCAGGGCGTCACCCTGATTCGTACCGTCAAGGGCGAAAGCCTGGTGTCCACGGTGCGTCTTGACGAGCTGGAAGCCGAGGATGACGCGCTGGTCGAGGATGACGAGGCCCTGACCGAAGAGACCGGACAGGCCCCGGACACCCTTGATGACGGCGATGCCGAGTCGGCACGCGAAGACTAGAACCATCGGCGCCTTTCATGGAAAGGCGCCGTTATTTTTTCAAGCCTGTCGAGACCTGACATGACCCGACATTTCAACTTCTGTTCCGGCCCAGCCACGCTGCCCACCGCCGTGCTTGAACGTGCACGTGATGAGATGCTCGATTTTGAAGGACGTGGCCTTTCCGTCATGGAAATGAGCCATCGCAGTGACGCCTTTATTTCTGTGGCAGAACGCGCCGAGGCCAATCTGCGTGAGTTGATGCAGGTGCCGGACAATTACAGCGTGCTGTTTATGCAGGGTGGGGCCACGCAGCAGTTCGGGTGTGTGCCGTTTAACCTGCTGGGGCAGGGCGGTCGTGGCAACTATCTGGATACCGGTATCTGGTCGCAGAAAGCGCTGAAGGAAGGCCGGCATCTGAGCGAAGCGCATCTGGTAGCCTCGGCCGAGAGCAACGGTTATACCGCCGTGCCCGGTCAGGAGGCACTTGCGCTGTCCAGTGATGCCGCCTATCTGCACTACTGTGACAACGAAACCATCGGCGGGCTGCAGATGGATTACGTGCCACAAGTCGAGGCGCCGCTGGTCTGTGACATGTCCTCCTCGATTCTGTCGCGTTCGGTGGATGTCTCGAAATTCGGCGTGATCTATGCCGGGGCGCAGAAAAATATCGGTCCGGCCGGCATTGTCATTGTGATCGTGCGCAATGACCTGCTGGATCGCGCTCGTCGGGAAACGCCGTCCATGCTCAACTGGAAGTCGTTTGCCGACAACGGATCCATGCTCAATACGCCGGCGACCTATGCCTGGTATCTCTCGGGGCTGGTCTTTGAGTGGCTCAAGGCCCAGGGCGGGGTAGATGCCATCGAGAAGATTAACCGTCGCAAGGCGCAAAAGCTTTATGACGCCATCGATACCAGCGGCTTTTATTCCAATCCGATCGCTGCGGCCAACCGTTCACTGACCAATGTGCCTTTCGTACTCGGTGATGAGTCGCTCAACAAAACGTTTCTTGCCGAATCCGAAGCCGCGGGTCTTTTGACGCTCAAGGGACATCGCAGCGTGGGCGGTATGCGTGCCAGCCTTTATAACGCCATGCCGGAAGAGGGCGTTGATCGACTGGTGTCCTTCATGCAGGACTTTGAACGTCGCTACGGGTAGAACACATGACGGATCAGCCTTCATCCCATGACAACAGCGGTCAGGACGTGGACCTTGGCGCCCTGCGCGATCGTATCGATACGCTGGATCAGCAGATTCTTGATCTGATCAGCGAGCGTGCGGCCTGTGCCCAGCAGGTGGCACACGTCAAGCTCGCCGAAGACCCCGAGGCACTGTTTTATCGCCCCGAGCGCGAAGCTCAGGTCCTCAAGCGCATCATGGCGCTTAATCAGGGGCCGCTGCCCGGCGAGGAGATGGCGCGCCTGTTCCGGGAAATCATGTCGGCGTGTCTGGCGCTGGAAAAACCGGTACGGGCCGCCTATCTCGGCCCGGAAGGGACTTTCACCCAGCAGGCGGCGCTCAAGCATTTTGGCGATAGTGCCATCTGCATGCCGCTGCCGGCCATTGATGAAGTGTTTCGTGAGGTGGAAGCCGGTGCGGCCCATTACGGCGTGGTGCCGGTAGAGAACTCGACCGAAGGCGTGGTCAACCATACGCTGGACTCCTTCATGGATACGTCACTGCGTATCTGTGGCGAGGTGGTGCTGCGCATTCATCACCATCTGCTGGTGGGCAGCAACACGCGTCGGGACAAGGTGTCGCGCATTTATTCCCATTCGCAGTCACTGGCGCAGTGTCGCAAGTGGCTGGATGCCCACTATCCGCATGCCGAGCGTGTGGCCGTTTCCTCCAACGCCGAAGCGGCGCGCCGGGTCAAAAGCGAGTGGCACACCGCGGCCATTGCCGGTGACATGGCGGCACGGCTTTACGGCCTTGAGCGCCTCGAGGAAAAGATCGAGGACATGCCGGACAACTCGACGCGCTTTTTGATCATCGGCAATCACGATGTGCCGCAAAGCGGTGAAGACAAGACGTCGCTGGTGGCCTCCATGCGCAACCAGCCCGGTGCCCTGCACGACCTGCTTGAACCCTTCCATCGCCATCACGTTGACATGACGCGCCTAGAGAGCCGGCCTTCACGGCACGGTCTCTGGAACTATGTCTTCTTTATCGATTTCAAGGGGCATCAGGAGGAGCAGCGGGTGCAGGCCGCGCTTGAAGAAGTGCGGCTGCGCGCCGCCGATGTCCGGGTGCTGGGGTCCTATCCGGTGGGTGTGCTTTGAGCGAGCAGGGCATTTCGAAGCCGCCGTCCGTGTTGTCAGAGGAGTCCGGTATCCTGGTGGTCGGGCTGGGGTTGATCGGTGGTTCGCTGCTGGCGGCTCTGCGTGATGCCGGTTATGCCGGGCGCTGCTATGGCGTTGACCTCAATCCCAATGAGGTCTCGCTGGGGCGGCGCATGGGGCTGATCGATGACGGCGGCCCGGACGCGGCGGCCTTTTTGCCGCACGTCTCACTGATTGTGCTAGCCGTGCCGGTCATGGCCATTGCACCGGTCATGGCGCAGCTGAGCCGGCTGCGCCGTCATGGTCAGGTCGTCACCGATGTGGGCAGCACCAAAACGGCCATTCGTGACCAGATCCGGGCGGCGTTGGGTCGGGTGCCGAGCTGGCTGGTGCTGGGGCATCCCATTGCCGGCGCCGAAAAAAGCGGCGTCGAGGCGGCCAATCCGACGCTTTATCAGCGTCATCGCGTTATCGTCACGCCCGAAGCCGATACCGACCCGGAAGCGCTGCGTCGCATCGAGTGTCTGTGGCGTACCTGTGGCGCCTACATCGAACGATTGACGGTCGAGCGCCACGATGAGGTGCTGGCCCGTACCAGCCACCTGCCGCACCTGCTGGCCTTTTCACTGGTCGATACGCTGGCACGTCAGGACGACCGACTGGATATCTTTCGCTACGCCGCCGGCGGCTTTCGTGATTTTACCCGCATCGCCGGTAGTGATCCGGTCATGTGGCGCGACATTTACCTTGCCAATCGGGAAGCTGTCCTTGAGGCGCTTGCCGAGTTCGAAGCCGGCGTCACCGAGCTTCGCACTGCCGTGGCAGACAGTGACGGCGATGCCATGCTGGGCATCTTTTCCCGCGCGAGCCACGCGCGTCATTATTTCGACAGATTACTCAGCCAGAAGAGCTATCAGGTCATGGAAACCAGAAACGTTATGTACCGTGCAAGCGCCGGCGGTCAGGTCAGGGGCAGCATTCGCGTGCCCGGCGACAAGTCGATGTCGCATCGCTCCATCATGCTGGGTGCGCTGGCCGAAGGCGTCACGACCGTCGAGGGCTTTCTCGAAGGCGAGGACAGCCTCGCCACGCTTCAGGCCTTTCGTGAAATGGGCGTGGGGATTGAAGGCCCCCAGGCCGGTCGTGTGGTCATCCACGGTGTCGGCCTTTACGGGCTGAAGCAGCCGAAAGGGGCGCTGTATCTGGGCAACTCCGGTACCAGCATGCGTCTGTTTGCCGGGCTCATGGCCGGCCAGGCATTTGACGTTACCCTGACCGGAGATGATTCTCTCAATCGTCGCCCGATGGGGCGTGTGGCTGACCCGCTGCGGCTGATGGGCGCTGTCATCGATACCGGAGAAGGCGGGCGGCCGCCGCTGACCGTGCGCGGTGGCCAGCGCCTGGCCGGTATCGATTACGATCTTCCCATGGCCAGTGCCCAGGTCAAGTCGTGCCTGCTGCTGGCCGGCATGTACGCCACCGGGGATACCCGGGTACGTGAGCCGGCGCCGACCCGCGATCACACCGAGCGCATGCTCACCGCTTTTGGCTACCCGGTCACGCGTCACGAGGACGTCGCTCACATTGAAGGCGGCGGCAGCCTCACGGGCGGGTTTATCGACGTGCCGGCAGATATCTCCTCGGCAGCCTTCTTTCTGGTCGCGGCGTCCATTACTCCGGGCGCGGATCTGACGCTTGAGCATGTCGGGATCAATCCGACCCGCATCGGCGTCATTAATATCCTTCGCGAGATGGGCGCCAGCATCGAGCTGCTCAACGAGCGCAAGGTCAGCGGCGAGCCGGTCGCTGATATTCGCGTGCGCCACGCCGAGCTTCACGGCATCGATATTCCGGCCGATCAAGTGCCGCTGGCCATTGACGAGTTTCCGGTCCTCTTTATCGCCGCTGCCAATGCGCGCGGTACCACGCGCCTGCGCGACGCGCTGGAGCTGCGGGTCAAGGAGTCCGATCGCATCAAGGCCATGGCCGACGGCCTTGACGTGCTGGGCGTGGTCAATACCGTAGTGGAGGACGGTATCGATATCGTGGGCGGTCGCTATCAGGGCGGAGAGGTCGAAAGCCTGGGTGATCACCGCATTGCCATGGCCTTTACAGTGGCTGCCCTGCGCGCTGAAGGGGATATCACCATCCTTGACTGCGCCAACGTGGCAACCTCGTTTCCCGATTTTCCTGCCCTGGCCGGTGACGTCGGCATGCAGGTCGAGGCCGTTTCGGAGGGCGCATGACTCAGCAAATCGAGACCGCCGTCATCGCCATTGATGGGCCGGGCGGCGCCGGCAAGGGCACCATCAGTCGTCTGGTGGCTCAGGATCTGGGCTGGCATCTGCTGGATTCCGGCGCGCTTTACCGTCTTACGGCGCTGGCGGCCATGCGTCGTGATATCGACATGACCGATGCCGCCGCACTTGAGTCGGTGGCACGTGAGCTGGATGTGGTTTTTGTCAGCGAGGGCGAGCATACGCGCATCATGCTGGAAGGCGAGGACGTCAGCACCGACATTCGCAATGAGCATGTAGGCGGGTGCGCCTCGCAGGTCGCATCGATTACCGGCGTACGTGATGCGCTACTGGCGCGTCAGCGCGAATTTGCCAAAATGCCGGGGCTGGTGGCCGATGGTCGTGACATGGGCACCGTGGTATTCCCCGACGCCCCGCTCAAGATCTTTTTGACCGCCAGTGCCGAGGAACGGGCAAGAAGACGCCATGATCAGTTGCGAGAGGCCGGGCAACATGCTAGCCTTTCGAGCCTTTTAAAGGAGATAGAGGCTCGGGACGCGCGTGACATGCAGCGAACGGTGGCGCCATTAAAGCCTGCCGAAGATGCGGTCACCATCGACACGACCGAGCTTTCGATCCCGGATGTCGTGGCACACATTGAAGCACTTCTCTCCCTGCGTGGTTTGAAAAGCCCGCAATGAGCGCCTGAATTTCCGGAGGCCCCGGCAAGACGTCATGGGGTGGCAGCGGTCAACACCTGTAAACCCTGCCACGTCTAACCAGCGTTAACGTCCCCGGGGAGTTTGTCATTGGCCCGCGCTTGCTGGTGGCGTGGAGAATGCAGCCGTCCTGGTTGCTTTTTGTTGATCACTATAGGAATACCATGAGCGAAAGCTTTGCAGAACTGTTTGAACAGTCTCTTCAGGACATCAACATGGAACCCGGTGCCATTGTCATGGCGACCGTGGTGGACATTGAAGGTGACTGGATCACTGTCAACGCCGGGCTGAAGTCCGAAGGGCAGATCCCTGCGGCACAGTTTCGTAGCGACAACGGTGAACTGACCATCAGTGTCGGCGATGAAGTCAAGGTTGCGCTGGAAGCCGTGGAAGACGGTTTCGGTGAGACGCGCCTGTCTCGCGAAAAGGCCAAGCGTGCCGAAGCCTGGAAGGAACTGGAAGCAGCCTTCGAGGAAAACGAAGTCGTCAAGGGCGTGATCAACGGAAAGGTCAAGGGCGGTTTCACCGTCGATGTCAATTCCATCCGTGCCTTCCTCCCGGGCTCGCTCGTCGATGTCCGTCCGGTTCGCGATACCGCGCACCTGGAGAACAAGGAACTCGACTTCAAGGTCATCAAGCTTGATGCGAAGCGCAACAACGTTGTCGTTTCCCGTCGTGCCGTGCTTGAAGCCGAAAACAGTGCCGAGCGTGAAGCGCTGCTCGCGACACTGCAGGAAGGCCAGCAGATCAATGGTATCGTCAAGAACCTGACCGATTACGGCGCTTTCGTTGATCTGGGCGGCGTTGACGGCCTGCTCCACATCACCGATATGGCCTGGAAGCGTATCAAGCATCCGAGCGAAATCGTGGCTGTCGGTGACGAGATCAATGTCAAGGTGCTGAAGTTTGACCGTGAGCGCAATCGCGTATCGCTGGGTCTCAAGCAGCTGGGCGAAGATCCGTGGGTCAACATCAAGAATCGTTATCCTGAAGGCACCAAGGTCAACGCACGCGTGACCAATCTGACCGACTACGGCTGCTTTGCCGAGCTGGAAGAGGGTGTTGAAGGTCTGGTTCACGTCTCCGAAATGGACTGGACCAACAAGAACATCCATCCATCCAAGGTGGTTCAGGTCGGTGACGATGTCGAAGTCATGGTGCTGGATATCGACGAAGAGCGTCGTCGTATTTCGCTGGGCATCAAGCAGTGCACGTCCAATCCGTGGGAAGACTTCAGCTCGCGCTTTGCCAAGGGCGACCGTGTCTCCGGTACCATCAAGTCGATCACCGACTTCGGTATCTTCATCGGTCTGGACGGCAGCATCGATGGTCTGGTGCACCTGTCCGACATCTCCTGGAACGAAACCGGTGAAGAAGCCGTTCGCCGCTATCGCAAGGGTGAAGAAGCAGAGGCTGTCATCCTGTCGATCGATCCGGAACGTGAGCGCATCTCGCTGGGTATCAAGCAGCTTGAAAGCGACCCGATGTCCGAGTATCTGGCCGTCAATGACAAGGGCGCGCTGGTATCCGGCCGTGTCACTGAAGTTGATGCCCGCGAAGCCTATGTCGAGCTGGCAACTGACGTCATCGCCGTGCTCAAGGCTGCCGAGATCAGCAATGACCGCGTTGAAGACGCCCGTACCGTGATCAATGAAGGCGATAGCGTTGAAGCACGCATCGTGGGCGTTGATCGCAAAAACCGCGTCATCAACCTGTCCATTCGCGCCAAGGATCAGGACGAGACGCGTCAGAACATGCGCAACATGCGTGAGCAGGAGACCGAGACTTCCGGTCCGACCACGATCGGTGACCTGATCAAGCAGCAGATGAATCAGGACTGATAACACGCCGGTAGCCGTCACTGGATGGCCATCGATGTATGTTCAGGCACATGAATGACCTTGTCGTCAGCAGGATCGATCCTGCTGGCGACAACGTTGAAATCACGGATTTAATCGCCCCTGATGATTCAGGGAGACGGAGGTAGCATGCAGGTCGTCAGCTCACTCAAGTCAGCCAAGACTCGCCACAAGGATTGCCAGGTCGTTAAGCGCCGCGGTCGCGTTTACGTTATCTGCAAGTCCAACCCGCGCTTCAAGGCCGTTCAGGGCCGTCCGAAGCCCAAGCGTTAATGCCGAAGGCATGATCGGATACCCTCGGGTATCGACGCGAAAAGGCCCCCGATGCATCATCGGGGGCCTTTTTTACGTCGTGCAATCAAAAGCGCCGAATAAAAAGGCCCATCCAGTGGATGGGCCTTTTTGCGCTCATGAGTCGATGAGGCTGACCATTAGCGCTGGTCGCTGCGATTTTCGATGGTCTTGCGGTAGTTATCGATAAAGGGCTTTTCTGCCTTGTCGATACGATCCATGCCGGCCACCACACGATGCCAGTACGGATACTGCGGCGCCGGACGGGTGGCCGCTTCGATGCGATCGATATCGTCCTGATCAAGCGTCATTTCGGCGGCGGCCAGATCATCCTTGAGATGCTCTTCACTGCGCGCCCCGATGATGAGTGAGGTCACGCCCGGACGATCCTTGAGCCAGGCAAGGCAGGTACGGGGAATCGAGGCGTTATGCTTCTCACCGATCTCGGCCAGCAGCTCGATGATGTCATAGGCGCGCTCCATGTCATGAATATAGGGCTCGGGCCAGCCGTTGCCCTGACGCGTGCCTTCCGGCGCTTTCTGACCGCGACGCAGCTTGCCGTTGAAGACACCTTCTCCCAGCGGTCCCCAGACCAGCGTGCCCATATTCTGGTCGATGGCCAGCGGCATCAGCTCATATTCGGCCTCGCGCGCCTCGGGTGTGTAGTAGATCTGCTGGCTGATCGGCTGGGCCAGATTATGCAGTTCGGCCTTGCCGATGGTCTTCATCATCTGCCAGCCGGTGAAATTGGAGGTGCCATAGTAGCGAATCTTGCCGCTTTGAATCAGATGGTCGAGGGCATAAAGCATCTCTTCGACGGGCGTCACGCCATCCCAGTTATGCATCTGATAAAGATCGATTCGATCCGTACCCAGCCGCTTGAGGCTGGCTTCGCAGGCGTTGATCAGATGATAGCGTGAGAACCCGCTGTGGTTGGGGTTGTTGCCCATCGGGCTTCTCGCCTTGGAAGCGAGAATGATGTCATTGCGCTTGTCGCCAAGTGCGCGACCCACCAGCTCTTCGGCTTCTCCCATGGAGTAGAGATCTGCCGTATCGATCAGATTGACGCCGGCATCGAGTGCCATGTCGAACTGGCGGCGTGCACCGTCAACGTCGACGCTGGCCGCTTTTTCAAAGCCGCCGCTGCCACCGAAGGGCACGGTACCCAGCACGATTTCAGACACCAGCAGACCGGAGTTGCCAAGCGGACGATATTTCATGTGAAAGCTTCCCTGTTTTCCAGACCAGACCGACCGGATCATCGGTCGAGCCACAATCCTGGCAGATCATATCGAGCCAACAAGTCGGAAAGCGCCGATTCGCAGGAAAGCGCCCAACGATTCAAGGGCCGGTCTCCGGCTACTCGCTGCGACGCTCGCGCAGCTCATCAAGCACCAGGGCGAAAAAGCCTCGAATCTCCTGAAGTCTGGGCCGTGCCTCGTGAATCAGGGTATCCACCGATTCGAGCTCGCGTTTCTGGGCTTCCCGCGTGACCAGTTCAGCCCGGATTTCCTTTATCAGCTCGGCGGAGTCATTCAGCATGGCCTCGAGCTCGGCCGTTGACGTGGTCTCGATGCGATGTTCGATGCTCATGGCCTTATCCTGTGACAGCGGTGATGGCAATCAGTGTGGCAGGTAGCGCAATGAAGGCGCCCAGAACCCAGGCCGCGGCCAGCGCTTTTCGCTCGGCGGCCAGCTCTCCCAGTCTCAGTGCGCCCTTGACAGGCAGCAGCCTTAAAAACGGCAGGCCGCCAATAATGAGCATGGCAAAAAGATTGAAGAACAAATGGACCAGCGCAATTTCCAGCGCCAGTGTGGCATTGGCGCCGCTGATGGCCGTGGCGGCCAGCAGCGCAGTAAAGGTAGTGCCGATGTTGCTGCCGATCGTGAAAGGATAGATCTGTTTCAGTGAAAAGGTCCCTGATCCCGCAAGTGGCACCATCAGGCTGGTGGTGGTCGAGGATGACTGTACCAGCAGAGTGACAAGTGCCCCGGAAGTGACGCCGCTGACCGGCCCTCGACCAATGGCGTTGTTCATGATGCGTTTGGCGCGCCCGACCATCAGGCCCTTTAGAAGCTTGCCGATATAGCGAATGGACAGAAAGATCGCCGCGATTCCCAGCGCGATCATCACGATACCGCTCAAAACGTTCGGCAGTGTGGAAACAAGGCGCTCTACCGTGCCGGTGACGGGATCGGTTGCCATACCGATCAGATTGGCGTTATCGATGGACAGGTCGGCATCGCCGTAAAAGATCACGGCGGCCTGTTCGGCCAGACGCTCCAGAGGGCTAAAGAGAATCTCCAGCGGCAGCAAAATGATGACTGCCAGGAAATTGAAGAAATCGTGCACGGTGGCGGCAGCAAACGCGCGCTGGAATTCCTCCTTGTTGCGCACGTGCCCCAGGCTTACCAGCGTGTTGGTCATGGTGGTACCGATATTGGCGCCCATGACCATCGGTACCGCGATTGCAACCGGCAGTCCGCCGGCCACCATGGCCACGATGATGGAGGTCACCGTCGAGGAGGACTGAATCAACGAGGTGGCCATAATGCCCACCATCAGGCCAACAAAGGGATTGGTAGCAAAGTTGAAAAGCTGTTCGGCGTGACCGCCCGTGGCCGTTTTAAAGCCATCGCCAATGACCGAAACGGCGCAGATGAGACAGTAGATCAATAAAAAGAGCGTGAGCCACCGTCTCGTGCGCCCGCCGTGTTGAACATTTTCATCATGGCGGTCTGCATCATGATAGTCAGTGGCCTGATCGGCCATGCCCTTCGTTGCTTCAGTCATCGTGTATTCCTCGCCAGGAAGTCGGCCGTCCTCGTGTCTTGATTCAGCCTGACCAGCTTGACCGACAACCGATGACAGTGACGTGACGAGCGATTTAAAAAATGACCGTGCTTGCCTTGTATCCGATACTTTTATTGCTCAGGGCATGGCTGTTGTGGCCCTGCAAAAGACATGTTGATCGCACGGGGCAGGCATTCGACAGGCGGGTCAAAAGAGGCGGGTAATGGCGTCTATAAAGAAGGATCGCCGGCCCGGGCCGGCGATCGTCGGACAGAAAGAGGCAGGGTTTAAAAGTCTTCTTCGGTGACATCATCGGGTGATAGACGCAGCCCGCCTGCAGGCAGCGGGTGGCTATCAAGTCTCGGACCATCCTGCGTCAGTTTAAGACGTCCCTGCATGAACCAGCGCACTGTCATGGGATAGATGACGTGTTCGCGGGTAAGCACCCGCTCGGCCAGCGCCGCTTCATCATCATCGGGGGCCACACTGACCGCGGCCTGGACCACGACAGGGCCACCATCCAGCTCGTCGGTGACGAAGTGAACGCTGGCGCCATGCTCCTTTACACCGTCGGCAAGCGCCCGCTCGTGCGTGTTCAGACCACGATAGGCCGGCAGAAGCGACGGGTGAATATTGAGCATTCGGCCGTGATAGCGCTGCACAAATGCCGGCGTCAGAATGCGCATAAAGCCCGCCAGCACGATCAGATCCGGCGCATGTCGATCGATGACCTTGACCAGTGCTGCATCAAAGGCGTCTCGCGACTCGTATTCGTGATGGGGCAGTACCACGGCCGGAATGCCCGCTTCACGGGCACGCACCAGACCGTAGGCATCGCCGCGGTTGGAGACGACGGCCGCAATTTCGCCGCCCAGCTCGTCATGGGCTTCGGCATCGATCAGCGCCTGCAGATTGCTGCCGCTTCCCGAAATCAGGACAACCAGCCGCTGACGGTCGGGCCGTTCGAACTGATGATCCTGCTCGACGGTTTCGTTATCGGACATGGAGATTCCTGCTCAATTACTGACGTGCGTTGTCAAGCACAACGCCTGGCTGTGTCTCTTCCGAGCGGCTGACATACCCCAGCCGGTACACGGTTTCCCCTGTACTCTCCAGAAAGGTCTCGGCCTGCTCGGCCTGTGTCGCGGGCACGACCACGACCATGCCGATGCCGCAGTTGAGCACGCGGTGCATCTCGGTTTCGTCGATATTGCCTTCACGCTGCAGCCAGTCAAAAACAGCCGGACGGGGCCAGGCCTGAGCATCGAGATGGACACTGGTGTGCTCCGGCAGTACGCGCGGAATGTTTTCGAGCAGGCCGCCCCCGGTAATGTGGGAGAGGGCATGTACGGCAATATCGCTGTCATGAAGCATGGCCAGCAGCGATTTAACGTAGATGCGGGTCGGGGCCATCAGCGCCTCGCGCAGGGTCTGACCATCTTCCAGCGGTGTATCGGGTTTGGCGCCGCTGCGCTCGAGCACGCGACGAATCAGCGAGTAGCCATTGGAGTGCGGGCCGCTGGAGGCCAGGCCCAGGACCACGTCACTTTCGCCGACCCTGGAGCCATCCAGAATTTCCGATTTCTCGACGATGCCGACGCAAAAGCCTGCCAGATCGTAGTCGGAGCCTTCATACATGCCCGGCATTTCCGCCGTCTCGCCGCCCACCAGAGCGCACCCGGCCTGACGACATCCCTCGCCGATGCCCGTGACCACATCGGCGGCCATCTCGACGTTGAGCTTGCCGGTGGCGTAGTAGTCGAGAAAGAACAGTGGTTCGGCGCCGGCGACGACCAGGTCATTGACACACATGGCGACCAGATCGATACCGATGGTGTCGTGACGTCCCAGATCCATGGCCAGTCTCAGCTTGGTGCCGACGCCGTCGGTGCCCGATACCAGCACCGGCTCGCGATAGCCGCTGGGGAGCTGACACAGCGCGCCAAAACCGCCGAGCCCGCCCATCACTTCCGGTCGCATTGTACTTTTGGCGACATGCTTGATGCGTTCGACCAGCGCATTGCCGGCGTCGATATCAACACCGGCATCCTTGTAGGAGAGGGAGTCACGAGACGAAGGCTCGGTCATGTTGGGGTCCTGTCACTGAAAATGAGACGGGGTTCCGGCCGGGGCCAGAGCGATAATCAAGAAGGGCAGCATTGTACCATCGGCCATGGTGGATCGCATCGCAACTGCAGGGCCCGGCGGGGCAGATATCAACAGGCTGCCCCGAATCATCGGGTTCATGATAATGTGGCTGCTGTTCCCCTTGTCTTGAGCATGGACGCCGTAATGAGTCCGGATACCCTACAGCTTCCGCTAGGTGTTGGTGTGCGTGATGACGCCACGTTTGCCAGCTTCTGGCCCGGTGCCAATGCAAGCCTTGTCACCCATCTGCGCCATCAGCTCGATGACGGCGGCGAGCAGTTCATCTATCTGTGGGGCGCCTCCGGCAGCGGGCGCACCCATCTGCTTCAGGCCGCCTGTCTGGAGGCGAGCGATCGCGGCGCCAGAGCGCTGTATCTGCCGCTCGATGACCTGGGGCACTTTCCGCCACACATGCTTGAGGATCTCGAGGCGCTGGATCTGGTCGCCATTGACGATCTCGAACGCGTGATAGGCCGCAAGCGCTGGGAAGAGGCACTTTTTCACTGCTTCAATCGTCTGAGGGATGCCAGCTGTCGCCTGGTGATTGCCGCCCAGGCTTCCCCCCGTGCAATGCCCGTAGTGTTGCCGGATCTGGCCTCACGGCTGGGGTGGGGCATGACCTTTCATCTGCAGCCGCTCAGCGATCAGGACCGATTGGAAGTGCTGCGGCTGCGCGCGCACCAGCGCGGCATGCAGCTCCCCGATGAAGTCGCTCGATATCTGCTGCATCGCGGGCCGCGCCGGCTGGGTGACATGCTGGCGCTACTGACCCGTCTTGATCGCGCTTCACTTTCAGCGCAGCGTCGGCTGACCATTCCCTTCGTCAAGCAGGCGCTTGACTGGTAACGACGAATGTCGAGAGCTGTCAGGGAAAACTGGCGGTTCCGATGAGACAACCTATACTGGAAACCATCACTTCTGGTTTCCTGTTCACCGCCCACTTCCCCGGGCGGTTTTTTATTGTCTGCGGTATGCCCCGGCTCCTGTTTTCAACACCTGCCTGATATGCAGGCATAAAAAAACCGGCCTTTTACAGGCCGGTCTTTTATAACGCTGTCTGGCGGGCAGGGATCAGCGACGCGTGATCAGTGCGCCCAGAACAAAGCCAACGGTTGCAGCGATGGCCAGTGCGCCAACCGGCTGCTTGACCGTGAACTCACGAGCGCTGTCGACGGCTTCGCCGTACTGGGACTGTACCTGACCTGCGGCGCTGCGCAGCTTGCCTTCGGAGCGGTGCTCGTTGTCATCGGTAAAGTCACCATAGGCTTCCTGCGCCTTGCCTACTGCGTTTTTGGTTTCGCCTTCGATCTGGTTCTTGAACATGGTGTCCTGGCTCCGATGGGTGAATAAATTCTGTACTTTCTTAAATCTATCTCATGTTGGCGGTTACGCCAGGATTATCTTCATTTCGGCACAACAAAATTGTCACGTGAAGAAAGTGCAGCAGGCTGATCCCGGAGCGATACGTCACGGCCAGCTTCGCAGATATCAGGGGGCCAGCAGGTAGCCGCAGAGGTAGAAGCGTCAGCGACGTAAATGGCAAGTCAGCAAGCTGTCACATCTCTCGCCACCGGTCTCGTCACGCTGATAATATGGATGCATGAACAGTATCCCTGCCTGCACAGCGCCCCATGATGCGCCGCTTTTGACCGTTGCGGATTCGCTCAACGACCCGCGCTATTACCTGGTCAATTTTGAAAACGTTCTGACCTGGGTGAGCGAGCGCTACGACGATCTGCTTGATGAGGATGAGCGTGATTTTATCGCGTGCTTTCAGGGCCTGCCCGTGGCCTCGAAAGCGCTTTTGGTGCGCATGGTCATGCGCAAGGGCGAGCATTTTCGCATCGATCGGCTCAACTACGACGAGATCGGCGACATCGAGGCGGCACTGGCACCGCTGATCGAGCAGGGTCTGGTCGACAGTGGCCCCTGTCTGACCCTGGATCGCCTTTTTGATCTTTTCACGCGTGACGAGCTGATCGCCCTGTTTGGTGATTACCTGCCCAGGCCGCGCGACCGCAAGGCGGTGCTGAAAGAGACGCTGGCGCCAACGTTTGATCAGGCGTTGACACCAACGGCGTGGGCGACGGCGACCGGCCGGGCCATGGTGGCCGACGTTGTCCGTTTGACCATCATGCCGGTCTGCGAGCGCCTGCGGCTGATGTTTTTTGGCAACCTGCGCCAGCAGTTTTCCGAGTTCGTGCTGGCGGATCAGGGGGTCTACCGTTTTGAAGTGGTCCCGTTTACACCGGACTCCCGGGCCTTTCAGCGCCGGGAGGATATCGAGCGCTACTGGCAGATTCACGAGTGCCGTGAGCGCTTCGAGGCCGGCTGTAACGTTGATGAGGTGCTGGCGGGCCTGCCATCACGCCTGGAGGACAGCGTCTGGCTGGAGGCGCGCCGGGGGCGAGTCATCTACGCCATTGCCCGCCACTGCGAGCGTCAGGGGGAACTGGCACGGGCCGCCGAGCTTTATGGCCACAGCGGTCACGGCGAGGCGCGCATTCGACGCATTCGGGTGCTGGAGCGTCTCGGTGAACATCACCAGGCGCTGACCCTGTGCACGGCGGCGCAACAGGCGCCGACCAGCGAGGCCGAGCGCCAGCAGGCGGCGCGCATTCAGCCAAGGCTGCATCGCGCGCTGGGCATGGACAAGCCGACGAGTGAGGCGCAGGCATCCGTCAGGCGTTATGACCTGACCCTGCCCCGCAGCGGGTCCGTGGAACGCAGCGTTCGCGAGCACCTTGACTCGGTAGAGGCCCCGGCCTTTTATGTCGAAAATACGCTGATCAACGCGCTCTTTGGGCTGCTGTGCTGGGAGGCCATCTTCGCGCCGCGGCCGGGGGCGTTTTTTCATCCATTTCAGAGCGGGCCGGCCGATCTGATGCGTCCGGAGTTCTACCCTCAGCGTGAACAGTCCTTTCAACGCTGTCTGGCCCGTCTGGAAGAGGGCAGCTGGCGCGAGACCATCGTGCAGCGCTACCAGGACAAAAGGGGCATCCAGTCACCTTTCGTGCACTGGGGGGCGCTCAATGATGAGCTTTTGACACTGGCGCTCGAGTGCCTGCCGCCCGAGCATCTGCGCGCCTGGTTTGAGCGGCTGTTGACCGATATCCGCGCCAATCGCGCCGGCATGCCCGATCTCATTCGCTTCTACCCGCAGGCGCCCGAGGGTGTACCACGCTATGAGATGATCGAGGTCAAGGGGCCGGGCGACCGGCTGCAGGACAATCAAAAGCGCTGGATTGCCTTTTGCGCCCGCCATGACATGCCGGTCGCGGTCTGTCATGTGCGCTGGAACAGCGATGAGGGCGCGCCGTGAGCGCAGACCATGTGATGACGCCGTCGAGCGATGTCGAGACGCCGCGCTATCGCGTGGCGGTGCGCGCGCTGTGTGAGTTTACCGCGCGCACCGGCGATCTGGATCTCCGATTTACGCCCGCGCCCACCGCGCAGCAGGGGATTGCCGGCCATCAGGTAGTGGTCGCGCGCCGCGGCGAGCACTACGAGCATGAAGTCACGCTTGAGGGCCGGTATGGCGCGCTGGTCGTGCGGGGCCGTGCCGATGGCTATGATCCGGTGCGCCAGCGGCTGGAGGAGGTCAAGACCCGCCGAGGCGATATCGAGGCCATGCCGGCCAATCAGCGCGCGCTTCACTGGGCGCAGGCGAAGGTCTATGCCGCGCTGATGTGTCGTCAGCGCGACCTTGAGCGCCTGGAAGTCGCGCTGGTCTATTTCGATATCGAGCAGCAGCGTGAAACCGTGCTGACGGAGACCATGGACCGCCACACGCTGGAGGCGTTTTTTATCGCGCAGTGCGAGCGTTTCATCGACTGGGCCGAGCAGGAGCTTGCCCACGAGGCGGCGCGCGCGCAGCGGCTGACGCAGCTTGCATTTCCTCATGCCGATTTTCGACCCGGACAGCGCGCATTGGCCGAAAGCGTTTACAAGGCGATCAGCACCCGGCGCGATCTGATGCTGCAGGCGCCCACCGGCATCGGCAAGACGCTGGGCACCCTGTTTCCGGCGCTCAAGGCCATGCCGGGCCAGCAGCTTGATCGACTGTTTTTTCTTACCGCGCGCACTACGGGGCGCCGGCTGGCGCTGGAAGCCCTGACCACGCTGGGCATGGCGGATGCCGCTGAAACGGGAGACGGCCCGGCGGTGCGAACGCTGGAGCTGATCGCACGTGACAGGGCCTGCGAGCATCCGGAGCTTGCCTGCCATGGCGATAGCTGCCCGCTGGCCAATGGCTTTTACGATCGTTTACCCGAGGCGCGACAGGCCGCGGTCGCACGAGGCTGGCTGGATCATGCCGGGCTCCGGGACGTCGCTCTATCTCACCGTGTTTGCCCCTACTATCTTGGTCAGGAGATGGCGCACTGGTGCGATGTGGTGATCGGCGACGTCAATTACTGGTTCGACACCAGCGCCATGCTCTACGCCCTGGCGCGGCAGCATCAGTGGCGGGTGAGCGTGCTCGTTGATGAGGCCCACAATCTCGTCGAGCGCGGGCGGGCCATGTATGGCGCCGCATTTGATCAGGGTCGCTTTGCCGCGGCCCGGCGTGACGCCCCGGCGGCACTCAAGCGGGCGCTGGACCGACTCTGGCGGCAGTGGAAGGCACTGCTGCGGGACCATGACGGCGACTATATCTGCCTGGAAACACCGCCGCGCAAGCTTTTCAACGCGCTGTCGCAGTTCGTCACGGCCGTGGGGGACATGATGGTCGAGACGCCCATCGGTCTTGAAAGCGCGCTGCTGGAGGCCTGGTTTGATGCCATGCAGATCGTGCGCATCGCCGAACTCGCCGGTGAATGCGACCCTGACCACTATCTCTTTGATATCGAACGCCGCGGCAAAAGCGCCACGCTGTCACTGCGCAATGTGGTGCCGGCACCACTGCTGGCTGCGCGCTTCGAGGCGGCCCACGCCGTCATCCTGTTCTCGGCGACGTTGTCGCCGGCCGGCTACTACCGCGACCAGCTCGGGCTTGAGGCCTCGACGCCCTGGCTCGAGATGGCCTCGCCCTTTACTGCCGGGCAGCTCGAGGTGCATCTGGCCGGGCATATTTCCACGCGCTATCGCGACCGGGGGGCGTCCCTTGCGCCCATTGCCGAGCTGATGGCGCGTCAGTTTCGCCGGCGCCCCGGCAACTATCTGGCCTTTTTCAGCAGCTTTGACTATCTCGAGCGGGTCAGCGAGACGCTGGCCGAACACGCACCTGACGTGCCGCAGTGGGCACAGGCGCGACGCATGTCGGAGCCCGAGCGGGACGCCTTTCTGGCGCGCTTCACGCTGGCAGGGCAGGGCATCGGCTTTGCCGTGCTGGGCGGGATTTTCGGCGAGGGCATCGATCTGCCCGGCGAACGGTTGATCGGCGCCTTTGTGGCCACGCTGGGTCTTGCGCAGTTCAACCCGGTCAATGAGCAGATGAAGGCCCGCATGGAGACACTGTTCGGCGATGGCTACCGCTATGCCTATCTCTATCCGGGCATGACACGGGTGGTCCAGGCCGCCGGTCGCGTGATTCGCTCACCCGAGGACCGGGGCGTCATTCATCTCATCGATGATCGTTTCCAGCGTGGCGAGATTCAGGCCCTGCTGCCGGGCTGGTGGGCACCGCCGTCGTCTGATCGACCGACTGACGTTGCTGGATAGGGCAGAGCATCATTGAAAAGGGCCGTCTCAGGGCCCACTTGAGAACACACTGTTTTTTTCGAATCGATTGGCGGCCCGTGCCTTCAACAAAACGATGATCAAACCGGCAGGCCGTGGCGAGGCGACTGCGCTACGCTCAACCCCATATCGATTCATGACATGACACATCGCCGGTTACCGGCCTGCGGTGTCGTCGGCACTCCGGGATACTCACATGGCACGATTGAACCATTACAGCAAGGCGGATCACGCCATCGACTGGCAGCTCGATAGCGTGGTGCATGAGCTTCGAGGGGCACGCGAGCAGTGGCGCGCCGATCATGGACGGACCAACGAGTCCGGCGGGCGCAGTCTGCCATCACGCGAGATCATCAACGAGGTGGTCGAGGCCGTGATCGGGGCCGTATTCCCCATGCGTCTGGGACCTTCCAACCTTCGCCATCACAGCGAAGACTACTTTATCGGCTACACGCTGGATGCCGCGCTCAATGCGCTGCTCGATCAGGTCGTGCTCGAACTGGACCATACCGCCATGCGTCGCGGTGAAACGCCCAGGGACCACTCCGATCAGGCCATTGCCATCGTGCGTGATTTTGGCGCCATGCTGCCCACCATTCGCCACTGGCTGGATATCGACATCATGGCGGCCTACCGCGGCGACCCGGCAGCGCACAGCGTCGATGAAGTCCTTTTGTGCTATCCGGGCATCACCGCCATCATCTATCACCGGCTGGCCCATCAGCTCTACTCGACCGGTGCGCCGCTGCTGGCGCGCATGGTGTCCGAGGCGGCGCATTCGGCCACGGGTATCGATATTCATCCCGGCGCCAGCATCGGCTCGGGCTTTTTCATCGATCACGGCACGGGTGTGGTCATCGGCGAAACCGCCATCATCGGCGATCGGGTACGGATTTATCAGGCGGTCACGCTGGGCGCCAAGCGCTTTCCGGCCGATGAGAACGGTCAGCTTGAAAAGGGTCACGCCCGCCATCCGATCGTTGAAAACGATGTGGTCATCTATGCCGGTGCCACGATTCTCGGTCGTGTCACCATCGGGCATGACTCGATCATTGGCGGCAACGTCTGGCTGACTCGAAGCGTTGAGCCGCACAGCAACGTCTCCCAGGCCAGTCTGCAGAAATCCCCCTGCTAAGATGTCTCTGCGAGTCTCTACGACGTGAAAGGCCGGGGGCAATCGCATAATCGGGCGCCAGCATCTACACTTGCGTCCTTTCCGAACGAACAGGGTGCGGGTGTACAAACGGGTGTCATTTCAGAGTGTTGCGGTCCGGGGCTTGGCTTTGGTTCCGCCAGCCCTCATGTTTGTACCGGTCACGGCAGCAGGATGTCGCGCCGGTGACACCCCTGATGGCCCGTCACGCAGGCGTTGTAATAACACTTTTCACAAATGAAGTGAGGTTGGGATATGGATATCGTCAGGATTATTTTTGCCATTTTGCTGCCGCCGGTAGGCGTTTTTCTTCAGGTAGGACTAGGGATTCAGTTCTGGGTCAACATTTTGCTGACCCTGCTGGGCTACATCCCCGGTATTATCCACGCCATCTGGATCATCGCGCGCCGTTAAAATCGGCCTGCGTTTCAACAAAATGTTGATTTAAAAAGGGAAGGCCCGTAAGGGCTTTCCCTTTTTTATGGGCCAAAAAGAAAATGATAGCGCTAACATATTGGCCTATAAAGTCAAGGTGTATGTTCTACATACAAGGTTCAATGACACATCGTATAGTGGTGGAGTAGATATGATGTATGACAAATTTGATCCCAGCCATGCCGTTCCCCCGGCCGTTTTTCCCGGACTGCCGGCAACCTGTTTCCCCTCATTTGACATGGCTGCCTTCTGCCCAGCGTGTCGGGAACAACGCTGTTCGCGAAATGCTTGTTTACTCATTGCAAGGAGCGCATGCCATGTCGATCAGATTGTCCCTGAGTCCTGTCCGCTGTCTTCAGGCCGCAGCCGTGGCCGGCATTCTGGCCGGCATGACACTGCCGGCCCAGGCCGATAACTGGCGGGGCTGGAACGTTCATCCGCCGGGCTATCCCAACAGTGAAGCGCTCGATAGCTTCGTCAAGGATGTGACCGAGAAAACCGACGGTCGCGTCAATGCCAAGATCTTTCATAACGGCGTACTGGGAGATCAGCCCGATGCCATCGAGCAGACCCGCAGCGGCGCGCTGAATTTTGCCAACTTCAATATGGGCCCGATGGGTCCGATCGTGCCGGAAACCAACGTGCTGTCGCTGCCGTTTCTGTTCAAGGACATCGACGCCATGCACCACGTCATGGACGGCGAGATCGGCGAACGCTTTGCCGAGGCGCTGGAGCGAAAAAATCTGGTAGCGCTGTCCTGGTTCGATTCGGGCTCGCGTAGTGTCTACAACACCAAACGCCCCATCAACGAGCCTGATGACATGCAGGGGCTCAAGGTGCGTGTCATGAACAACGACCTCTACGTGGAGATGATCAATGCACTGGGCGGCAACGCCACGCCCATGGCGTATGGCGAGGTGTATCAGTCGCTCAAGACCGGCGTGCTTGACGGTGCCGAAAACAACTTCCCCTCCTTTGAGTCCAGCGGTCATGACGAGGTCGCGAAATATTTCTCCGAGACCGAGCACCTGATTCTGCCCGAGTGCGTATGTATCGCCAAAAGAAGCTGGGACAAACTCTCCGAGGAAGATCAGGGCATCGTGCGTCAGGCCGCTCTTGATGCCGCAACGCTGCAGCGTCAGCTCTGGGCGGAAGGCTCCAAAAAGAGCCGCGATGAGGTCATCGCCGCCGGTGTCGAGATCAACGAGGTGGACAAGCCGGCCTTCCAGGAAAGGATGGAACCGATCTACGCGGCTTTCATCGAACAACATCCCGATCTTGAGCCCCTGCTCAACGATATTCGCAACGCTCAGTAAAACAACAACCGCGAAGGGCGCGGCTCACTCCCGACGATGACGGGGGTGAGGCGTGTCCGGGAGCTTCCCTGCCATGAATAGTTCTACCGACCAGATCGAAGACATCCCCGAGGACCACCCGAATCGGGGTGTTGCCGGGCGCCTGCTCGATGGGCTGGCCCATCTGTGCATCGTGGTTTCCGGCACGCTGCTGGTGTTTCTGATCGTCTCGTTTGGCTGGCTGGTCTATGGCCGCTACGTGCTCAACAACACGCCGACCTGGGTCGAGCAGTCCTCGCTTTTAATCGTGGTGTATATCACCTGTCTCGGCGCCGCCGCCGGGGTGCGCCATAACACGCACCTGAGCATCGATATGGTGCGCGAGGCCCTGCCGGCGATTCCCAGAGCGATCATGTGTTATCTCGCCGATCTTTTTGTTCTCGTCTTTGGCGTGTTCATGGCCTGGCAGGGCACCAACCTGGTGCTGGACAACACCACCCGGGCGATTCCCATGATCGGGCTGTCCGAGAGCTGGCGGGCGGCGCCGCTGGCCATCTGCGGTGCGTTGATGGTTCTGTTTGCCGGCGCCAACATCGTCGAGCGTCTTACCCATAAAACAAGGATGTAAATGCAATGGGCCTGATGATCCTGTTTGGCGTGTTCTTTATCGGGCTGGTCATCGGCGCACCGGTGGCCTTTGCCGTGGGACTGGCCGCCGTTGTGACCTTTCTCTATGAGGGGCTGCCGCTGTTTGTCGGCTTTCAGCGCATTCTCTCGGGTATTTCGGTATTTTCGCTGCTGGCGATCCCGTTTTTCATCTTCGCCGGCGAGCTGATGCTTCACGGCGGCATTTCCGACCGACTGGTGCGGCTGGCCTCTGCCGCCGTAGGGCGTGTGCGCGGTGGTCTGGGGCTGGTCAACGTCAGCTCTTCAATGCTTTTTGGCGGGATTTCCGGTTCGGCTGTGGCCGATACCTCGGCGCTGGGCTCGATCCTGATTCCGGTCATGAAGGAGAAAGGCTACGACGCCGATTACGCCGTCAACGTTACGGTGACCTCCTCGATTGCCGGCGTGGTCATTCCCCCCAGCCACAACATGATCCTCTACGCTGTCGCAGCCGGCGGCGGCATCTCGGTGACCCAGCTGTTCATGGCCGGTGTCGTGCCGGGCATTTTGATGTGTGTGGCACTTGCCGTGGCGGCCTATGTGGTGGCCGTCAAGCGGGGTTATCCCGCCGAGACCTTCCCGGGCTGGCGGGTACTGTTGATCAGTCTGGTGGCAGCGCTGCCGGGGCTGATGACAGCGATCATCATTGTCGGCGGGGTGCTCTCTGGTATTCTGACTGTCACCGAATCAGGGGCGTTTGGCGCCATCTACGCCATCGTGGTCACGGCGCTGGTCTATCGTGAACTGCGCTGGAAGAACTTCAAAAAGGCGGTCTATCAGTCGGTGCGCACCACCTCGCTGGTGATGATTCTGGTCGGCTGTGCCTCGGCGTTCTCCTATCTGCTGGCGCTTTACAGCGTGCCGGAGCTTCTGACCGATCTGTTGCTGGATATCTCCGATAACCCGCTCGTGATTCTTTTGATGCTCAACGTGACCCTGCTGGGGCTGGGCATGATCATGGACATGGCGGCGCTGATTTTGATCTGCACGCCGATCTTTTTGCCGATCGCCATGCAGTTCGGCATGGACCCGATACAGTTTGGCGTCGTCATGATGATCAACCTGGGGATGGGGCTTTGCACCCCGCCGGTCGGGGCCTGTCTGTTCGTGGGCAGCGTCATCGGCAAGATCAAGATGGAACAGGCCGTGCGCACCATCTGGCCGTTTTATCTGGCGCTGTTTGCCGTGCTGATGCTGGTGACCTACGTCCCCATGGTCTCCATGTGGCTGCCGGGCCTGATCGAATAGCCCTTTAATGCCTTGACCATAAAACCGCGACGATAAAAAAGAGGCTTTTGAAAAGCCTCTTTTTTTAAACGTTTTTCGTCATGCCGATGTGATCAGGGCTCGAGCGCTACCGAATCTCCCGCGGTGACCTGCTGGCCATTGACGAACAGCACGCGCCGGTCATCGGTGGGCAGCTCGATGCGCAGACTGTCATGGGCGGGGCGGTAGCGACCCTGCATTTGCCAGTTCAGGTGAATGGTCTTTTCGTTACAGGCCAGTTCCAGCGTCATGACCAGCGTGCCGGGGCCCTGATCGAGATGGCTTTCGCCGTCGTCCTCAAAGATCGTGACGGTGCGCTGGCCCTGTCGGATAAAGGGATAGAGTCGCAGTGCGCGGGCCGTGTCGCGTTCGGCATCGACATGGGCGATTCGGTCGGAGACGGGGATGACGCTGCCGGCCCGGACGAAAAGCGGTATGTGTTCCAGCGGCGCATCCACCGTGACGGTTGTGCCGGGCGCAAAGTGTTTATCCCCCTCGAAGGTGTACCAGCCCTCGCCGTTGTCCGGCAGATAGAGTGTTCGTTCACGGGCGTCCGGCTCCATGACCGTGGCGACCAGCAGGTCACGACCGAGCAGGAATTCATCGTTTTCTGCAAACGTCTGCGCGTCGTGCTCATGATCCAGAAGGGTCGGGCGGATCATCGGCTCGTGATCGACATGGGCCTGCCACAGCAGCGTATAGAGGTAGGGGAGCAGGCGATAGCGCAGCTCGATGGCCTGACGCACGGCGTCCACGGCCTCCGGATACATCCAGGGCTCGTTGACCGTGCCGTCATCGTTCCATGAGTGGATGGTAAAGCGTGGATGCATGACGCCGTTTTGCACCCAGCGAATGAACAGCTCGGCATCCGGGCGCGGGCCGGCAAAGCCGCCGACATCATGGCCGATGTTGGAAATGCCGCTCAGGGCCATGCCCAGGCCCATGCGCTGGTTGTAGCGCAGCGTGGGCCATTCGGTGCGGTTGTCACCGGTCCAGGTCTGGGCGTAGCGCTGCAGCCCCGGCCCGCCCGAGCGCGTGATCAGAAAGGGGCGTTTGTCCGGCGCGTGGCGGGCCTGGGCGTCATGAGAGGCCCGCACCATCAAAAGCGACAGCACCGGCTTGCCGACCGAAGCCGTCAGCGGCGTGCCAAAGCCTTCCAGCCGCGCCTGCTCATCGATGATCTGGAACTCGTTGTTGTCATTCCAGCTGCTGTCCACACCGAGCTCAAGCAGCTGCTTTTGAAGGTTGTCCTGCCACCACTGCTGGGTGGCCGGGTTGGTGAAGTCCAGATGAGAGCCATCGGCGTCCCAGAAGGGCGAGATTTCAGGCGTTCCGGTATCGGAGTCGGCGACAAAAAGGCCCTTCTCGGCGGCTTCATCATAGGCCGGGTGGTCCGTCAGCAGGCAGGGCTTGATGTTGGCAATCACCCGCATTCCGGCGTCGTGGAAGCGTTTCACCATGGTCTCGGGCGATGGCACCTTGTCCCGGTTCCAGGTAAAGACGTAGCGCTTGGCACCGATCGACGAGTACCCCGAGGAGAGCTGAAACGAGTCGCAGGGAATATTGTGATGCTGGCACAGATCAACAAACTCGCCAAGTCGCTCCAGGGCATTGGGGGCGTCGGTGTAGTGCATGGTCGAGCCCGAATAGCCCAGCGACCACTTCGGGCCGAAGGCCACCCCGCCGGTGAGTCGAGTGAATTGTTTGACCACATCGACAATGGCGGGGCCGAACAGAAACCACATGTCGAGATCACCGTCCTCGGCGCGAAACGCGCGATAGGGCGGATGATAGTTGTCGAGCTCGTTGCCCAGATCAAAACGCGACGTGGAGAGGTTGTCGTAGAAAATACCGTAGGACAGACCTTCGGGCGTGCGGGTAATGGTAAAGGGAATGTGCTTGTAGAGCGGGTCGGTGCGATCGGCGCGGTAGCCCATGGCATCCAGCGTTCGCATTTCAAAGCGCCGTCCGGAGCGCTCCAGATCACCGCTTTTTTCGCCCAGCCCGTAATAGCGCTCTCCGCTGTCGCGGGTCATGTAGTGCTCAACGCCCTGGCCATGACGGGACACGGCGATGCCGCCGGTGGGCCGGTCCCGGGCCAGGCTGATCCATTGGCCCTGATGGCGAATCGACCACTCCAGCCGCAGGGGCCGGTGGACGGTCAGGCGCAGATGATCCATCTCGATGACCAGTCCATCCGTGGTTTCTTCCCAGTGCCACTGCGGGGTTTCAAATCCGTCGCTTGCCAGACGATGGCGCCCCTCTCTGAGCAGATCACCCTGCGGGTCGATCGACCAGGTATATGCCGGTCGCGGCTGTTCGGGGCGGTAGACGAAGACCCGGACGATATCGGCTGCCAGCGGGAAAATGACCATATGGCGGTCGCCGGTCTCCAGCACGAGGCGATCTTCCATAACCTCGTGAAGTGACCAGTCGGAAAGAAAGCGCATGGTGACCTCGTTAATTCAAGAGCAGGTTGGGCAAAAAAAGGCTGATCTGAGGGATGTAGGTAATCAACAAAAGCAGCGCCAGCAGCATCAAAAACATCGGCAGCAGCGGTCGAACGACGCTGCTGATCGGGACGCCAGCAATGGAGCTTCCCACAAAAAGCGCGCTTCCCACAGGCGGGGTGCAGATCCCGATACACAGATTGAAGGTCAGCACCACGCCGAAATGGACGGGGTCCATGCCGAACTGGGTGACAATCGGCAAAAAGATCGGTGTGAAGATCAAAAGCGCCGGGGTGATATCCATGAACATGCCGATACACAAAATCACCAGGTTGATCAAAAGCAAAATGACCAGCGGATTGTCGGAAAGGCCCAGCAGCAGTTCGGAAAGCTGTTGGGGAATGTTTTCAAGCGACATCGACCAGGACATGGCGCCGGATACGGCAATCAGCGGCAGCACGATTGCCGTGGTCATGGCCGCATCCAGCACGATGCTCGGCAGAGTGCGAAAGGTGACGGTACGGTAGACGACCATGGTCAGTATCAGCGTGTAGACCACGGCGATGGCCGAAGCCTCGGTCGCGGTGAAAACACCCGTAATGATGCCGCCGATCACGATCACCATCAAAAGCACCGAGGGTATGGCGTGCAATAGCGTGGTCACGACATCCCGCCCGGAAGGGCGGGGTGAGGTCGGGTAGCCGCGGCGTTTGGCGATCACCCCGGCCACCACCATCAGCCCCAGGCCCATTAAAAGGCCGGGCAGATAGCCGGCCACAAACAGCGCGGCAATGGATGTGCCGCCGGAGACCAGTGAGTAGACGATAAAGGTGGAGCTGGGCGGGATGAGAAGCCCGGCCGGGCTGGAGGCGATATTGACGGCGGCGGCGTAGCCGGGCTCATAGCCCTCGCGCTTTTGCAGCGGCGTCATGACGCTGCCGACGGCGGCGCAGGAGGCCACGGCCGACCCGGAAATGGAACCAAAGAGCATGTTGGCCACCACATTGCAGTGCGCCAGACCGCCCGGCAGACGCCCCACGATCAACCTTGCCAAATCAATCAGGCGAATGGCAATGCCGCCGTGGTTCATCAGGCTGCCGGCCAGAATGAAAAAGGGAATTGCCAAGAGTGTAAAGCTGTCGAGCCCTGCCAGCATGCGCTGTGCCACCACATAGGCGCTGGTATCCAGTGAAAAGGCGGTGCACAGCGTGGCCAGTGAGGCCAGGCCAATGGCATAGATAATGGGCAGACCCAGCATCATCAAAACGAAAAACGTCCCGAACAAAAGGGCGGCTTCAATCACCATGACGGTCATCTCCCTTCTGGTTCGGCGCGTTTTCTGAAAAGACAAGATGCAGCATCTGCAGGCAGGCATGAAAGACGATAAAGGCGCCGGACAGCGGCAGGGCCAGATAGATCCAGCCCATGTACCAGCCCAGAACAGGCGTGGTCTGCGCACTCGAAAGCGTTGTCATGACAAGGCTTGTGCCGCCGTAGAGCATGATGTAGCCGGCAAAGAAGAGCACCAGCAGCTGAAGGAAGAACAAAAGCCATCGCCTGGCAGGCCAGGCAAGCGCTTCGGGCAGCAGATCGATGGAAAGATGGCGCATCCTGCCCGAGGCGTAGGCCGCCCCCAGAAGCCCCAGCCAGATCAGGGCGAAGCGGGCCATTTCATCGGTGGCGGTGGTGGGGGAGTCGGTGAGATAGCGGCTGCCGACCTGAATGACGACCACGGCAACCAGCACGAAGAAAAGACCGATCAACATCGCGCCCAGAATGCGATCAAGCAAGGAGGACACCCGGTTGAGTGCGAGAAACAACCCTTGCGGCGAGGGCATCACGCTTTCTCCTTGTATGATGTATGACCTGAAAAAATTCCGGCCAGCATGTCGGGATTCGAAGGGCCCATCAACCTGGACATTGGTCGCTTTGACGTCATCGCAAAGGGCTGATTAGCTTTCAAAAATTTTGGTACTGCTGAGGAGTCCGGCCGCGTGATCAATCGTCGTAAATTCTGCACGCTGACGGCCGGAGCACTGCTTCTGGGACCGGCAATGGCCTCCCGGGCGGCGCGGTCAGGGGCGCAGGAGCTGCGATTGAGCCACAATCTCACCACCGATCACTCCGTGCACAAGGCCATGACCATGATGGGGGAGCGCCTTGTCGAGCTGACCGATGGTGCGGTGAGCCTGCGCATCTACCCCGGCGCGCAGCTGGGCACCCAGCGCGAATCCGTCGAGCTCGTGCAGCGCGGCATCCTCGACATGGCCAAGACCAATGCCAGCGAGCTGGAAGCCTTCGATCCCGTGTTTTCGGTGCTCAACGTTCCCTACCTGTTTACCAGTCGTGATCACTTTTACCAGGCGTTGACCGGCGATATCGGCCGCGAACTCTTTCAGGCCTCGCGCCGCCGGGGCTTTGAGGGCGTCACCTTTTATGACTCCGGGGCGCGCAGCTTTTATGCCACACGTGCGATTCATACCCCGAAAGATCTCTACAATATGAAGATTCGGGTCCAGCCCAGCGCCACAGCCATTGCCATGACGCAGCTGCTGGGGGCCAGTCCGACGCCGCTGGATTTCGGCGATCTCTACACCGCGCTGCAGCAGGGCGTTGTTGACGGCGCCGAGAACAACCCCACGGCGCTGGTAACGGCCAACCATGGTGAAGTCGCCAAATTTTTCACCCTCGATGAACACACGCGGGTGCCCGACATGCTGGTGATCTCATCACAAACGCTTGAACGTTTGTCGAGCACCCAGCGCGACGCACTCTATCAGGCCGCCCACGAGTCGATGCTGTTTCAAAAGCAGGCGTGGGAAAGGGCGAGCGAACAGGCAGTGATCACGGCAGGCCGGGACATGGGCGTTGAATTCATTCAGGTCGATCAGGCGCTTTTTGCCGAGAAAACCCGACCGCTTCGTGACGACATCGCCGCGCAGTCGGCGCAGTCCGGAAAAATGATTCAGGCCATCGAGCGGCTGTCGACATAGACCATGTATTTTGCAAGGGATGCCCGGCAGGCGGGGCGGGCGCTGCAGTGTCACGTGTAAGACCGGTAATGATGCCGGTTGCCGTACCATTGACCTCTCAAAGGAGAATACCGTGCTCAATCGTCTTCTTGTGACCGGCGCCGCCGGCGGGCTGGGGCAGGCCCTTCGTCCCTATCTGTCACGTCTGGCCCGCCAGGTGCGACTGTCCGATATCGTCGAGATGGAAAAGGAGGGCGATCACGAAGAGATCGTGCGCTGCGAACTCTCCGATGCCGCCGCCGTCAGCGAGCTGGTGCGCGACTGTGATGGCATCGTGCATCTGGGCGGCATCTCGGTCGAAAAGCCCTGGCAGGATATCCTTCAGGCCAACATCATCGGCACCTATAACCTTTACGAAGCGGCTCGTCATCACGGCCGCCCGCGGGTTGTCTTTGCCAGCTCCAACCACACCATCGGCTACTATCCGCGCACGACACACATTGATACCGACTCGCCGCGCCGGCCCGATTCGCTCTACGGGGTCTCCAAATGCTTCGGCGAGGACCTTGCCAGTCTCTACTACCACAAGTTCAACGTCGAAACGCTCAACGTGCGGATCGGTTCGTGCTTTCCCAAACCGGCCGACACCCGAATGCTCGCCACCTGGATGAGCGTGGAAGACTTTGTGGCGCTGCTGGAGCGGGCGTTCGTGGCGCCGAAGCTGGGCTGTACGGTGATCTATGGCGTCTCAAACAACAATGAAGGCTGGTGGGACAACCGCAAGTCCTCGTTTCTGGGCTGGGTGCCAAAGGACAGCTCCGAGCCCTGGCGCGCGGAGACCGAGGCTGCTGCCGGCGAGATTGACCCTGACGACCCCACGGTGGTCTATCAGGGCGGCAAATTCGCCGCGACCGGCCACCCTGACGATTGAGATAGCGCCCGCCTGAGATGTCCTGACGACGTCGAGTCCCCATGAGCATCTGGGGACCCGCGTTGTGTGTTCGGCCTGCCTGCGCAGTCGATCCTTTCAACGCTTTCGCCTGTCGGCGGGCCGGCCCGCGGCGCCTGTGGCGGGTCCTGAACCTTTATGTCCAAAGTTCAATGGACCAAGGTCGCGTAGTTTCAAAAGTATGATGTATGACACCCTGGTTGCCCGCATCCGTTGATTGAAGCCATCTGAAGCCGACGCCATACGACGTGTTTCAGAACGCGGCACACCCCCCATGGCCCTCTTCATGAGGTGGTCGTGACGGCGTGTGTCACAACGGTGACCACCCGCGAACCTTCAGCCACCAGGGGACTGCCATGGCGCCACATACCGAGACACCCACCATCGTATCCATGCGGGTCATTCCCGTGGCCGGGCGCGACAGCATGCTGCTTAACGTGGGCGGCGCGCACTCTCCCTTTTTCACGCGCAATATTCTGATTCTGGAAGACAGTGCCGGGCGAACGGGCGTCGGCGAAGCGCCGGGCGGCGAGACCATTCAGCGCTCGCTGGAACAGGCCCGCCAGGTCGTTGAAGGCCAGTCGCTGGGTCGGCTGCGCTCGATGGTCTCGACGCTGGCGGCCAGCGGTCAGCGCGCCGATTTCAACGATTTCGGCAAGGGCGCCTGGACCTTTGAGCTGCGCGTCAATGCCGTGGCGGCGCTTGAGGCCGCGCTGCTGGACCTGATGGGCCAGCATCTGGGCGTGCCGGTGGCCGAACTGCTGGGCGAGGGCAAACGCCGTGACCGCGTCGAGGTGCTGGGTTATCTCTTTTTTGTCGGTGACGGCGAGCAGACGCCGCTGGATTACCGCCAGTCAACGCCTGACCAGTCGCATGAGTGGTATCGCCAGCGCGACAGGGCGGCCATGACGCCAGAGCGTGTCGTGGAGCTGGCGCAGGCTGCACAGGACCGCTACGGCTTTCGCGACTTCAAGCTCAAGGGCGGTGTGCTGCCCGGTGAGCAGGAGATCGAGGCCGTCACGGCGCTGTCGAAAGCCTTTCCCGAGGCGCGTACCACCATCGACCCCAATGGCGCCTGGTCCCTGCAGGAGGCCATTACGCTTTGCAAAGACCTTCACGGCGTGCTCGCCTACGCCGAAGATCCCTGTGGCGCCGAAGAGGGCTTTTCCGGTCGCGAGATTCTCGCCGAATTCCGCCACGCCACCGGGCTGCCGGTCGCGACCAATATGGTTGCCACCAACTGGCGGGAGATGGCGCACGCCCTGATGCTGCGCAGCGTGGACATTCCGTTGGCCGATCCGCACTTCTGGACGCTTTCCGGCGCCGTGCGTGTATCGCAGCTCTGCGCCGACCACGGCATGACCTGGGGCTCACACTCCAACAATCACTTCGATATTTCGCTGGCCATGTTCGCTCAGGTCGGCGCGGCGGCCGTGGGATCGGTCACCGCGCTGGATACCCACTGGATCTGGCAGGAAGGCGATGCCCGCCTGACTCGTGAATCCCCCGAGATCATCGATGGCCACGTGGCCGTCACCGACGCGCCGGGTCTGGGCATCGAGCTCGACATGGAGGCAATCGACAAGGCCAACGCACTTTATCGTGCCCTGCCGGCCGGCGCGCGCAACGACGCCATGGCCATGCAGTATCTGATTGATGGCTGGACGTTCGACCCGAAGCGCCCGGCACTGGTGCGCTAGAGACTGTTTCAATACAAGGAAAACAATCATGAAAAGATTACTGAGTACGCTGACGGTCGCAGCCACCATGGTGCTGGCCGGCCCCGCAATGGCGGCCGACTATCCCACCAAAAGTGTCGACATGATCGTGCCGTTTTCCGCCGGGGGCGGTAACGACACCTTCGTGCGCGCCTTGCAGCCGCTGCTTGAAAAGCAGCTGGGTCAGGATCTGGTCATTCGCAATATCGCCGGCGGGGGCGGTGCAGTCGGTACCTCAAGAGTGGCCGCTTCAAGGCCCGACGGCTACACCATGCTGGCGGCCAGCAACGCCATGCTCACACTGGAAGCCATGGGCAACGTCGCCTTTACCCATGATGATTTCGACTTCATCGCCAAGGTCATCGAAGAGCCCTACGTGATCGCGGTGGGTGACAACGACAAGTATCAGGATCTGGCCGGTCTGATCGAGGCGTCAAAACAAGGCAATCGCGTCAGGGTCGGCGTGTCAGGCGTTGGCTCTTCGGCGCACATTGCCGCGGTGGCCATGCAAAACCGCACCGGCGCGAACTTCAACATCATCCCTTATCCCGGCGGGTCGGAGACGATCTCGGCAGCCATGGGCAACCACGTGGACGCGGTGGTGCTGGGCGGCTCGGAGCTGCGCTCGGCGCTGGCCTCCGGTCGACTGACGGCGCTGGCCATGAGCTACGCCGAGCGCAGTGATTCGCTGCCTGACGTGCCGACCTTTCAGGAGTCGGGCTATGACCTGACGCTGACGGTATGGCGCGGTATCGCAGCGCCGAAGGGCATCCCCGAGGAGGTCGAGCAGCAGTGGGTCGAGGCCCTTCAGCAGATCGTGGCCGATGGCTCCTACGAGGAAACGGCCGAAAACCTCGGTACGCAGCTTGCGCCGCTCTACGGTGACGAGCTCGACAGCTTTATCGACGACTCGGCAGACGTCATGCGTGAAGCCGCGGGTGATCTGGCGAAGTAAGGCGTTCGGTGCGCCGCCTTTCGAGGGCGGCGTGCCAATTCGGGGCAGGCGACGGTGGGCGCCTGTGCCTTCAGTGATGGAGCCATGAACATGCAACGTGATATCGGCAAGCCGCTGTTTGATCTGCTGCTGGTGATCGCATCAATCGCTGCCTTTGCTGTCTCGACGACTTTGCCCGACATCGAGATCGTCGGCGACCTGTCGCCGGCGTTTTTTCCCATGCTGATCTCGGCGCTGGTCTTTTTGTTTGCCGTGCCGTGTCTGATCAAGGATTTTCGCGAATGGCAGACAGCCGATGCCGGCAGGCGCACCGGTTCTTCGCGCGGTGTGGCGCAGTGGCTTTTGATCGTGGCGCTGGCACTGGTCTATATCCTCATCTTTGAAAGGCTTGGCTATATCCTCAGCACGGCGATCTTTACGTTTTTGTGTGTCGTCGGGCTACTGCTGACAGGCGGCACCTGGCGTGACATGACGCCCGCCGGTCGCGCCAAAAGCCTGGCCGGGGCGGTGGCCTTCGCCGGGATACTGTCCGTTGTCATCTTTTATGTGTTTACCGAGCTGTTTGAAATTCCGCTACCTGCCTGACATTGAGGGCGCGGCATGACCCCTGGGAGCGTTTCATGATTTCCGGCTATCTCGATGGACTGGGTATGGTGATGCAGTTCACCACGCTGCTGGCGATTGCCGGCGGCACACTTCTGGGCATCATCATGGGGGCGCTGCCGGGGCTGACGTCGGCCATGGCGGTGGCGCTGCTGCTGCCGGTCACCTTCGGCATGCCCCCGGTCATGGGGATCGGCATGATGCTGGGCGCGCTGTGTGGCGCCGGTGCCAGCGGCTCGATCCCGGCCATTTTGCTCAATATTCCGGGCACGCCTTCGTCGGTGGCGACCACCTTCGATGGCTTTCCCATGGCGCAAAAGGGCGAAGCAGGGCGCGCACTGGGACTGTCGATCGTGGCCTCCTTTCTGGGCGGTGTGGCGAGCATGGTCATTCTGAGCCTTCTGGCCCCGCCGATCGCGGATTTTGCCCTGCGCTTCGGGGCGGCCGAATATTTCTCGCTGAGCGTGTTCGGACTGGTAATCATCGCCTCGGTGGCCGGCAAGTCGCTGCTCAAGGGGTTGATTGCCGGGCTGCTCGGCTTTTTTGTCTCCATTATCGGTACGGACCCCATCACCGGGGTGGACCGCTTTACCTTTGGCGAGCTGTCGCTTTTGACCGGCATCAATCTGTTGCCGGCGCTGATCGGTCTGTTCGCTGTCTCCCAGGTGCTCAAGGATGCCTTCGAGTATGACCCGCATCAGCGTCTGAAGGAGAGTGGTCATCGCGTGGATGTGGCGCGCCCCCGATTCATGGAAACGCTGCGCAACTGGCGGGCGCTGCTGGCGGGCATTCTCTCCGGGTCGGTTGTCGGCCCCGTGCCCGGCGCCGGGGGCAGCATTGCCTCACTGGTCGCCTACGATCAGACGCGACGGTTTTCAAAACATCCTGAAAAATTCGGCACCGGGTATGCGCCCGGCATCGTTTCGGTGGAAAGTGCCAATAACGCCCTGCTGGGTGGCGCCCTGATCCCGACGCTGGCGCTGGGCATTCCGGGCGAGGCGGCAACGGCGGTGCTGCTTGGCGGATTGATGATTCAGGGGATCACCCCCGGCCCGATGCTCTTTGATGATCAAAGCGGCATCGTTTACGGCATTTTTCTGGCCTATCTGGTGGCCAATATCTTCATGCTGTTGATCATGTGTCTGGGCATCAAGGTGTTTATCCGCGTGCTGATGGTGCCGCGTAAACAGCTGCTTTCGGCCATTCTGGTGCTGTGTTTTATCGGGGTCTACGGCGTGGATGGAGACGTCTTCAATCTCTATTTGATGCTGGGCTTTGGCATTCTGGGCTATTTCCTCAACCGCTATGACTTTGGCACCGCGCCGGTCATTCTGGGCCTGATTCTGGGGCCGATCGCCGAATCCAACCTGCGCCGCGGGCTGCAGGCGTTCGAGGGCGACTGGACGCCGTTTGTCACCCGGCCCATCAGCCTGACCTTTCTGGTCATTGCCGTGGGGCTTCTGGCGCTGACGCTGTGGCAGAACTATCGCGCCGGGCGTGTCGCCGTGACGTCGTCCGGGGAGGGTCAGGATGATAAGCGTCACTCTTGAAACCCTGCAGGATGTGATTGAACGGGCCCTGCGGCGTGCCGGCCTGACGCCTGAGGATGCCACCGTATGTGCAAGGGTTCACGCCGAAAGCACCCGTGACGGGGTGAGCTCCCACGGCCTTGACCGTATTCCACGGCTGGTGGATTACCTCGCGCGCGGCTGGGTGGACCCTCATGGGGCCTTCGAGTCGGTACAGGCGCTGGGCGCGCTGGAGGTCTACGACGGGCATCTGGGATTGGGCGTGCCTCACGCCATGCGGGCCACCGAGCGCGCCATTGCGCTGGCCCGGCAGCACGGTATGGGGCTTGTGGCCGTGCGCAACACCACGCACTGGATGCGCGGAGGTACCTACGGCTGGCAGGCCGTGGAGCAGGGCATGGCTGCGATCATGTGGACCAATACAGAATCCTGCATGCCGGCCTGGGGGGCGAGCGAGCAGAGTATCGGCAACAATCCGCTGGTCATGGCAGTACCCGGGGGGCGAGCGCCGCTGGTACTGGATATGGCCATGTCGCAGTTCTCCTATGGCCGTCTGGGCGTGCTGAAGGAACGCGGCGAACAGCTGCCGGTAGCGGGCGGGTTCGATGACAGCGGACAGCTCACTTGTGATCCGCAGGCCATTCAGGCCACTCGACGCATTCTGCCCATCGGCTACTGGAAGGGCTCGGGACTGGCCATTTTGCTTGATGCCATGGCAGCACTCCTGTCACAGGGGCGGGCAACGCATGAGATCGACACCGTCGAGCGCGGCAGCGGGACCGGCAGTTCACAGGTGTTCATGGTGTTTGATCCTGACCAGCTCGGTGGCATCGATGCCTGCCGGGCGATGGTGGATGACATGACAGCGCATCTGTCGAAGGCGGCGCCGGATGAGTCCGGCCGTGCCGTGCGCTGGCCGGGCGCGTCCACGTTTCATCGTCGCCATGACAGCGCCGATATCGTGGTCAACCCGGACATCTGGTCGCAAGTACAGCGTCTGGCGGGTGACAGGCCCCGGTCCTGATTCGACCGGAACAAAAACGCCGCCCGACAGGGCGGCGCAATGGACCAGCGCATCGTTGTGATTGTTGATTGTCCTGATGGCTGACGGTTTTAAACGCTGATCGTGCTGACTACTGGTTGTTGTCTTCTGCGACCTTGCGTGAGGCCGGGATCATGACCTCGGCCATATCGGTGACGTAGGCGTCCAGTTCCTCGCCAAACAGCGGGCTGACCTCAACGCCGGTGCTTTCGGCAAAGCGCTTGAATTCCGGCGCCTCGATGGCCTGCTTGACCGCCTCGACCCAGGCGCTTTCGACCTCGTCATCGACGCCGGCGGGTACGGCAATGCCGCGCCACTGGCTGACCGCCAGGTCATAGCCCTGCTCCTGCATGGTCTTGACGTCGGGCAGCAGCTCGCTGCGCTGGGCACCGGTAGAAAGTACTGCCTGCAACCGGTCGCCGCGAATCTGGGAGAGCACCTCGGAAGGGTTGACCACCACGGCGTCCACATGGCCGCCCATCAGCGCCGAAATAGCCGGTGAGCCACCGTCAAAGGGCACAACCTGGACCGGAACACCCAGCTGGCTGCCCAGCATCGAGGCCACCACGTAGGTAGACGAGCCCACGCCGGACGTACCGACCTGCAGCGGCTTGCCGCTCTCCTTGAGATCCGCCACCAGGCCTTCAGCGTCCTGCCACTGGTCGTTGTTGTTGCTGACCAGCAGATAGGGCTCTTCGGTAATACGGGCCAGATAGTCAAAATCCTGATACTTGAAGCCGACGTTGCCCAGACCCTCCAGTGTGAAATTCTGGTTGTTGGCAAGCGTCAGGGTGTAACCATCGGGTTTGGCCGTCACGGTACGGGTCAGTGCCAGCGCGCCGCCGCCGGCGCCCATGTTGCGCACCACAATGGTTCGCCCAAGGCTTGATTCAAGGCCGGGTTGAAGGGCCCGCATCAGGGTGTCGGCGGCGCCGCCCGGGGAGGCGGGAATGAGCATGTCGAGATTTTTGGTCGGGTAGTCGGCCGCCCAGGCCGCTGCCGGCATGGCCGTGGCCATGATCAGTACGGATAGTGTCTTTTTCATGTGCAGCAATTCCCTCTCGGGGTAAAGACATGACGACCGCCAGGCAGTGTCATCCTCGCCCACGGTTGCCTTCGGACAGCAGTGAGCATCTTACGCAGGTTTTGTTAGCGCTATCATTTCGACTATCGTTGCAGGGCAAGCTCCAGCACAGGGTAGGGCGGTACCCGAAGCGGGGGTGAAACGGTATTACGCGCATGCACGCCCTGGCTGTAACATGACGCTCGCCGTATTTTTGAGGTTCTGCTGGAGAGATGCATGGGACGTTTTCCCGATACCCGCTCTGACAAGACGCCCGACGGCGGTCGTGACAACCCGCGCGCGACCGGCGCCGTGCGTCTGAGCGATGTAGCGGCTGCGGCCGGGGTGGCCGCCATGACCGTGTCGCGGGCCCTCAACCAGCCGGAACTTGTCAGCGAGCGGACCCGCGAGCGGGTGCAGCGCGCCGTGATCGAGACCGGCTATGTGCCCAATCGCGTGGCGGGCGCGCTGGCGTCGAGTCGCAGCAAAATGGTCGCGGTGCTGGTGCCGACCGTGGCGCACTCGCTGTTTGCCGATGTGGTCCAGTCGATTACCGATACGCTCGCGGTGGAGGGCTATCAGGTGCTGCTGGGGCTGACCGGCTACCAGACCGAGGAGGAAGCCGCGGTGGTCGAGACCGTATTGAGCCGGCGCCCGGATGCGCTGGTGGTGGCCGGCACCCGCCACTCCAGCGCCACGCGAGCGCGTCTCAAGGCCGCGCGTATTCCGGTGGTCGAGATCTGGGACATGAGCAAGGACCCGCTGGATATGCTGATCGGCTTTTCCCACCACGCCGTGGGGGCGGCGGTCGCCGAGCACCTGCTGGGTTGTGGCTATCAGCGCTTCGGGCAGGCCATGGCCGATGACCCGCGCTCCCATCAGCGCGCCGAGGGCTTCAATGCCCGCATCCGCGTGGAACAAAAGGCCCGCCCGGACGCCGGCATCGAGGTCATTACCCGCTGGGCGGAGATACCGGCAACCCTGGTCGGCGGGCGAACGGCCACCGCGGCCGTGCTGGCGGACATGCCCGACTGCCAGGCGATTGTCTGCAGTTCGGACACGCTGGCCATGGGGGTCATTGCCGAGGCGCAAAGCCGTGCCATGAGCGTGCCACAGACGCTGGCAGTGATGGGGTTTGGCGACATGAGCTTTGCCGCCGCCACCTGGCCGGCACTGAGCACGGTACGAATCGATGGCGCCGAGATCGGACGCCTGACCGCCGGGCATCTTCTGCAGCGCTTTGGCACCCCTCGGTCTGATCACGTCGGCGATGTTCTGGATGTCGGCTTTGAAATCATTGCCCGCCAGACCACGCTGTCGCCTCGAGCCTGAAGGGTGTCGGCGCGTCAGGCTGTTATCGCGTCAACGACATCGACGGAATTAGACCTTGGTCCCGATTGACACGAGGCGCCGTGTAACGCGCAATGATAGCGCTAACATCATCAGGCCGCAGCCTCGTCCCGGGTCGGTCCACGTGCCTTTGGAGTCCCCATGTCCTTTGATGCCATTACCTCGATCACCTTCTCTCACGTCCTGCTGCCGCTGGCCACGCCCATCAGCGATGCCAAGGTGCTGACCGGACGGCAAAAGCCGATGACCGAAGTCTCTTTCCTGTTTGCCGAGATCACCACGCGTGACGGCCACACCGGCATCGGTTTCAGCTACTCAAAGCGGGCCGGGGGCTATGCCCAGTACGCCCACGCCTGTGAAATCGCCCCGGCCATCATCGGTGAAGATCCCAACGACATCGATAAGCTGTGGCAAAAGCTCGTCTGGGCCGGTGCATCGGTCGGGCGGGGCGGGGTGTCGACCCAGGCCATCGCCGCGGTCGATATCGGTCTGTGGGATCTCAAGGCCAGGCGTGCCGGTCTGCCGCTGGCCAAACTCATCGGCGCGCACCGCGACTCGGTGCAGTGCTACAACACCTCGGGCGGCTTTTTGCACACGCCCATCGATGAGGTGCTCAAAAACGCCACGCACTCGCTGGAAAGCGGCATCGCCGGCATCAAGATCAAGGTCGGCCAGCCCGACATGCGCATCGACCTGGAACGGGTGGCCGCGGTGCGCGCCCACATCGGTGACAACGTGCCGCTGATGGTGGATGCCAACCAGCAGTGGGACCGCGCCAGCGCGCTGCGGTTTGGCCGCGCCATGGAGAAATACGAGCTGGTGTGGATCGAGGAGCCGCTGGATGCCCACGACGCCGAAGGCCATGCCGCACTGGCCGCGGCGCTGGATACGCCAATCGCCACCGGTGAGATGCTTTCAAGTGTTGCCGAGCACGTGAAACTCATCGAGCACCGCAGCGCCGACATCATCCAGCCCGATGCCCCGCGCATTGGCGGGATTACCCAGTTCTTGAAGCTTGCCACGCTCGCCTCTCAGGCCGGACTGCAGCTGGCGCCGCACTTTGCCATGGAAATTCACCTGCACCTGGCAGCGGCCTATCCCACTGAACCCTGGGTCGAGCACTTCGACTGGCTGGCGCCGCTGTTCAATGAAGAGCTCGAAACCCGCGATGGCCGCATGATCGTGCCGGACCGTCCGGGGCTGGGCATTACCCTGACCGAGCAGGCGCGCCAGTGGACGATCAATCATCAGACCTTTACTGCCTGACAGATATTCGAAGGGCAGCCTATGCCCTTCGTATAATGGCTTTAAAAGTATGATGTATGACAAAGTAGCTTCAACGCTCCACCGTGCGGCGGGGCAGGCCAATTCAGAGGACCCATTATGACGTTTTCACGAGCTGACGTTACGCGTGCCGCAGGCGATGGCCTGCTCTCCTTCCCGGTCACGGACTTTGACAGCGACGGCCAATTCGACGCCGAAAGCTATCGCCGTCGCATCGCATGGCTTCTCGAATACGAGATCTCCACGCTGTTTGTGGCCGGCGGTACGGGCGAGTTCTTCAATCTGGGCCTTGAAGAGTTCGGTGAAGTGGTCCGCGTGGCCGTGGAAGAGACCGCAGGCCGTGTGCCCGTCATTGCCAGCGCCGGCCAGAGCATCACCATGGCCAAGGCGCACGCCGCTGCCGCCGAAGCCGCCGGTGCTGACGGTATCCTCCTGATGCCGCCTTATCTGACCGAGTGCTCGCAGGAAGGCATCGTCGAGTACGCCGCCGAAATCTGTAATTCCACCAGCCTCAACGTGATCTATTACAACCGTGCCAACGGCGCGCTGGAAGCCCAGGCCGTCAAGGCGCTGGCTGATCGCTGCCCCAATCTGATCGGTCTCAAGGACGGTCGCGGTGACATTCAGTCGCTCAACACCACCATCAAGACCGTGGGCGACCGCCTGATCTACATCGGTGGCGTGCCGACGGCCGAAATCTTCGCCGAAGCCTATCTCTCCATCGGCGTGAATACCTACTCCTCGGCGGTGTTCAACTTCGTGCCGGAGATGGCGGTGCACTTCTACAAGTCCCTGCGCGCCGGCGATCACGAGACCGTAGCTCGCCTGACCAGTGACTTTTTCATTCCGTTTGTCGAGCTGCGCGATACGTGCCGCGGCTATGCGGTGAGTCTGGTGAAGGCCGGTGCTGCTCAGGTGGGCTACCCGGGGGGCAACGTTCGTGCGCCGCTGACCATGCCCAATGCCGAAGAAGTCGAAAAGCTCAAGGTGCTGATCGAGCGCGTTCGTTAACTATTTACGACCGCCTGCCCGGGCAGGCCATTGCCTGTACGGGCAGTCGAGGGAGTCAATGACATGAAAAGGTTACTGAGCGTACTGGGCGCTGCCACGATACTGGCCAGCGGTGCGGCCATGGCGGCCGATTACCCGTCCAAAAACGTCGAGTTCATCGTGCCCTGGTCGGCCGGCGGCGGCGCGGACAACGTGGTCCGTGCCCTGCAGCCATCGCTTGAAAAGGCGCTGGGTACCACGATCGTGGTGCGCAATATTTCGGGCGGTGGCGGTGCCGTGGGCTTTTCTCGCGCGATCGCCTCAAAGCCCGATGGTTATACCGTTACCATTCCGACCAACGCCACGTTTACGCTGGAAGGGCTGGGTAACGTTGCCTTCACAAAGGATGATTTTGACTACATCGCCCGCGTGCTGGTCGAGCCCTACGTCATGGCCGTGCGTCCCAACGATGACTGGTCGGATCTGGAAAGCCTGATTGCCGAGCGCAAGGCATCCGGTGAGCCGCTGCGCATGGGCGCCTCCGGGGTCGGGTCATCGACGCACATCATGACCCTGATGCTGGGAGAGGAGCTGGGTCTGGACATGCAGGTCATCCCGTTTGACAGCGGTTCGGCAGCGGTTTCTGCCGCCATGGGCGGCCATATCGACGGCGTGGTGCTCAATCCCTCCGAGGTGGTGTCCGCCATCAACGGCGACCGCCTGGTCTCCATCGTGACCACCGGCGAAGAGCGCAGCGGCGCACTGCCGGATACGCCCACCATGACCGAGGCCGGTTACGACTTCGAGCTGTCGCAGTGGCGCGGTATTGCCGCACCGAAAGGGCTTGATCCGGAGATCGAGGCGAAGTGGGTTGAAGCGGTCAAGCAGGCCGTCGAGGACCCCCAGTTCCAGAAGGCCGCGCAAAGCATGGGATCAGACATCAGTCCCTTGTATGGCGACGAGCTGGACCAGTTTGTCGAAAGAACCTCCAAACCGCTGATCGAAGAAGCCAGGGCGATCCGCCAGTAAGGTTGGCCGGGGAGTATTGAACATGGTTAAAACACGCAGCGATGCCCTGTTTCACCTGGTGCTGCTGGCGCTGGCGGGCTGGTTTCTGCAGCAGGCTTGGCATTTGCCGGCCAATGCCGCGGGGGGAAGCCTTTCCCCCGCGTTTTTCCCGCGCGCCATCTCCTCTGCCATCGCCATTTTGCTGTTGATTTCGATGGTGCGAGGGCTGATCGCGGGCACACTGCTGGCGCGTGACACATCCGATGAGCCGAGCAGTTCACCGGCCTGGGTACCGGTGGTGGGCTGGTGTGCGGTGGCGCTATTGCTGGTGCTTTATGCCGCGCTGCTGGAGCCACTGGGCTATGTGCTTTCCACGGCGGGGTTTATCTTTTTGTGTGTGGCGCTGGTCAGCGTGCTGGCACGTCAGCCCGGCGAGAACATCGCCATCGGCCGTGTCCTCATGCTGGCGCTATTTTCTGCCGTGGTGTCGGTTGCCATCTTTTTAATCTTCTCGGTGGGGTTCGAAATCGTGCTGCCCACCATCGGCGTGATGGGGGTATGACATGGGAGATTATGTAGAGGCGCTCGGGCTGGTCTTCCAGTGGCATGTGCTGCTGGTCATTGGTGCCGGCACGCTGCTCGGCCTGATCATGGGCGCGTTGCCGGGGCTGACCGCAGCAATGGCCATTGCGCTGTTGCTGCCGCTGACCTTTGGCATGCCGCCGGTCATGGGCATGGGCATGCTGCTGGGCACGCTGTGCGGCGCCATTGCCGGCGGTTCGGTGTCGGCCACACTCTTGAACATTCCCGGTACGCCGTCCTCGGTGGCCACCACGCTCGACGCCTTCCCCATGGCACGTCGGGGCGAGGCCGGACGGGCGCTGGGCATCTGTATCGTGGCCTCGTTCATCGGCGGCATTTTCAGCGCCGTGGTCCTGAGTCTGCTGGCCCCGCCCATCGCCGACTTCGCGCTGCGCTTTGGCCCGGCCGAGTATTTTGCGCTAAGTATCTTCGGTCTGGTCATTATTGCGTCCGTGTCCAGCAAGTCGCTGATCAAGGGGCTGGTGGCCGGTCTGATCGGGCTGTTGATTGCCACGATAGGGACTGACCCGGTCGCGGGCGTACAGCGCTATACCTTCAACAACCTGTCCCTGCTGACCGGTGTGAATCTGCTGCCGGCGCTGATCGGGCTGTTTGCCGTCTCCCAGGTGCTCAAGGACGTGGTCGATTACTTCGGCGGCGGCCCCGTCGAGCACAGCAAGAACAAGATGGATCACGCCCGTCCGCGCTGGGGGGAAACCCTGCGCTACTGGAAGGTGCTGGCTTCAAGCTCGGTGATCGGCACGATCGTTGGCGCCATCCCGGGAGCCGGCGGCAGTATCGGCTCGTTTCTGTCCTATGATCAGGCCAAAAAGATGTCGAAAACGCCGGAGAAATTCGGCACCGGCCATCCTGAAGGCATCGTGGCCTCGGAGTCTTCCAACAATGCGCTGGTCGGCGGGGCACTGATCCCGATGCTGACGCTGGGCATTCCCGGCGAGGCGGCCACGGCCGTACTGATGGGCGGTCTGATGATCCAGGGCATCAGCCCGGGGCCGACGCTCTTTACCGATAACGGCTCGATCATTTACGGCATCTTCATTGCGTTTTTTGTCGCCAACATCTTCATGCTGTTGATCCAGTGGTTCGGCATTCAGCTGTTCGTCAAGGTGCTGCAGGTACCGCGCAAGCTGTTGATGGCGCTGATTTTGATGTTCTGTGTGATCGGGGTATACGCCGTTGACGCCGATATTTTCAATGTCTATCTGATGCTGGGTTTCGGGGTGCTGGGCTATTTCCTCAACCGTTATGACTTTGGTACGGCGCCGGTCATTCTGGGCCTGATTCTGGGGCCGATTGCTGAATCCAATATTCGCCGGGCGCTTTTGCTCTCCGGTGGCGACTGGAGCGTGCTGGTCACGCGTCCGATCAGCCTGACGTTTTTGCTGGTCTCTGCAGCCTTTTTGTTTTTCACCCTGTGGCAGAACCGTCGCCAAACGACTCCCCATTCATAGGAGAAGCCCTGTATGTCACTGCCTACCATTACACGCATGACCATTGTGCCGGTCGCAGGTCATGACAGCTTCCTGCTCAATCTCAGCGGCGGTCATGCGCCATGGTTTGTGCGCTGCGTTCTGATTCTTGAAGACAATGCCGGCAACAAGGGCGTGGGAGAGATTCCTTCCAGCGAAGGGATTTTGAAAGGGCTCGAAAAGTGCCGTTCGCTGGTGGAAGGCACCCGTCTCAATGCCTGGCGCGGTACGCTCAACAACGCCAAAAACCTGCTGGCCCAGGGCGGGCCGGAAGAGCGGGGCCGCCAGACCTTTGACCTGCGCGTGGCGGTACATGTACTGACCGCCATCGAATCCGCGCTGCTGGATCTTTACGGCCAGGCCGTCGAAATGCCGGTGGCCGATCTGCTGGGCCGAATGGGTCGCCAGCGTGATGAGGTCGAGGCGCTTGGGTATCTCTTCTTGCTGGGCGATCCCAAAAAGACCGATCTGCCTTACTTGAGCGCCGAGAACCCGCGCGATGACTGGGAGCGTCTACGCTGTCAGGAGGCGCTGACGCCGGACGCCGTCGCCGAACTGGCCCGTGCTGCCCACGAGCGCTACGGCTTTCGTGACTTCAAGCTCAAGGGAGGCGTTCTACCGGGCGAGCAGGAAGCCGACTGCATTCGCGCCATGAACGAGATTTTCCCCGAGGCGCGACTGACGCTGGACCCCAACGGCGCCTGGTCGCTGGAGGAGGCCATTCGAGTGCTGGAGCCGATTCGCGACATTCTCAGCTACGCCGAGGACCCCTGTGGTCAGGAAGGCAGCTGGTCGGGGCGTGAGACCATGGCGGAGTTCAAGCGCCGCACCGGTCTTCGCACGGCCACGAACATGATTGCCACCGACTTCAAACAGCTGCAGTACGCCGCTCAGATGAATTCGGTCGACATTCCGCTGGCGGACTGCCATTTCTGGACCATGCAGGGCGCGGTCATGGTCGGTGAGCTGTGCAACGAATGGGGCATGACCTGGGGGTCGCACTCCAACAACCACTTTGATATTTCGCTGGCCATGATGACGCACGTGGCCGCGGCCTGTCCGGGCGAGATCACGGCCATCGACACCCACTGGATCTGGCAGGACGGTCAGCGCCTGACCGAGGCGCCGTTTGAAATTCGTGATGGCAAGCTGACCGTACCGAAAACGCCCGGACTGGGCGTGACGCTGGATCAGGGCAAGCTCGATGAGGCGCATGCGCTTTATCGCTCGCTGGATGTGCGCGCCCGCAACGATGCCACCGCCATGCAGTATTTGATCGACGGCTGGGCCTTCGATCCCAAGCGCCCCGCGCTGGTGCGCTGAACCCGGCAAGACGCAACGCAACCATCAGGAGAGAAAGATGCAACTGACAGGCGAACTTCTCATTGGACAGCACGCCATCAAGGGCACGCGCGATCCGGTTCAGGCCATCAATCCGGCAACCGGCGACAAGCTCGAGCCGGTCTACAACGGTGGCAGCAGCAACGAGGTCGAACAGGCCTGTGCGCTGGCCTGGCAGGCCTTTGACTCGTACCGCGAGACGTCGCTGGAAGAGCGCGCCGTATTCCTTGAAACCGTGGCCGAAGAGATCGAGGCCATCGGCGATGCGCTCATCGAACGCGCGGTGGCTGAAACCGGGCTCGCCGAAGGGCGTATTCAGGGCGAACGCGGGCGTACCTGCGGTCAGCTGAGAACCTTTGCTCGCGTCGTACGTGACGGCGAATGGCTGGACGTGCGCGTTGACCCGGCCATGCCGGATCGTCAGCCGATGCCGCGTACCGATCTGCGCCAGCGCCACATCGGTCTGGGCCCGGTCGTGGTCTTTGGCGCCAGCAACTTCCCGCTGGCCTTCTCGGTCGCCGGCGGCGATACCGCCTCGGCACTGGCGGCCGGCTGCCCGGTCATCGTCAAGGCGCACGGCGCCCATCCGGGCACATCCGAGCTGGTCGGCCGCGCCATTCAAAAGGCCGTATCGCGCTGCAATCTGCCGGAAGGCGTGTTCTCGCTGATGTACGGCTCGGGCCGCGACGTGGGCACAGCGCTGGTGGGCGACAAGCGCATCAAGGCGGCCGGTTTTACCGGGTCGCGCAACGGCGGCATGGCGCTGTGGAAAGTGGCGCAGTCGCGTGATGAGCCGATTCCCTTCTACGCCGAGATGAGCAGCATCAACCCGGTATTCCCGCTGCCGGAAGCGCTTGCCGCGCGCGGTCGCGAGATGGGCAAGGCGTTTGTCGGTTCGCTGAACATGGGCGCCGGACAGTTTTGTACCAATCCGGGGCTGGTCATTGCCATCAAGGGTGAAACGCTTGAGACCTTCAAGCAGGCCGCAACCGAAGCGCTGGCCGATGCCAATGCCCAGACCATGCTCACGCCCGGCATCAGCGAGGCCTATCGTGAAGGTGTCGAGCGTCTGGCGCAGCACAGCGGTGTGACCGAGCTGGGCCGCGGGCCGGTCGGCGAGGGCATCAACGCCTGTCAGGCCGGTCTCTATACTGCCTCGGCGCAGACCTTTTTGTCCGATGTCGAGCTGCAGGACGAAGTCTTCGGCGCCACCTCGCTGATCATCGAATGCGTTGACAGCGATGAGCTGGCCGCCGTAGCCGAGCATCTGGAAGGCCAGCTGACGGCCACACTGCAGATGGATGATGCCGACATGGAAAGCGCGCGGCCGCTGGTATCGATTCTCGAGCGCAAGGCGGGTCGTATCCTGGTCAACGGCTGGCCGACCGGTGTCGAAGTCAGTGATGCGATGGTTCACGGCGGGCCGTTCCCGGCAACCTCCGATGGCCGTACGACTTCGGTAGGCACGGCCGCCATCAAGCGTTTCCTGCGCCCGGTGTGCTATCAGAATCTGCCGGATGCGCTGCGTCCGGAAGCCCTGCGTGATGCCAACCCCTACCAGCTCAACCGCCTGGTGGATGGCAAGCGCGAAAGCTGATGCCCTGATTTAACAATCCATTGAGATTGCATCGAAAGGGTCTGCCGCAAGGCAGGCCCTTTTTGTCTTTATACGATGGTCGGTTCATGAACTAAAGAAGCAGAGTCACAGCCGTTAAAACAGGTATTATCTGTATATGTATGATGTATGACTTTTTAAAAGACAGGCTATCGATGAGGTCAGTCATGAAAAAATTTGCTTTGAAGAAAGGGTATGTTGCCATCGCCATGGCCGTGAGCATGGTTACAGTCTCTTCAACGGTCATGGCTGCCGATTTTCCGGATGATGACATCACCTTTATCTCGCCGGCATCGCCGGGTGGGGGTTCCGATTATCTGATTCGGTCGCTGCAGCAGGGGCTTGAACAGGATCTGGGCGTCAACATCATTCCCCAGTATCTGACCGGCGGTGGCGGGGCGATCGGGTTCATGAAAACCATCCAGGCACGCCCCGATGGCTATACGATTGTCGCCATCGACAACAAGGTCTTTACCCAGCAGGGCATGGGCAACGTCAACTTCAAGTATGAAGATTTTGACTATCTGGCCAGCTTCTATTCCGTGCCCTATGTGCTGGCGGTCAACAGCAAACTCGGCATCGACAGCGTCGAGGATATCCTGCCCGGTGGCGAACATAACCGCCGCCTGAAAATCGGCTTTGCCGGCATCGGCTCTTCCACGCACATCATGAGCGTGCTGGTGGGCAAGGAGCTTGGCGCCAACTTTGACACCATCTCCTATCAGGGCGCCCCTGATGCCACGGCCGCCGTTATGGGCGGGCACATTGATGGTGTGGTCATGGACCCGATGGACCTTCGCAGCGCGCTGGAATCCGGTCAGATGACCCCCCTGGTGGTAACCAGCGGCGAGCGCAGTGACTCCCTGCCGGAGGTGCCCACCATGAAAGAGCTGGGGCACGATATCGACATCTCCAACTGGCGCGGCGTGGCGGCACCGAAGGGCATGGACGAGCAGACCCGAGAGCGCTGGCTGAGTGCGCTCGAAAAAGCCTCCCAGGACCCGACGTTCGTCAAGCGCATCGAGCAGCTGGGCATTCATGTGGATTTTCGCTCCGGTGAGGAATTCAACCAGTATGTCGATGATCTGGCAGAAGAACTGATCCCGGTGGCGCAAGAGGTTGCCAGCGAGAACAGCTGAGGAGCAGGGTCATGAAAGGTCATCTTCAGGAAGCCTTTTTCAGTCTATTGCTGGCCGTCGTGGCCGCCTTTCTCTGCCTGGCGGCCATGGATATTCCCGGCGGGGCGCATGGCTCGATTGCGCCGGCGACCTTTCCGAGCGTGATTACCTTCATTATCGCTCTGCTGGCCGTATTGAATGTGATCGCCTGCCTTTTAAAGGGAAAAAAAGCGGATAACCTGCCGGCCATTTCGCGGCAGGGGTTTTTGAATCTGATCCTGTTTATCGTGCTCAGCACCGCTTATATCTGGGTAATGAGCATGGCAGGATTTTTGATCTCCACGTTTTTTTACCTGCTATTAATGCCTCTTCTTATCTGTCTGATTTCTGCCGACCGCAAGGGGCTTTTGAAAAAGCCGGCGTTCTGGGCACGGGTCATTGCCTTTGCCCCGGTCGGTACGGGCATCATCTACGGCGTGTTTGTCGAGCTGCTCAAGGTCAGATTCTGAGCTGAATATCGGGAGGTTTTATGCAGACACTGACAGAGACCATTCAGCTCTTTGGTCCACTGACCCTGCTGGCCATACTGGCCGGCACCTTTTTAGGCATTATTCTTGGTGCGCTGCCGGGCCTTTCGGCGGCCATGGCCGTGGCGCTGCTGCTGCCGCTGACCTACGGGCTGGATACCATTGCCGGTATCGGCATGCTGCTGGGCGCCTTCTGCGGCGCCATTGCCGGCGGCTCGGTACCGGCCATTTTGCTCAACATGCCGGGCACGCCGGGCTCGATTGCCACCACCTTTGACGCCGCGCCCATGGCGGCCAACGGTCGGGCCGGCAAGGCGCTGGGTCTGTCGGTGGCGGCCTCCTTTCTGGGCGGCACCATCAGTGCTCTGATCTTGATGCTGGTGTCGCCGCTGATCGCCTCGGTGGCCCTTCGCTTCGGGGCGGCCGAGTATTTCTCCCTGAGCATTCTGGGGCTGATGATCATCGTGTCGATCTCCGGCGGCTCGCTGATCAAGGGACTGATTGTGGGGCTGATCGGTATGCTGATGTCCACGGTCGGCGCCGACCAGGTGACCGGCGCGCTGCGCCTGACCTTCGGGCAGATGTCGCTTTTGACCGGCATCAGCCTGTTGGCCGTGATCGTGGGGATCTTTGCGGTCTCCCAGCTGCTGCTGGATATGGAAAAGATGCATGAAAAGCGCCCCTCCATGAAGGTTGAAAACGCGCTTGAAGGCGCCTTCCCGCGCATGCGTGAGGTGCTGCGCAACTGGAAGCTTTTGCTGATGAGTTCGCTGATTGGTACCGGCGTGGGCGCCGTACCGGGGGCCGGGGGCAGCATCGCCTCGATCATGGCCTATGACCAGGCCAAGCGCTTTTCCAAAAACTCAAAGGAGTTTGGCAAGGGCGCCCCGGAAGGCGTGGTGGCCTCGGAGTCTTCCAACAATGCCATGGTGGGCGGGGCGCTGATCCCGATGCTGACGCTGGGTATTCCCGGTGAAGGGGCCACGGCGGTTCTGATCGGCGGTCTGATGATTCAGGGCATCCAGCCGGGCCCGATGCTCTTTGATACCCAGGCGACGCTGATTTACGGCATCTTCGTGGCCTTTTTGCTGGCCAACATCATGATGCTGTTCGTGCAGTGGTGGGGCATTCGGCTGTTCGTGCGCATTCTGCGCGTGCCACAGCACTACCTGCTGCCGCTGATCTTTATCTTCTGCGCCATCGGGGTCTTCAGCATCAACAGCGATTACTTTGATGTGTATCTGATGATGGCGCTGGGCGTGCTCGGCTTTTTCCTGGCCCGTTTCGGCTTTGGCGTGGCGCCTGCCGTGATCGGGCTGATTCTGGGGGGCGTGGCCGAAACCAACCTGCGTCGCGGACTGCAGACCTTTGACGGCAGCTGGGAACCCTTCTTTACCCGTCCCATCAGCGTGGGCTTTCTGGTTCTGGCGCTGATCTTTGTCGTTTTCTCCCTGCGCGCTTCCTGGCGGGACAAAAAAGCCAACGCCGTTTCAAACTGACAGGTCAATGACATGACACACAAGATTGTAGTGGTCCACGAGCTCTATCCGGAACTGCTGGCTCGGCTCGAGGCCGACCACCAGGTGACGCACTTCAAGCGTCTGGCCGATGACGAGGATAAAAAAGCGTTCAAAGAGGCGATGTCTGATGCAGACGCCTTTATCGGCTCTAACGTCAGGTTCGACAAGGCACTGCTGGATGAGGCGCCGCGCCTGAAGGTGATCGCCAGCGTGTCGGTGGGCGTTGATGCCTATCCGCTCGAGGAGATCCAGGCGCGCAATATCGTGCTGACCAATACGCCCGAGGTGTTGACCGACGCCACGGCCGATACCGGCTTTTTGCTTTTGATGATGGCGGCCCGACGCGCCGGCGAGATGGAGCGCAAGGTGCGCGGCGGTCAATGGCAGGCCTCACTGGGTCGCGATGACTTTGGTATCGACATCAGCGGCAAGACGCTGGGGGTCGTTGGCATGGGGCGGATCGGTCAGGCGGTCGCCCAGCGCGGTCATCACGGTTTCAACATGCCGGTCATGTTCTATAACCGCAGTGACAAGCCGGAACTTGAAAAGCAGTTTGACGCCCGTCAGGTCTCGCTGGAGACGCTTTTCAGCGAGTCGGACTTTATCGTGGTGACCGTGGCGCTGTCGGAAGACACGCAAGGGCTGATCGATCGAAAGCTGCTGGCCGCCACGCGCGACAGGGCTATCCTGATCAATATTTCGCGCGGGCAGGTGGTCCGCGAAGCGGATCTGATCGCCTGTCTGCAGGACGGCACGCTCTACTACGCAGGCCTTGATGTCTACGAGCGCGAGCCCCTGGCGTCCGACTCCGCGCTTTTGTCGCTTGATAATGCCGTGCTGTTGCCGCATATCGGCTCTTCGACATTTGAAACGCGCAGTGCCATGTGCGATCTGGCCGCGGACAACATGACCCGGGTACTGGCCGGTGAGGCGGCACTAACGCCCGTGTGACGCTGTCAAAGGCCAGGACGGCCCGATCGGTCAAATGCCGTGCGATCTGCACGGCATTGTCTTCGCGCGTGATCGATACCTGCCACTACACAACAGCAGATGGTCAACATGAAAACGCTCAAGCTTGAACGCATTACCCAGCAGGGCAGCCTTTCGGGGCAGATTGCCCGGCAGCTGGAAACCTCGATCGCCAACGGGCAGATCGCCGTGGGCGACAAGCTGCCCACGGAAAGCGAGCTGTGTGACATGTTTGGCGTCAGTCGCACCGCCGTGCGCGAGGCGATTGCCCATCTGCGCTCCTCGGGGCTGATCGAGACCCGCCGCGGGATCGGCACGCGCGTCATCCAGGCGCGGCAGTCGGCGCCGTCACCGGCGCGGCGCATCAGTGCCAATACGGTGGAAGACATTCTGCATGTGCTGGAGCTTCGCCTGACGCTGGAGCCGCGCGCCGCAGCGCTTGCCGCCGAGCGCCATGACGATGATGATGCACGCCGCCTTGAAAGCGCCCACGCAGCCTTTCAGGAAGCCATGAAAGAGGGCCGACAGGCCCGTCACGAGGACTACCGGTTTCATCACGCCTTGATTGAGGCGACGCACAACCCCTTCTTTTTGTCCTTTTATGAGCCGCTCAGCCAGGAGGCCATTCCCCGGGCCCGGCTGGTCGACAACGAATTGAACGTCGAGGCGGCGCGGCGCTATCTGGAGATGGTGGCCGGAGAGCATCAGGCCATTCTGGATGCCGTGCTCTCCCGCGACCCCGAACGCGCCGACCAGGCCGTCAGGCAGCACTTCTCCCGCGCCCGGCAGACCTACACGGCCTATCGCGAAAGGAACTGACGCTGCCCGCCGACCCTGTCGGGTGCGGCGGCATCAGGCCTGCGCCTGCCCCAGACGCTGCATCGAGGCCACCAGGTCGTTGAACCGCTCGCCCTGAAGCAGCACATGTTGTTTGAGTTCGCGCTGCGCCGTGTCGGCGTCGCCGGCCATCAGGGCCGCAACGATGCGCTCATGTTCGCACCACGAACTTTCCAGCCGATGGCGGGCATGCAGCTGCAGACGCCGATAGGGCTTTAACATGGCGTGCAGGCGTCTGGCTTCCTGAGCCAGAAAGGTGTTCTGGCCGGCTTCATAGATCAGCCGGTGAAACTCGCCGTTTTTGTAGTAATAGCCGTTCACGTCCCCCTCGAGCATGCACTGACGACACTCGGCCTGCGCCTTTTGCAGCGCCGCCAGGGTTTCATCGGTCATGCGTCGCGCCGCCAGCCGGCCGCACATGCCTTCAAGCTCGGCCATCACCTCAAAGCGCTCCACAAGCTCGGTCACGCTCAAACGCGCCACGAAGGTGCCGCGCTTGGGCGCCACCTTCACCATCCCCGAGGCGGCCAGCTGGGTCAGCGCCTCGCGAATGGGCGTGCGCGAGCACTGATACTGCCGCGCCAGCGCCTCGGGGTCGAGGCGGTCACCCGGGGCGTAGTGGCCCTCGACGATGGCGTCCTCGAGCAGATCCCGAAGCCGCTGCGCCCGGGGTACGCGCCGTCCTGGACTTTCATTCAATAGACTTTCTCCCATGTTGACACCCCCGACCGGCGCGCGGATTGTTATATATAACAAAGCGGTGACATGTATATGAACAGTAACTTTCCGGTTGATGACAAGCAAGACGCATTGCCTGGTGCCGGGACTCCCGTTCACGCCATCGAAGAGGGCCGCCATGAACGTCAACATGAATTTTCTCCAGGAGCTGCTATCAAGCATCGAGCGTCGCACCCGTGAACGATTTCGCAGTACCGGCGGGGAGAGCAACGACAAGACCGCCAGCCTGTCGCAGCTGGCCTCAAGCTGTGAAACGCTCATGCAGCGCGGCGGGGAAGCCTCCCAGATCCTGATCGCCCAGCAGGCCCTCACGCGCTATCGAAGCCTGGATGATGCCGACAAACTGGCCTTTTTCGAGATGCTCGCCGAGCACTACGCCGCCGACAGCGATGACATCCACAAGGCCTATCGGGAATGGAGCGAGCGTGAGGACAACGCCACGCTTCAAAAGCTTTTCTCCGTGTGCGAGCCGCGCCGCCAGCACCTTTTGCGCCGTCTCAATCTATGCCCGGGCGGCACCTATGAGCTGGTGGCCATGCGCGCCGACCTGCTGCGCTTTTTGAAGGACAATCTCGAGCTGGCCCCGCTTGATGATGACTTTGCCCACCTGTTTGCCTCCTGGTTCAACCGCGGCTTTTTGATGCTGGAAAGCATCGGCTGGAACACCCCGGCGGCGGTACTTGAAAAGATCATTCGCTACGAGGCGGTGCATGCCATCCAGGACTGGTCGGACCTGCGCCGTCGGCTCGATCCGGGGGATCGGCGCTGTTACGCCTTCTTCCACCCGGCCACCGGCGATGAGCCGCTGATCTTTGTCGAGGTAGCGCTGTGCAAGGGCATTCCCGACAACATCCAGACCATTCTCGCCGGCGGTGAGGAGGTGGCGCCGGGCGAGGCCGACACGGCCGCGTTTTACAGCATCAGCAACTGCCAGACCGGGCTCAAGGGCATCTCGTTTGGCAACTTTTTGATCAAGCAGGTGGTTCAGGAGCTCAAGCGCGACCTGCCGGGGCTGACCAACTTTGTCACGCTCTCGCCGGTTCCGGGATTTGCCCGCTGGCTCGCCACCCAGCGTGAGGAGGGCGAGCTGGCCGAGGATGATGAGGTCTGCACGGCGCTGGATCAGGCAAGCTGGACCATCGATGAAAAGGAGCGCCAGCGCCTGGCCCCCGAGCTGCGATCCCTGGCCGCGCACTACCTGCTGGAGGCGCGCAGTGCCAAGGGGCAGCCGCTGGACCCGGTGGCGCGTTTTCATCTGGGCAACGGCGCCAGCCTGCATCGCATCAACTGGCCGGGAGACACCTCCGAGAAGGGCTGTCAGCAGGCCCATGGTCTGATGGTCAACTATCTCTACGAGATTGATCGCATCGAGCAGAACCATGAAGCCTTCAGCCGGGAGGCCACAGTGGTCTGCTCAAACGAGGTGCGACGCCAGGCAAGAAGCGGGCGCAAGCGTCTTGTCTCGCGGGACAACGCCTGAGTTGAAGCCCCCGGGTCAGAGCCCTGCGCCAAAGACCCGGTGCTAAAGACAGCAGGCACGGCACCCGGCCCCTTGCGGGGCGGCAGGGGTAAAAGGATCCAATGGTAGGAGTTTCCATGAACCATAATCTTTATCTGCAGTTCTATCCGCACTTCGAGCGCCATCCCGACAAGGTGCTGATCGATACGCCCGAAGGGGATCAGTATCGCTACTCCGATGTGCTGGCCCGCTCGCGCCGCTTTGCCAGCGTGTTGAAGGCGCTGGGGATTAGCCCGGGCGACCGTGTGGTGGTGCAGGTCGACAAAAGCCCGCAGGCACTGATGCTTTATCTGGCGGCACTGCAGGTGGGTGCGGCCTGGCTGCCGCTCAATACCGCCTACACGGAGTCGGAGGTGGAGTACTTCCTCACCGATGCCGAGCCGCGGGTTTATATCTGCCGCCCCGATGATCTGGAGCAGGCCCGTGGGCTCGCCGAACGTTGCGGCGTGGCCCATGTCGAGAGTCTGGGCGTGGCCAGCGACGGCACCCTGATGGACAAGTCCGAGGCGGGCAGTGAGGAGACGCAGATCGCCGAAGTGGATCGGGATGATCTGGCCTCGATTCTGTATACCTCCGGCACCACCGGGCGCTCCAAGGGGGCGATGCTGACCCACGGCAATCTGGCCGCCAACAGCCAGGCGCTGGTCGAGACCTGGCAGTTCTCTGATGCCGATCACCTGCTGCACGCGCTGCCGATCTTTCATACCCACGGGCTGTTCGTGGCCTGTAACGTCACCCTCACCGTGGGTGGGTCGATGACGCTGATGCCACGGCTGGATGTCGATCAGCTGCTGGATCTGATGCCGCGCGCCACGGTGCTGATGGGCGTGCCGACCTTTTACACCCGACTGCTGGCCAGCCCCCGGCTTGATCGCGAGCGCACCGCCAACATGCGCCTTTTCATCTCGGGCTCGGCGCCACTGCTGGCCGAGACCCATCACGACTTCTTCGAGCGCACCGGTCACGCCATTCTGGAACGCTATGGCATGACCGAGACCAACATGAACACCTCCAACCCCTATGACGGCGAGCGCCGCCCCGGCACGGTCGGCATGGCGCTGCCCGGCAGCGAGGTGCGCATCACCGATCGAGACACCGGCAAGCCCCTGCCGGATGGCGAGACGGGGCTGGTCGAGGTGCGCGGGCCCAACGTCTTCAAGGGTTACTGGCGCATGCCGGACAAGACCCGCGAAGAGTTTCGTGACGACGGCTTTTTCATCACCGGCGATCTGGGCCTGATCGATGACAAGGGCTATCTCAGCATTGTCGGTCGCGACAAGGATCTGGTGATTTCCGGCGGCTACAACGTCTACCCCAAGGAGATCGAGCAGTGGATCGACGCGCTGCCGGAAGTCTCGGAGTCAGCGGTGATCGGCGTGCATCACCCGGACCTGGGCGAGGGCGTGACGGCAGCGGTGGTGCTGCGGGATAACGCCCGACTCGATGAGGCGCAGGTGCTGGCCGCCCTCAAGGACAAGCTGGCCCGCTACAAGCAGCCCGGGCGGGTATTTTTCATTGATGCGCTGCCGCGCAACGTGATGGGCAAGGTGCAAAAAAATGTCCTGCGTGAGCGCTACGCCGATACCTACCAGCAAACGGCGGCCGCCAGCCACTAGCACCAATCAGTACGTAACAAAAAAGTATCCGTGACGTCGTTATCGACCGTGACCGCCGCAGACTCTCTGCGACGGGCGGTCCGAACAACAAGGAGATGGATCATGGTGATTTATGGCGTGGCACTGCTGGCCGGCTGCATGCTGGCCGGTCTGATCATTGGTGATGTGCTGGGGCAGCTTCTGGGCATCAATGCCAATCTCGGCGGCGTGGGGATCGCCATGCTGCTGCTGATTTTCGTGACCGGCTATCTGAAAACGCATGACCACCTGCCGGAGAGTACCGAAAGCGGGATCAACTTCTGGAATGCGATGTATATCCCCATCGTGGTGGCGATGGCGGCCAGCCAGAACGTGGCCGCCGCCTTCAGCGGTGG